>NZ_JAVRMB020000338.1:0-20972 GCF_031844845.1 Endozoicomonas sp.
CTGATACCCGACTCAATCTTTTCAGAAGAACTGAAACGAAGTAATGCCCTGATGCAAAGTTCAATCACTGCACAAAAGGCATCACTGTCTACCGGGTAAAATCCACACAACCGTGGAATTACATCGTCTTTCAGGTGATAAGCACGCTCAAAATGGATCTTCCAATCATCATTCTGATCATAAAAAAGAAAAACCTAATGAGCAAAACCATCGGTGTCGAAGCATTCAGTGATTTGGTGGATAAGCTGTACGGGGGATTACAATGCAAAGTGCCCTGGAAGCTATTTCTGGAAACTCTGGAGCAGCAGATTGGCGCCAGCTTCTCCACACGCATTCTACGTCCCCCATCACAAGACACAGAAGGCCTGATTCTCAGCACTGGAGGTAAACATCATTATGAGGCGCTTATTCTCCTATAATGAGCATTTCTTTGCGTTGGATCCCTTCGTTGATCTGCCCAGCGGGCAAGTGGTAACACTCGATGAGTTCATCCCTGAAGATGAACGACACCAGTCCGAGTATTTTCAGCAGTTTCTGGCCCCGATTAATGTGCACCATATTTTAGGCACGGATATCTACACCCCCCGATGGTACCAGATGCAGCCTGAGAATCAGCCGCGGAGCTGAAGAACAAGCTTTCAGCAATAATGACAAGTGGCTGATTGAAACCCTGATTCCTCACCTGATACGGACCGTTCAGCTACATATGCAGCTGAACCGTATGGAAGCGGAACGCAATCTCTATGCCGGTGCAGTGGACCAGCTGGCGGTAGGCACCATTATTCTTGATGAAGAAGGCAAAGTCCTTGAAATTAATAAGGTGGCCAGGGAACTGGAAACTGAAGATGATGGACTGAGAGTCAGCAACCGGGCCCTTCAGATTGGTACTCAGCAGGATACTCGAAAATTCCGGGAACTTATCAAGGAAACATTGGCTCATCCGCGTAATAACACACCCTCCATCGTTCAGGCTATGCGGATTGCACGCCTGTCAGGAAAACGGGATCATCATTCGTTCCATTCCTTCCTCTCAATGGTCCGGTACTGGAAAGCGCCCGTAAATTGCTATATTTGTCAGCGATCCGGAAAGACAATCACAACCTGCCCAGGAAATTGTTAAAACTTTATTCGACCTGACTCCAGCGGAAACCCTGCTGGCTATGCACCGGACCAACGGCCTGACCCTGGATGAGGCATCGGAGACACTGTTTATAAGCCGTAATACAGCCCGGGTTCACCTTCGTTCAATATTTTCCAAAACTGGTGTCACCCGGCAAACCATGCTGGTTCGGCTGATTCTGAAAAGTGTTGCTCCTCTGGGGTAGCACTACATGAAAAATTCAATTCTTAGCCCTCAGTTCTGATAGTGTTTAACTGCAATAAAATTAATTTTCTATATTGCAGGCTATTCATATATGTCTACACTAAATGGCTCTAATTCCAATAAGAGCCTTTTATTTATATGAAAAGCTTACAAGCTGGCAATCATTTATGGACTGATCCGCGCCTAACTAAATACGAAAAGCTTACAAAAGCTCCTGAATCAATTGAAACTTCTCAAGTGGGTAGCAGTTCAAGAAAGGTAGATTCACATAAAGATATAGAGACCACGGTTTACAATAAAGCTTGCATCACCAAAAAAAAATGTATCCTCCTCACTCCAAGCCAAGTAAGAGCCATTCAGACAGAATCCAGACTGACCCCCCAATACCCTATATCAAGGGAGCATAAGGCTGGTGAAGCAGAATCTTTTGCCAAACACCCACTCCCTTTAACACCTTCAGTGGAAGCCACCCCCATAAACGAAAACAAATGCGTAGATACTCGTATAAAACCAGTTAGTTATGCAGAAAAGCTAAAAAAAGTCTCAACCAGAAAAAATCTTGATCCTGATATTGCACGAAGTAATGATCAGAAAAAAATAAAAGAACGTCTGTGCAATCATCAAAACATTATTAGAATACAAGCAGCATTACAATCCAACTGTTTGATTCCTCCTGAAGCCCCAAGGGCATTGGAAAAAGGATTTATTGAGCAAATTGCTCTTTATCATAAGAATTTAGAAATACAATTAGATAAAATCAAAGACCCCATTGAACGCTGTCTCAGAGTAACTGCTTGTATAGAACACCTGCATCATAAACTCGACTGTAAAAACAACAGCACTCACTTCAAGAAACTGAGGCTGAGTTTTGAAAGCATATACGAAGATACCTTACACCCCTGTATTACAGCAATTAGAACTCAGGCCAGCCCCGGGTATGCTAAAGAGTATTTTGAGGTACTCCAGCAGAGCATCATTTATTTTAATTATTATCCATACCATAGATCAGATGACAGTAATGAAATCAGACATGAAATACAGTTAACACTCACAGGCATCATAGAGTCAGAATTAGAATATCTACAATTCACTCTAAGTTTCCCCCAGAGAGGTGATAACCGATGGGCAATCAATCGTATCAAATGGACACTTGGAGAAGGGGGGCCAGCATGGAAATTTGAATTCATCGATAATATGAAAAGAAAAAAATATTTACAAAGAGTGGAATCTCTTGAAAAATCTCTTAGCCAAACTGACTCAGTTAATTATAATTTTGGCCACAAAGTGGATTTTCTGATCGCATCAGGTGATCTTAATCCTGCATCTGATATTCTAGCTGATCATCAAGGACGGGATCCATTTCAAGAACGGTTACTATGTCAAATTCTTAAATCTGAATTTGACAAGGTACTTCCCGAACACCATCCAGAGAAAAGTGTAGAGCAAGAACTAGCCTTATTAAGAGCTTTATATATATTTAGAAAGACATACCACCCATTCATTAGTAACAATCATCTCCTTCTTAAGGATACACAGAGCTTACTATCAGCAGTGACTGTCAGGATTTTAACTATTCATGAAGAAAAAATTAATAACCACAAGAAAAAACCTGAAATAGAAAAAATAATCAATGAGCTAGTACATAATAAGACTGTTTCAGATCAATGTATTTCACTATGGCGTAACTTCCGCAACGATATAGTCGACATAGAAGACTCACTCGCCGGGATGACCAGCCACGATGCATTTGAGTTATTTAAAAAAACATTAAAAAAACTTGAAGCACGATCAGCTTCAAATGATGACTTCCAATCAGCTGCCAGAGAAATCAAACGCTGGGCTATAAATGATAAAGCTTTACAAGCCATGGATAAAGGTGATGATCTCATAAAAATATTAAGAACATTAAAGCAAAAACTATACATCCATTACTTTCATAAAATATTCCAGGATGGAAAACCTCAAGCAAAATACACACCTTCAGATTATAACCGTATGTCAGAAAGAATGAATCAACACAGGGAAAACTGCATAAGAAATCAGGAGTTACTATACCTGTTAAAGGATGATCAACAGAGGAATAACTGGCGATTAAACGCCTGTAAGGCGTGGGGGAAAACCATTCGCAGTATCAGGAATAAAATTCATCATTCACAAGTTATCTGTGAGCGAGAGATAGATCAACTATTACAACTTAATAGCATTTCACCAAATGTAGAGTTCGGCTTAACCAGAGTTGACTTAAAAAAACTAACAATAGACATCTTCAAATCAGCAGTACAAGCGCCACACCTTGTTCAAGTAAGCCATGAAAAGCTTCAAGCTCTATCAAACTGGGTTCTTGCTATTCTTAACACCGGGAAACAAAATATTTCTGTTGTGATGGGGCGAGATAGTGAGATCAGGGAGAGTATCTCAACCTATAGAGCCCACCTTAGACAAAAAACTTTGAAAGAACCTCAACCTTTACCCTTCGTTCCTTCGACCCCGGAACCATTCAATTCCACTCAAATAACCAAAATCGAGCACAGCCCCCAAAAACAGGACTGTCAGGCAACAGTCCACTCCACTGAAATATCAACAGGCACAACTTCAGAAAGCCTTCCCTGTCCTTCTCAGAGGAAGCTAGAAATTAAAATCGTAGACAAACCCAATTCTCAAGATCAAAAAAATCTTAACTTGCATTTAGTGACGGAAATATTAATAGAAAAGGTAGGTAGTCCGGATGCAGTAATGCAGACTATCGATCTCAGAGCTGAAGAAATGGGAGTGACGAGAAAAAGTTTACAACTTCAGGCTGAGAACGCCCCAAGTATCTTCAAAAAACTTATGGGCTTAGATACCTCCTCTATCTTTAATGATATTTTATCCAAAAATAGACCTTTCAACTTTATTCAGTCCAGTATCACTGATGAAGATACAGAAATACCGCCAACTCAAAATACAGGCAGCAAACCTGTTCTATATGCCTGCCATGAAGAACAGCAAACTTCTAAGAAAGGGTCATTAAATAACGCCCCCATTTTGAACTCGGTCTCCGTTCATCCCGAGCGTCATTCGACTTCGCTCAGGATGAACGGGCGAAGGATGCCTGACACGATATACAGGTCTGAAGTTCATGCCCTCGAGTCTTCGGCAGGTTCAGAGTTCAGCACTCAGGACGAATGGGGTTTTGAATCTCGGAAAAACGGTCATCATTCACATCGGTTGATGGTGCAGTCTCCCCTGACAGCCAAGATACCAGATCATCAGCAGTGGATGAAGCCTCTCGAATATCCGTCAACAGCTCTGCATCACCGGAAATACGGAAGTTATTCAGGGACTACTCCCGGGGCCTTATCCCACAATCAAGATACCACCATTCAACCATCAACAATGACATATCAAATGACTGATAGCCTCACTCAAGCTATACAGTGCCCAAAGAGAAAACCAGAAGGTACCGGTATTGGATCTGCCCAGGTTATTGCTTTTCGTGAATCTCAAGATTTATTTTACTCTAGCAACCCAATAGTAACCGCCCCACCTATTACAGAACATTTTACCCATCCCCAGGTTGTTCAGCATGAAAGGACATACCATACATCTACAAACATATTCACAAGACCAACTTTGATAGCTCCACAAGAGCCAGAGACCTTAGAATTTTCAGGAATACCATTTAACACACCTACCTCATCAGACTATTTGTATGTACATAGAACATACGATGAGGCATTACTTGTATATCTACCATATTTCAACACCGATCAACCGGATGATCATTACTTACTGAAACAAAATCTTGGAAGAATTGATACTATCCTTCAAAACTTGCATCACCGGCTTCAGGGAGACATTCGCTATCGGCTGGTTGATAAAAATCAAATCAAACACATTGACTTGTGTATAGAGGCACTATCACCATGGTTTAAACAATTCTGCCATTTTGATCAAGAAATATATGAACACCTAAAAAATGCATTAAAAAAATTAACTCAACCTTCAGAAGATGGGAAAATAGACCAGATCATTACTTCTCTGATAAAGAATCAAATTAGACAAGGGAATATTTATGATGCTACACAGATTATCTGTCTCCAGCAGGGCTTGTATCACCTTAGAGAAGTTTTAGGTCTGTCAGTTAATTATTCTTCATATAACCAATGACCCCTGACTTTTCCGAACAAATCTGTCTACTATTACCAAACCGGCAATCATGTAGACAACAACTGATTCAAACAAGTACTGCCCATCTGGACTCACAGTTACAACTTAGTATTCATTTCAGAATAATTTTTATCTCCTTTTTGTATTGTTTAAAGTGCGCTGTTATATCCATAGATCTCTGTACAGAACTACACTAGGGGACTCTTATTCCAACAAGAAGAGTCTTACCTATGGAGCGTGGTACTTCCTTATCAGATTTACGTCATAACTCTGGATCAAGAGAGAGTTTGATAAAGACAGAGCAACCCGGCAACCCTGTCCCCTATGGACAACGGCAACTGAAGCAGACTGAACAAACTAAATACCTTATGGCTTCAGATGAGGTGGCAAATGACCCTGAAGTTCAGATACATTCAAGGGCAGCTAAAGCCACTGATAATATGCCACACTTTAGTTCAGGGTCATCTCAGCCAGAAAAGTTGGCTATACCATTACAACCAGTATCAGATAAACCAGACCAACAGCATCCAATCTCTTCCCATCCAGAACAAGAACCAAGAAAAGAGGTAGTATGCACTGAACAACCATCAGCCTCAGCAACAAAATATGCAGGAATGAAGAGCACCCAAACAGAAGGTGTGTTCAAAATCGATGTGAAACTTCTGATTGATCTATTAAAAAAAATCAAAACCAGAGATACATTATGTGGAGACGCTACCATATACTGCAAAGTTTTCTTGCATGACTGGCGCGGCGCCAGCTCATCCAATAGTTACGATATTGATTCTGACTGGCTACCCTACCTGGAAATAGATTTAAAAAACATCAACAAAAACGATGACCAATGGTTGAAAAATAATCCTGAAAAAATTGCATTAGCCATACAACAGCTATTGTTCACAGTTATCTTATTTCAAAGCCACTACTATTCTGAAGATAGTGAAAAAAGTCGTGATGCGCTTCAACAGCTCGAAGATAACGTCAGAGATATCATTAAGTACTTCTACTTACAGTTTGGTGAACAATGGCTGACCAACCTACTCAATAGCGACACATATACTAGAGAATCGGTAATAACTCATTCACCTGTTCGTCCGCAGGACTTTGACAAGGTAGGAGAAATCCTCAAATATCACTTAAAATCAGATGCAACCAAGTACCGACCAGAATTTCTCACTTCTCTTTTAATAGCTACTCCGACTGAAACTGGCATCCAAAATTCATTTAAAATCACCGAAGAAGAGATAACAGCAGTAAAAATAAGACATGCAGAAATCTCAGAGAAAAAAAGACTTGAAAAATCATTCACCACTCACCCGTTAAAAGAGTCCCTGGAATTGACTAAAGTAGTCAAAGGATTTTCCAACCTTAAAAACACCTGCTTTATTGCAGCCCCTCTGATAGGTTTTATTCAGTTTTATCTACCCTACTTATCCCCTCTCTTCCAGGTCAATGAAGGGGAAGAGCTTACAGAGGCTACCAACTTTGACCAGAGGATAACCCAATATGTATTATCAATTGGCGATCTCCTTCGTCAAGAAAAATTTTCTAGAATGAATGAAATATACAAAGAATTTATAGAGCTTTGTATTGATGGCGCAAAAAAAGGCTGGTTTGGAGGTTTTGAAAATTTTCAGAAACAGCTTGCTTCAAAATCTAAAAAGAAAGGGGAAGACGCTGCTTCAGTTAATCGTAAACCACCTCCAGAAACACCAAACCCTACCCGTACTGGTTATTTGCAGAACGTATTCAGTAATTTCAGGAGTGTTAGAAATGAGCCTTCCACAATTAACGAAAATACAACCATGATGGAACAAGAAATAAATCAGTTACCTCATAAACCAGAATCTATTACTGACAATAAAAACAACAGTCAAACCAATAGGAAACCAGTAGATTTTACGCCTAAAGACTTAGCAGAACAGGACAGTGTTGAGTTTTTATGTTCAATTTTACAAATAATATCCAGAACAACTTACTCTCCAGAGCTTTCATACTATGAAATGTTTGAAAAAACAGTCATCAGTGATGGACACGAACTAACTATCGTTAAATTCAATACAACAGGAACAGCCCCCGAACAAACCATGATTTACAAACTGCCAATTTCGAGCGAAATTTCCCTGAAAGATGGTTTTTCACTCCAAATGCTACTGGATGATGTCATGATATCCAAACCCCCGGTGGAGGAACAGGACACATCAGTCGAACCAGAAGATTTTAAATATACACGGGAGGGTCAATACATTGGTTCAGTCCCTCTTAAGAAAGATACAAAAGAAGAAGGTAAATCTACCTGGCAGATCACAGAGGAAAGAACCATTTTGGTTGCTCCCAAAGCTCCGGAATTAATCATTATACAACTCACACTCCCCGGCAATCTCCATGAAAGAGCGGCTATCGCAGAAAGACTGTTAAAGGACAGTAGCCAAATGGTTTCAATCACTTTCAGAAACGAGGATACCAGGGAAGATGAAATACAAAAATATGAAAAGGTATGTACTGTTTTTCATGCTGAGCACTCTCCCGAAACGAAGATGGCCCGGCATTTCAGAGCTTCAATCAAACATCCATACTGGGATTGGTTACTTTTTGATGACCTGAATGCTTATTCGATCCCTGAAGACACTGATGTAAATGTGGACTGTGGAGCACCTTCTATGTACATACTCAGAAAAGTGACAGACTCCCGCTAGACATTTAATAATCTAACTACCCCGAAGTACTAAATATATTTGGTGAGAAAGCTCAGCAGAGGTTAATCTCCATCCAACCATTAAAAAACTGATCCAGATCAACATACTCATCAGGCAATCGTCCACTTAGACGATGATGACCAGCGACTGCTCACCGGACAATCACTATATAAAGATTATGCGAGCTTTCTACCCGGTGGACGGTATATTTCACTTTCCAGTGACGGGAAGTTAGCCTCGCACATGGAAAATTGCCAGAGAATGCAGCCAGGAGAACAATAATATGAGCAAGTTGCACCTGATTGAGACCAACCCCATTCCTGATCGATATGCCAGAGGCTGGCACTGCCTGGGTAAAGCAGAAAACTACAAGGACGGCAAAGCCCACACCATCGAAGCGTTTGGTACCAGGTTGGTCGCATTTCAGGGTGAAGACGGCAATGTTCATATTCTGAATGCCTACTGTCCCCATATGGGTGCAGACATGAGCAAAGGCTGTATCGAAGGCAATTCCATTCGCTGTCCATTCCATGACTGGCGATGGAACTCGGAAGGTGTTTGTGATGACATCCCTTATGCCAAACGAATCCCACCCAGGGCACGAACCAAAGCCTGGCCCTCCTGTGAGCAAAATAGCCTGCTGTTTGTCTGGAATGACCCTGAAGGCAACCTTCCTATTGAAGAGCAGGCCATCCCTAAAATTGATGCCTGCTTTGATGACGAGTGGTTCGATTGGGAAATTGCAGAAATGCCTATTAACACCAACTGCCGGGAACTGGTTGATAACGTCGCGGACAAGGCACACTTTGGTCCAGTACACGGCTCCCCTATCAAACTGTTCTCCAACGTCTTTGAAGATCACGTTGCTGAACAAACCATGATCGGATGCAGCGAGCGTCTATCCGGAGATAGTGATCTGAAGACAGTGGCCACCTACTACGGTCCTTCTTATCAGATTACCGAGATGAGTGGTGAGATGAATGGTGTGCCTATTTACTCCATTCTTCTGAACTGCCATGTACCTGTCGATCAGAATAATTTCACTTTGCGCTATGGTGTTTTGATCAAGAAAGTCCCCGGGCTGACAGAAGAGCAGAATCGTGAAATAGCCCAGGCTTATATCAAACTGGCCCAGGAGGCCTTTTATGAAGACGTAGAGATCTGGGATAACAAAATCCGGATTGATAACCCCTTGCTGTGCGATGGTGACGGTCCAGTCTATCAACTCCGTAAGTGGTACGATCAGTTCTATACCGATATAGCTGACCTGAAGGATGAGCTGAAAGAGCGTAAAGTCTTTAAGACAGAATCCTCAGAGGCCGTATAAGACGCTTTGATTAACCACCAAAAAAAACACCTGCCGTATAATCATTCTTATTAAACTATCCGGCAGGTATTTTATTCATTTTAAAACCAGCCTGACGATAGCTGGCAAACAGTGATTGCACTTTTTGTTAGCCAGCAGATAAGCACAGGTTTACAGTCCTTTTCATTTTATCACGCTCTCAGCGCCTCCCGCGCTTCCATGATCACCGTACTTCTTCCATTCGTTGTTAAGGCCTGCGTATTCTGGAGGTGTTCACGCTCACCAGAATAGGTGTTCACGGTTGACCAGAATACGAACGGATTTTCATTCGTTGTTTAAGGATTTCTATATTTTTTTGAAAATCTATAGGGTCAGGCCTTAACTTTGATTCATCCATTGTTACTGCATGGTATACATCTACAGGTAAATGAATCACACCTCCTGCCAAACCAATAACGGCAAATGCAGCAGCTGCAACAACGCCAAGAGTGATCGCAGCAGGCATAGAAACTAATATTCCAGTTATTCTTCCAATAGCTGCGCCTACCTTATGAGCATTAGAGTCATGCCCGGCAACCATTTTGGCCAACTTCACTACACCACCAGCAACACCGCCGACGACAGAACCCACTAATGCCGGAATGGAAATAGCAAGCACCCCAGCAATAATACCGCCCAGCATGGCTGAATTAATCATTCGATTCTTAATTGCACGAAATGGATAGGCCACCCGCTTTTGCAGTGGGGTTTTTTCAAATTCATATATGCCATCAGCGTTTTTAACTATGTTCGGACCATTATACGGTTTCCAGCCTTTGCCTAAGGGTCTGCCAGTTTCTTGCTCACTCCCGGCTTGCGTTGATTTATGATCTGTTGAAACTGATCCAGCTCCTCCTATTACTGCTCCTATATTCATAACCCCTCTCCTTTCCGTTTATTATGATTTATGGGGTAAGCCCTGCATTGGACCTGTCCCTTCTCTGGAATTCAGAAGAAGATACTGCGGAAGTGATACCTTAAGCCATAACACACAGGTTAGAAGCACTAACAAGCTTGAAAACAACAAATTTAATCACACAAAAAAAGGCGGCGCTGAAAACAGCACCGCCTTTTTTCTCAGGAATCAAGAACTTAAGCCAGAGCAGCTTTAGCCTTTTCAACCAGTTGGCCAAAAATCGCCTTGTCATGAACGGCCAGATCGGCCAGAACCTTACGGTCGACTTCGATAACCGCTTTCTTCATGCCTGCGATGAAACGGCTGTAAGACAGACCATTCATACGAGCACCGGCATTAATACGGGCAATCCACAGAGCGCGGAACTGACGCTTACGCTGACGACGGTCGCGGTAAGCATACTGACCAGCTTTGGTAACTGCCTGCTTGGCTACGCGGAATACACGTGAACGTGCACCATAGTAACCTTTAGCCTGCTTCAGAATTTTCTTGTGACGACGGCGTGCAACGACGCCACGTTTTACACGTGCCATGAGTTATCTCCTAAAAAAATGATCAAAAAGCGAAATATCAGTCGCGCAGCATACGCTTAACGAGACCCAAATCAGCAGGAGATACCAGGGAGGTACCACGCAGCTGACGCTTACGCTTGGTGGTCATCTTGGTCAGGATGTGACTCTTGAAGGCACCTTTACGCTTGTAACCGGAAGCGGTTTTCTTAAAACGCTTCGCGGCTCCACTCTTGGTTTTCATCTTTGGCATGAAAAACACTCCGCATTCGCGACTACTGATCTGCGAAATCAGTGTCGGGATCATTAAAAGTAACACCTGCTGAAAGTAAAACCCTCAACAGGCACGAAGTAACTAAAATAACGGCCAGTAACCGGGCTTTCAAAGAGAACCGAGCACCCAACCCATTGGCCGTTGTTTAATTACTTCTTCTTTTTCGGGGCAATCACCATGATCAATTGACGGCCTTCCATTTTTGGAAACTGTTCCACGGTTCCGAGTTCTTCCAGGTCTTTTTCAACCCGCTTCATCAGATCCATGCCCAGCTCCTGGTGAGCCATCTCACGACCACGAAAACGAAGGGAAACCTTCGCCTTGTTGCCCTCAGTCAGGAAACGTATCAGGTTGCGCAGTTTTACCTGATAATCCCCTTCTTCAGTACCCGGGCGAAATTTAATTTCTTTCACCTGGATCAAAGTCTGTTTTTTCTTGGCCGCTGATTTTTGCTTTTTGCCTTCGTACTGGTGCTTACCGAAATCCAGAATCTTACAGACCGGCGGTTCACTGGTTGCATTAATTTCAACCAGATCCAGCCCCACTTCCTTGGCCATACTCAAAGCGTCAGCTATCTCTACAACCCCGACCTGTTCCCCGTCGGCCCCTATAAGGCGAACTTCTTTTGCACGGATGTTTTCATTAATCGGAGCCTTTACTGGGCGACGATCACGGAAGCTGTTGCGTCTGATGGTTGTATCTCCTGTGTAAGCAACCGGGTACGTAGCAGAGCTGATGATTTACAGATAGCTCCGCTACATCTTATCAAGCAGTGCGACCACGCTTGAGAACGTCAGATGCGAGACGTTCAGTAAACGCTTCAATAGGCATTACGCCCAGGTCTTCACCGGTGCGAGTTCGAACCGCAACGGTATTGTTTTCCATTTCCTTATCGCCGATCACCAGGAGATAAGGCACCTTCATTAAGGTGTGCTCGCGGATTTTAAAGCCGATCTTCTCATTTCTCAAGTCCGCTTTTACCCTGATACCCTGTTCAGACAGGTTTTTTTCCAGTTTTCTGGCATATTCCGCCTGTCTGTCGGTGATATTGAGGATGACAGCCTGGGTTGGAGCTAACCAAACCGGCATGGCACCCTCGTAATGTTCGATCAGAATACCGATAAAACGCTCAAAGGAGCCCAGGGTCGCGCGGTGCAACATGACCGGCGTCTTACGCTCCCCATGTTCATCCACATATTCCGCGCCCAACCGGCCCGGCATAGAAAAATCGACCTGAATAGTACCACATTGCCACACCCGGCCAATGCAGTCTTTCAGGGAAAACTCTATTTTAGGTCCGTAGAAAGCCCCTTCACCCGGTAATTCGTCCCATGGAAGTTCTTTTGCATCCAACGCTTCTGCCAATGCCTTTTCGGCTTTATCCCAGATTTCATCGGAACCTACACGCTTCTCAGGACGGGTTGAGAGCTTGTAAATCAGGTTATCCCGCGAAAAACCGAAATCATCATAAACATCATGGAGGAAGTCGATAAAATCGCACACTTCTCCCTGAATCTGATTTTCAGTGACAAAAATATGGGCATCGTCCTGCACAAAGCCACGAACCCGCATCAGACCATGGAGCGCACCGGAAGGTTCATTCCGGTGACAGGAACCAAACTCAGCCAGACGCAGTGGCAGGTCTCGGTAGCTCTTAAGCCCCTGGTTAAAGACCTGCACGTGACAAGGACAGTTCATGGGCTTAATGGCCATGTCTTTGTTTTCGGAACTGGTGGTGAACATGCCGTCAGCGTATTTATCCCAGTGACCGGATTTCTCCCAAAGGGAACGGTCCACCAGCTGCGGGGTTTTAATCTCCTGATAACCGGCCAGGCGCTGTTTGTTGCGCATGTAGCTTTCCAGTTCCTGGTAGATCGCCCAGCCATTGGGGTGCCAGAACACCATACCCGGGGCTTCTTCCTGCATATGGAACAGGTCAAGCTTTTTCGCCAGTTTACGATGGTCACGTTTTTCCGCTTCTTCCAAACGAAACAGATAGGCTTTCAGGGCTTTTTTATCATCCCAGGCGGTACCGTAGACACGGGTCAGCATTTCATTGCTGGAATCACCACGCCAGTAAGCACCGGCCACGCGCATCAGTTTGAACGCTTTCAGTTTGCCGGTAGAAGGTACGTGGGGGCCACGGCAAAGATCCATCCATTCACCCTGACGGTAAACAGAAATCGCCTCACTCTCTGGCAGGTCGTTGATAATCTCGACCTTGTACTCTTCTCCCATGGCTTTGAAGGCGCTGAGCGCTTCTTCCCGGCTCATCACTACGCGTTCAATGGCAAGATCCTGCTTTGCCAGCTCTTCCATGCGCTTTTCCATTCTGGACAGATCGTCCATATTGAAGGCGCGCTCGTAGGAGAAATCGTAAAAAAAGCCATTATCAATCACCGGACCAATGGTGACCTGGGCACCGGGAAACAGGTCCTGAGTCGCCATAGCCAGCAGGTGCGCGGTGGAGTGCCGGATGATACCCACACCCTCTTCATCACGGGAGGTGATAATGGATAAATCAACGTCTTCGGTAATTTTGGCACTGGCATCCACCAGTTGACCATTAATGCGACCGGCCAGCGTGGCCTTGGCCAAACCCGGACCGATATCCTGGGCAACTTCCATTACGGATACGGCATCAGCAAACTCGCGCTTACTGCCATCGGGAAGCGTAATAACAGGCATGAAGGATTCCTTACATTGCGTTCAATTTCAGTGGCAACCCGTACCGGAGGCTGCTTGTTCTGTGACTCTTGCCAGTCCATACGGAGGACTGAGAGCCGTTAACCAGTGGCAATCCATACCAGGGATTGCATGAATTTTCTCAACTTTCGTTTTTGAACTAAAGATCCGTAAAACAGAGGGAGAAAATCGCAGGTTTAACCTGCTCATGATCATAGTGATCTATCCACAATGTCAACAGCAATATAATGTATCTATGATCACTATATTATCCTGGAGATTCAGGCATAGTTATCCCAATAATGATTATGGGAAGCAAACCATTCCTTTTTGACCCTTACTAACTCAATATCATATTGATCAAAGCCCACATCAGCCTGAGCATCTTTTGCAATCATCCCCGGATGAAAAATGCTGACCACCTGATATTCAAACTCAACTTTTATTCGCCACTCAAGGGCTTCGGCATACACCATCAAATCACATTTCAAGTCTGAATAGTCGAAACCGTCAACCATGCTTGACCAGGTCTCAAATTCATCCAGACTGAACAATAACCTATTGTCATACCTTTTAAGCCATCGACTAACATCAAACCATTCGGGAACCTGCTTACCTGAGCGAATAACGCCCTTCTCAAGATGATTTTTGACGTATTTATTAAACCTTGTTTCAAGTTCATAGGGCTTTACTTCAGTTTCCAGCAGAGCTTTTGCTTTACTTGCCCGCTGAACCGCCTGCTTCTTCCTTTGCTTTCGCCTTGTTTTTTTACTTTTCCCTGTCACAGAGTCCATTGGTTCTGAAGAGGACACATCTTCTGCTCTCAGCTTTCCAGCACACCCTTTCTGCTTGAAAGAGTTACAGGATGCTTTCACAAAAGATTCAGGTAAAGCATGATCTGACACTATTGGCAAGTCATGCTTATTCAATTCATCAACATTGCTATTTTGAGGATTACACTCACCCCCACTGCCTTCAATATCAGCACCAGCAGTCATTATTGGTGCCTGCTCTAATTGACCAATAGTCTCATTTCTCTTATCAGCTGAAGACGTATTTATAACTGAGCCAACCTCAGGCCGATTCATTCCAGTTGTAGAAGAGCCCTGTGCTTCTTCGTCCAAAATCTGCTGCGCACGATAACAAACCTCCCAGGACGCCAACAACCTGAGAGATGAACACGCTTCTTCAATTTGCTCACCCCGAATGTTGAGAGTTTTATAAATATCCCCGAGACTCCGTGCCTTATCACTTTTATTCGATGCAATTTTACCTAAGCTTTTGAGTAGATACCCTCTACGCCTATAAAGGCTCTTCAGAGACTGACAGTGTTTAGCAACTTCTTCTCCCCTTTTGGTCAGCTCAGAAAGCCGATCGTGCAACTCCACCATTTTATCTGCGATATCATGTAATACCCCCTGCTCATCTGAGCAAGAGTTATTAAACTTGCTCACGACTGAATGCAGGCGATTTAAGTCCTCACACAGCACCCCTGACTCGCGGGTATATACCTGCATTGCTTCAAGAAAAAGAAAATCCAACCTGATATCCGGCAATTTATTCTTAACAATGCAATCATTAAACTGCTCTACTGTGGGCAAACAGCCCTCACTCAGTTCAATACTTTTATCAACTTTATCACGTAGCATATCTGCCAAAGCATATTGTGCCAGTGCAACATCAATCTTGCCCCCATCCGCCAACAATGCTTCCAGCTGTTTTTCTACATCATGAAATGGCACCCTGGATAAATAAAGATTAATGGCTGCACATATATCAGAATGAAGTGTGAACCCCTCTTTATTTTCATTCGCAACTTCTTCTGTAACATTGGCTACCGGCGCTTTCTCCCCAATCTCTTTGACATTATACCTTTTCCCCCTAACAGATTCTCGCTGACGCATAAGCCTAGCTTCCATATCCGTTTTTTTCCCACGCTCCTCCTCACCAATCAGAGCAATGATAGTGTCATTTCGTTTTTCTTCTTCGATCTCCAATTTTTTTATGCCACTTTTGATAGATAGGCTCATAACGTGAATAAGTCTAACTGCATGATAATGCATTTCATCTGGCAGTATTTTCTCACCAAACTTATCTACAGCATTAGCTGCTTCACAAATCCTTTGTAAAATTCCAATAAGATTTTCGCATGCAGAAACTCTCAGCCTATATTTTTCAAGATCTGTAGCATTATCTCGGAATAAAACATCACTCACGAAAGTGAGATAATAAATCAGTAAAAAAATATCGCCTTTCTCAACAGCCCCAAAAGGAAGTATTGTCATCATTCTCTGAGCATATAAACAGGCTTTATTACCATCCCCCAAAAGGCAGTGCCCAATTATCGTGTATAATAATCTTCGAGAATTTTTCTTTGAAAATTCCAGGCTATCAAATTGCTGAAGATCAATTTCATCAAGCCAGTGAATTAAAACCCTCTCACTTGATTCCAGCAGCCCTGGAAAGTCAACCACCATATCGTTCAAGCATGTAAATTTCAGGAGATCACAGACCTCTTTCATAATAAAAGAGCCACAGGAAAAAATTCGATCATACAAAAACCTAGAATACTCCAAATTATTTTTTGCAAGCTGCTCAGAGGCATACACTACTTGGTAGAGAATCCTTAACAGATCCAGATTCTCAACTATCCAGGTAGCGTAACAAACAGGAGCAAAGTCCGGCCTCATCAAAGCAGGTTGCGTATGAATAATGTCAGAGAAGGCAAAATTTGCATTCATCAGCTTACATTTAAAACCAATTAAGGCTCTTGATATATTCATGCCGTGCCAATATTTTCCCTCTAATAACTTCTTACAGCCAAACGCCTTCACATCCATAACCTCCTGCCTGAAGTCTGTTTCAAGTTGGTATTTTTTTAAAACACCTTGTAACTTGTCATCAGAAATACCACGAGCCCGGATTGACGGAAAACTTTCACTAAGCTTCCGCTCATACTCCCTGATTAAACCTTCAAGCTTTTGAAAATATGGTACAGCTTCTGGCGGATTCACATTATAACGAAGACCAATGCATGTAATGGCTACATCCTTATATAACTGCTCACCTTCCTTTTGCATTCTTATTATTTCTTCGTGTAAATAATCCAATGCATCGGCATCTCTGCTCATACTTTCTTCATTCTGTAGTTTTTTGCTACCGGGAACTAATACCTCAGGTTCAAATTGTGATCTGACACGCCTATTAACAACAGCTTCTGTCACCGATTCAGCAGGGCGCGATTCTCCTGAAATAAGACTTATATTTCCAGCAATACCCTCTTCCGGCGGTGTAGGGATAGAAACCGATCTGCGTCCCGAAGCATATTTAGGTTTGTTTTTATCAAGATCTGGCTCTGTTCGATGCTGACTGGCCGTAGCTGAGAATGAAACTTCTTTCTGAGAAGGAAGAGATGACTTACCAACCAAACTTTCCATTTCTTATTCCTTTACCGTCTGCAAAACCCCCATGAGAGACAAGGATTTATACAACACCATTAGCATTTAATTATAAAAACACACCCATACTTACCAGCACTTTGATTTTAATAAGCAGCAAATTGTTCCCCAATCAATCTAAAATTATTTTTCTGTCAAAAAAAACATCCCTCATCAGCACCGATTACCACTCATATCATTATGATATTAAAGATAAATTCATGACTGACTAATACTAAAATCTTAAAATTGAAAGTGCTTAAAATTGAAAGGTTCTGATTATCGGGAGTATTAACAACTCTACAATTGCCAGTGCCAGCACCGGAGAGTGGATAAACACCATTGAACTGACCGGAGTGGACTGGCTCCCGGGCAACCGTTCAGAAGATACCCTTAAACATCAGATTAAGTCAGGGTATCTAGTCACCGGCTTTGCCCTTTAAGCCCATTTAGCGTACGATTTTTTCCTTTCTATGGCGTGGCCCCTTTGTGGGGGTGGATGTACAAATAGAATTTCATTGAACCTCCCAGGTAGTGGCTAGACTGTTTTGGTTGCCGGATTCAGGGCAACACCAATGGCTCTACTATAGAGGAGATTTGTTATGGCTAAAGGCAGTAGCGGTTCAAAAGGTGGAGGCGGCAAGCCTGCTTCTTCACATCCCGGTCCTGGCGGTAACTGGCCAAGCAGTACGGGGAATCAATCCGGTGGAGGGCGCGGGAACGCGCCCTCGTCTGGAGGTTCTGGCAAGAGTTCTGGAGGCAAAAAATAACTGGCGATAGTATTTGATATGGTGATGCCTGGCATCACCATTACTTCTTATAGCCTCGTTCCCACGCAGAGTGTTGGAGCGTCTGGCGTCCCGCACGAACTACGTATCTTCACCGAAAGCATCACGAGCCTTATTGTAGGTGATGGAGCTCTTAATCAGTATTCCCGCGCCAATAGCAAGGGACAAGAAATACATGATTGCAAATACAACCACTGACCCGAATATTAACCCTACAATTCCGGATACGATAAGCCCTAGAAACCCCGAGATAATTAATAGCTGAAAGAAACTGGCAAAAATATAAAGCCCTAAACTTTGTTTTATGCGGCTAACTTCTCCATTATTTCTCTTAATGGCAACGATGAGTGAATCTGACAGCGAGAAGGAAACAGATTCACCATCATCCAGAGCATTTTTCAGTGCTGTTCCAATGTAGTTATCGTAGAGTAGGTTTTGATGGCGCTTGCCATCAACTTTTATATATTCAACCTTTGTCCTGCTTCCATTAGTTACCGTGCCTGCAGAAATTTCTTCTATACGTCCTTCAATAAGCATTTTTTTCCTTTTCCTTTTTTTTATATTTATGCGAGCATTTATGTACGACTACTTATCTCTAATTATTATCCGAAAATATTATCTGGATTTCAACAGTAGTCAATATATCTCATAGCCACGTTCCCACGCTCTGCGTGGGAATGCCCGGGTTTTAGTTACTTCTTCTCTTTCAACTTCGCATTCACCAACAACATCGACTTATTCTCCTGCCGCAACGCCCCACACTCCTGCACCAGCTCCCGGATCCGCGCCTTGCCCGCTTCCCGCTCAGCCGTCAGGTTAGCGATCTGCTGAACCTCTTCCTGCTTCTTCTCCCGCAATACGGCCAGTTCAGACTCCTGCTGCCCAATCTTGATATTCCGGTCCTCCACCCTGGCTTCCAACCCGGCTGGCCGTGGTTTTTAATGCCAGCACTTCCCCTTTCTGCTGCTCAAGCAAAAGCACGGGACAATCCGCCCAGAGTCATTGGGAGACAAGGGATTGTCAGCTTAGCGTACGATTTTTTCCTTTCTATGGCGTGACCCCTACATCCTAAACTCCGCAGCAGAATCCCTTGAACCTGTAAAAAACCTTGCAGAATTAGGCATTATTTTGAATTATCAATCACACCCATATGGTGAGCAGGTAAATCGACCTGTTAGTTAAAGGGATGCAGAGTTTTTTTTGATTTCCAACTGCGAATTTAGGTTTATTGGAGGTTCTGATGGAAAACGAGCTTTTTCAGGTATTTGGAGTGGATTACGACAATCCGGAACATTGGACTGAAACTCAGGTTAAAGCCGGTCTTGAGGCAGGAGATATTTACGACTGCCCCAGCTGTAATAACAACTACCCGGACCTGAAAGTGTATTACAAGCGTGAAGCCTTGAGCGAAATTGACGAGCGCTTTTGCGTTTATTGCGTTGAGCGAGCCGAGGAAATGGAATCCCAATAGCGGTGATGATCGGCCAACACCGGATGCAGCGTCCGGCTAGAGCAATCGATAGAAAAATTGATAGCCTAATCTCTGCTTAAATAAAAAATGAGTAAATGAAGGTTTTATCATTTACTCATTCATTACCTTCACGCCTTCTTTTTCTCCTTCGCCTTGATCTTCCGCACCTTGCAGAAGTCATAGAGCGTCGTCGCCGGGCAACCAATCACTTTGGCAATAGCCGCCTTGCTCACCCCCAGGTTGACGTACTCTTGAATTTTCGCTCTGTGCTCATCGAGCTTCAGTTTTTCAGCCTTGCCTTTTGGCCTGCCTAACTGCACTCCGGCTGCCTTGCGTGCGGCCAGCGCTTCTTTGGTCCGGCTGCTGATGAACTCCCGCTCGATCTCGGCAGCCATACCCAGCACGGTGGCGGTGATTCGGCTTTGCAGGGAGTTATCAAAGATCATGCTGTTTTTGGCGATGTGCAGGTTGATCTTGCTTTCGGTGCAGTGCTGCAGGATTTCCAGCACTTGCAGGGTGGAGCGGGCGAGGCGGGAGACTTCGGAGACAATTAGGGTGTCGCCTTCGCTGGCGTTTTCCAGTATTTGGCCCAGCGCCCGCTCACGCCAGGGCTTTTTGCCGGTGACGTTGTCTTCAATGAATTTCAGCGGCGATAAGCCCCGCTGGTTGGCGTATTCCAGCACGCCGTGTCTCTGGTTTTGTACGTCCTGGAGGTCGGTGGATACCCGGAGGTAGACGTAGGTCGTCATTGTTGGCCGCTCCAGTCTACTGTCGCGGTTTTGCAGCCCAGCTCATTCAGCACTTTGACCGCGCTGTCGATGCTGGCGAACTGCCGGATGTTTTCACGGCGGGCGGTCAATGGCACGACATCGCCGCCGACCCGATGAAGCTGCACGACCCATTTACCCGCCACTAATGGCGCTGCTGTGATCACTGCCCCGGTGATATTGCCGGTTTCAACCAGCAGCTTTGCTTTGTCCGTATTCATGCCTTAAAACCCTTGTCACGATTTTGGTTAACAATATACCATCCTTTGGTTACCAAAATTATATTTTTTTGCGATCAGCCTCGGCGCATACTATGTCGGTATTGCATACCAAAACTATAGAAATTGACAAGAAATAAGGATGGCGCAAGCTTCGCTTTTTTATGGGACGAGCCAAGCCTCGCAATGCTGTCCGCCTGGCGGCGGATGGTTTTTCCCCAAGGACAGCTCAGAATTGAAATTCTGAAACTGAACTTGAGAAACCGGCGGCAGCAGGTTGAGAGGTATTATGCGTATCGGTTTTGGCTGACGGTTGGAATTCGTCCGATACTCCCAGCGTTCCTCTCCCGGTGTAGTGCCTGGCTGGGTAGTGATCCGATGCTCTGGTTCACT
>NZ_JAVRMB020000339.1:0-3277 GCF_031844845.1 Endozoicomonas sp.
GGGCAAAGCCACCAGCACCGCCACAAAAGCCAGCTCACCCAATAGTAATTTCAGCACCTGCTGTCGGCTGGCACCAAAACATCGCATAACGGCACAGCTATCAAACCGCCGCTCGGCAAATCGCTGACTGGCCATGGCAACGGCTACACCCGCTAACAGCATGGCGGCCATGCTGGCCAAGCCTAAAAACTGCTTAAGACGTACCACTGAGTTGCGAAGATCACGTCGGCTGTCGTCAGCCATCACTAATCGTTCACTGGTATCCAGACGGTCTTTTGTCCACGCTCTGAAGCTCTCCAGAGAGGAGGGTTCTCCTGCTAACAGTGTTTTCCAGCTGACCCGACTGCCCGGCTGGATAATTTCGGTACTTTCCAGATCCCCCATATTGAACATCAAGCGCGGTGAAAAGCTGTAAAAATCACCGCCGCGATCGGTCTCCAGAGTAATCGCCCGGCTAATCGTTAACCAGGTATTGCCAAGCATTACCCGATCACCGATAGCCACCCCCAGTAAAGGAAACAGCCGGGGCTCCAGCCAGGCTTCACCGGATCCGGGAGTGTCGCTGGCCATCTGGTCCGGAGCAAAAGGCTGGTTCGCCGTTCGAATATGCCCACGCAGTGGATAATTGTTTTCCACAGCCTTGGCAGACACCATCTGCATTTCATCCCCGGCCATGACCACGGAAGGAAACTCAAGCACTGTGGATAACTTCAAGCCCCGGTTTCGGGCTTCTGCCACTATTTCTGCCTGCACAGGTCGAGGGCTTCGAATCATCATATCCGCCCCCAGAACCTCGGCTACCTGTCGTCCAAGAGACAACTGCAGACGCTCACTGAACAGAGCAATCGCCGTACTGACCGACACCGCCATCAACAAAGCAGCCACCAGTAGCCAAAGCTCACCGGATCGCCAATCCCTGATCAAAAAGCGCCAGGAAAGACGGAACGTACTTTTTGGCTTGTGGATAACCGGTTTATTCACAGAAGCCCTGTTCATAAAGTTTCCTCCAGACAGCCACCATGGAGTTTCAGTACACGCTGACACCGTCTGGCCAGAGTCATGTCATGGGTGACCAAAATAATCGTAGTGCCACTTTCCCGGTTCACTTCAAAGAGCAGATCAATAATGGTTTCACCAGTCTTTTCATCCAGATTACCGGTGGGCTCATCGGCAAAGAGAATATCCGGCTCCCCGGCAAATGCCCTGGCAATAGCAACCCGTTGTTGTTCACCACCGGACAACTGCTTTGGGTAATGCTCCAGACGATGTTCAAGCCCGACCCGGGTCAACAGGTGTGTTGCGCGCTCCACAGGTTTATCCACACCCGCCAGCTCAAGGGGCAGCATGACATTCTCAAGAGCGGTCAAATTAGCCAGCAGCTGGAACGACTGAAAAACAAAGCCTACATGCTCTCCCCGCACCCTGGCTCGCTCATCTTCATCCAGGTTATCAATCCTTTTCCCAGCCAGGCTGACACTGCCGACCGTTGGCAGGTCCAGGCCGGCCAGAATCCCCAGCAGGGTTGATTTCCCCGAGCCTGAAGTGCCTACAATGGCAACGGATTCACCAGACTTGATCTGCAGGTCAAGTCCGGACAAGATAGTGAGCGAGTTATCGCGGGCCACCACCGTCTTTTCCAGATCAGAAGCGGTCACGGCCAAAGGAACAGATTCTACTGATGCAGTTATTTCAGCCGCACTCTTGTTACGGGAATCGTTGAGAGAATTGGAGAGCACGTCACTCATGGGGAAATCCTTAATTCGTCGTTTTTTTACTGCCGTATTAGCGTCATTAATGATCACCAATCTTTCAGCTTCAGAAAAAACGCTGTTAATGTACGGCGACAGTCTCAGTGCTGCCTACGGTCTTACGGATATCAATCGGGGCTGGGTTCAATTACTTCAGAAGAAAATCACTCAACACCAGTACCCCTGGAAAATCATCAATGTCAGTATCAGTGGCGAGACCACCGCCGGTGGTCTGAGCCGATTTCGCAAAACGCTGGCAACAACAAAGCCAGATCTGGTGTTACTGGAACTGGGTGCCAATGATGGACTTCAGGGAAAGCCTCTGAAAACCCTGAAATCTAACCTGGATCAAATGATTGCCCTGGCCAGAGAGTACAATTCTGACATTATTCTCTTTGAAATGAAGATCCCCCCCAACTATGGACCGGTTTATGGCCAGCGTTTTACAGAAACTTTTCATAAGCTGGGTAAAAAGTGGGACGTTCCGGTCATGCCTTTCTTCCTTAATGGGGTTGCGGGCAATGACTCGCTGAATCAGCCGGATGGAATCCACCCGACTGAAACAGCCCAACCCATTTTGCTGAATAATGTGTGGCCAATTCTTAAGCCTATGTTAAAACCGTATTAACTCCCAACCGTCATCCCCGCGAAGGAGGGTGTTGCAAAACCCTCCGGACATCTCGTTCCCATGCTCTGCGTGGGAACGAGGGTTTTGCGACAGCCTCGAAGGCGGGAAAAACGGAGGGGGTAGAAATCGGTATTTAAGACCTTTTGCGACAGCCTTTTATATGGGGTTAACCACCTGTCGTATTTTACCGCTTGCAACCAACTCCAGAAATTCCTCACCCAGCCGCTTGCTCTCATTAATAACCCGCTTCCAGTAACGCACCGGCTCATCAAAGGTAAACCGGGCAAAGTCATTACGGTCCGGAATTTTCCGATAGGGAAGCCGGTCAACAAAGGCCTGTGAGGGAGAAACCAGCACAACATTGTCAATGTTTTGCTGAGATGGCCTGCGATGCTTAAGTGCCTTATCAAACCAACCTGGAATTATTCGAGAATAAAAATGAGGATAAAGCACCAGACCATCACCCTGATGGAAACGCATATAAAAGTGGTAATCGATAATCCCGCCATCACGATATCGACCTTCCGGAGCACCGGCTATATTCGTGACACTCTCCATCACAACCGGAATGGAGCCTGATGCCATAACCGCATCCATCAGGTTGGCTTCAGACAGTTTCACCCGCTCGGTAGTAAGGTCACTGGCATGATAAAACTCCGGCCTCTCTGCATGCTCGTAAGCCGGATGATAGAACAGTGTACGGGCAAAAAGACGACAAATACTTTCTATTAATCAGATTGCCGGTAGCCGCCAGGCCCAGGCCAGCCATTTGTAACGGTTTAACTTCAGAAGCGGTCAGCCCATGACTCCTGACAGCAATCAGATTAAAGCGCATCACCGGATTATTAAGGATCTGATTAATGCTTTCCCCTGGAATAATGCTTTCCACAAGCTCCCTGCC
>NZ_JAVRMB020000340.1:0-4605 GCF_031844845.1 Endozoicomonas sp.
CTATTCATTCACACTCCTATTCATTCACACTCCTATTCATTCACACTCCTATTCATTCACACTCCTATTCATTCACACTCCTATTCATTCACACTCCTATTCATTCACACTCCTATTCATTCACACTCCTATTCATCAACCACCCCTATTCATTCAGAATCAACAGTTTTTACTCCGGCATTTTCATCAAACCGCTTTTGATCCCAGTATATACTGGCTACGCTCTAGACTATAAAACCCCCTCATAGCAACTCCATCCGTCTTCTCTTTAATCAAACACGTCAGGTTAACAACAGCTGACTTCAGATCTTCAACACTTTTGCTTTCAAACCAATAAAAAGCAGGTTTAAGCATTCCTTCCTTACCAATAAAACCATCCATTTTTGTGATCATTCCTCTAGCCACCGATTCTTTCTCCATAAGAAACCTTATTTTACGCATACAATAAATTATCTTTAAAAAACCTCTGTTGTATATTTTTATCCCTAATAACAAGAGCATCAAACCTACTTCTCATACCTGCATCTTCATTAGAAAAACCAGAAACAATGTCATCCATGTCCAATATAGACCTTGCCAGACCATCATCCTCGGAAAAATCACTTCTAAAATCAGAATACAAAGCAGGAACACTGGTTCTAATAAATTCTAAATACAACCCAAGCTCCATTAAAGCCCCCTGAACTCCCTCTGGTATAATATTTTCACAAGATTTAGCAGATAGTTGCAACACCGTCTTATTTAATTCTCCCTTATCATTTGCACGCGGGGAAACAGAAAGCCTGTTCAAAACATTCAACGCATCAGCTACACTTTTTATAGCTTTTACTTTAGAATCAGAAAAAATATTACTCGAACCACTTGTATCTTTTTCTTTATCAACCAACACCGCACCCAATCCCCGACAACAATCTTGTATTTTTGTTTTACAAGCATTCCTCAACTTTTCATGCTCCGTCTTCACTTCCTCTAACAAGAGTTCATATTTAGTGACCTCCCCACCCTTCTTCCGCACATTGATCGCACTTCCCGGAGTTACAAGTTCATCATCACCACAACTTTTCGAAAGAGAATAATTATCAAGAGTCTCAAATTTCTCTCCAGAACCAGTTTTTATTTCAGATTCAAACTCCAGAACATTCTTATGAATAAACTCTATTTATTCCCTTTGCACAAAACCAAAAATTAAAACAATAATCTCATCATCACTTTTTCCATCAACCCACCTAAAAGCCTCTTTCATCTTTTCTTTATCATTTACGAAAAGATCAACTCTCCCAACCCATTTTTTGATAGCGGAAAGAGTCTGCGTAAGAAAACACAGATTAGACAACCATGATCTTTTATTTAACAACTCAGCTATTTTATTATCGAAAGCCCGCGCTCCAGCTGACGAATCATCAATCCTTTCTAACTGAGCTAACTTATTTTTTTCAAAATAATTATTAACAGCAGTTATTTCCTTAACCATGCGAGGGCAACCCTCCAAAAAATTTGAAAAACGCACCAATTCCATCAGATACCGCTTACCTTTTTCCGGATCTTTTTCCAAAACCAAAGAGTTAAATAGCTTTTCATTACCCACGGGTAAACTCGAGCTATCAGCATACCTTCCAACCGATTCTTTTTTCAATACATTTAGTTTTTCAACAAACAATTTCGGCATTTCTAACTTCGTTTTACTCAGCTTTTCCATAATCCTACGTAGTTCATCTATCACCCCCTCATGTTTTTTATATTCATCTACCATTTCTTCACACTCCACAGCCATCCATTCAAATAACCCTTCAATATTTAATGAATAATCTTCAGAGAATGAAAGATCGCTACCAAACTCACCTTCAACATTACGCTGAAGCTTTTTAATTTCGTCATGTATAACTGCTCTCTTCTGAGAAGTTTCCATGTTATGAACAATATCAGTTTCGTCAGCACCAGACCCTCTGCTATTCTCGCCATTAGTGGATACATTGTCAGAGCGGCTTGCCCCCCAGTTTCCTTGTGTGATTGGACTACAGCCGTCTTTCTATTTTTAACATCAACAGGGCTAACTTCATTCTTAACACCCCCATCAGAACCATCGCCAGCCCGCAACTTTTCATGATCTTTAACAGAGAGATCTGGATTTATTTTTTCCACCGGCTTCATAAAAGCACAGCCTGCTTTATCAAATTCATGATTTTTCCACGATAAACATCTGAAACCGAAAGTATTAAATCTGCCCTCATAGCCTCTGCCATAAGCAACCTCGCTTTATGAAATTGAGTTTGGCACTCAGTCTAACCTGAATAAATAAACTGGCATTGATTCAATAGAAATCATGTAAGAATTTTTTATAAGCAGTTAACTTAAAATTATCTTTCTCAATCGATCTATCAGAAACGGGTACACGCATCGTCAGCTTTGAATCTTCCATGCGGATTTGAATACAACCGGTCAAATGCTTATCAACAGAAAACAATATACCCACCGCTTTTCACACTCGATTAAAAGTCGGTGGGTGTAATCACTCATCATTTCAGAATCATATTCCGATGAGGGATACCATCCTCAAGATAGCACTCCCCCATAAATTCGAATCCCAATCCCTGGTAAAAACCCACCAGATAAGCCTGGGCTGAAACTAAAACCGGAGTCTCTGGCCACTGCTGCCGACAGGTTGCTATGGCTTCCTCTCACTTTCCTTTTCTTTCTTTTTTTTATAAAATTTTACTTGGAGCAATTTTAGTCTACCATCACCCCTGTGTCTTAGTTTCAGGAGGTTAGCCAATTTTGAAGTCACGGATTCAGGGATAACGCTTCTGTTTAATCAAGGCGTTGATTGAATAGTAACCGGGGTTTTACAAAAATCTAAATCTAAACCTTCTTATTGCTGCCGTTGATCAAAACGCTTAAGGCTTTTTTTCTGGAAAAAAATAAGGGGTTGTTGGTTGCCCGGTTGCCCATATAACAAGGCTCAGGAACTGTCCTGAAATAACTTCCACATTTTGAACTCAGTCTCCGTGCACCCTGAGCGGAGTCGAAGGGTGCCTGGCACGATCTATCATGGCCCGGAGTTTAAGCCCTTCGACAGGCTCAGGACGAACGGGGTTTGGAGGCTCGGAAATGTGGAAGTTATTCAGGGACAGCTCCTTAGTAAATCAAACTAAGGTTTCTCTAAGATGAAATATGAATTGGCTAATGGTTCGCTATGCGGACATGCTCAACACCCTGAATTGCCAGCAGCGGGTAATATTGTCGAATCTAAATCAAGTGAAGCCGATAAGCCTTGGCGATGTCGTTTCACTGATGGTTGTGAAGCTGTGTTCAGATCTGTGAAAAGGAATCCACTGATGTCGCTGTGCATTGCAATTACAACTGTGGCTGCGGGAAGGGCAATAGCTGGTATGGCGTTAAATAATAGAACAACAAATATGGCGTTAAATAATAGAATAACAAACAATGTAAATAGCGCGAATTCAAATTCAGGTGAAATAGAGATACCCCCTCATCTACTTCGATCAACTCTTACCAAAGATATTTTTATAAATAATACCGCCGCTGCTTCTGACACATCTGATATAACCAACAATGATCATTCAGGCGCCATAGAGGGTGGATATTCAAGCTCTGACAGTATCACTACTAACCTACCAGTTGACCAGGCCCCGAAATATCGAGCTAAGCGTCAGATTCAAGCATCCGGAAAGTTTTCGAACAGTGAGTTTTCGAACCGTGACCGCCAGAGGCTAGAAATAACCATTCGGGCCACCCAGAAAGATGTAGGTTGTACAGCTCATTATGGTCCGTTGTTTGATTTAAAAAAAGAATTTTCAAGGCAAGAAGAAGAACTGAAAAAAAAGTTAGATTATCATGTTGAAGCAAATAAAGAAGTTTTATTGAATGACATTAACAAACCAAACGGCTTGCTATCAATAGTGGAGAAGCTTGAACAAGATGTTGGAGAATTTATGGCTGAAAAGTCAGCATTTGATCCAAAATATCATACTGAGCTTAAAGTTATCTCACTTGAAGAATACGCCAGTTATTTTTCTCCAACACAAAATATAACCTTGAAGGAATTGAGAAAAGTGGAAGTTGGAAAAGTAAAAGACAATGCGAAGGATGCAAGAATAAAGGCAAAATCAATGCCATATTGTAAAGGTAAAATAAAAAAAATAAAAAGAGATGCGCGTGATCAGAAAACAAAAATAAGAAGCATGGTGGAACAAGCCTCCAATGAACTGGATTGCTTCCTTTTTCGCAAATATGAGAATGATATACGACCACGTTATCAAGCACTCAAAACAAAAATAAATGATAGTGCTCAATTATACAGTTGGCCGATCCCCACGCAGATGCCAGAGCTTGCAATACCTAGCGAGTGTACCGTCAGGCCTACCACCGACTGGCCCACCACCGTCAGGCCTACCACCGACTGGCCCACCACCGTCAGGCCTACCACCGTCAGGCCTACCACCGACAGGCCTACCACCGTCAGGCCTACCACCGTCAGGCCTACCACCGACAGGCCTACCACCGACAGGCCTACCACCGACAGGCCTACCACCGACAGGCCTACCACCTGTCTCTTATACACATCTGACGCTGCCGACGAAAGATACA
>NZ_JAVRMB020000341.1:0-4307 GCF_031844845.1 Endozoicomonas sp.
CATTGCCCGAGCCTGTGATCAAGTCATTCAGGGAAACTTCCCGGGAACCTGGGAGCAGCAGTTTCCGGTGGATATTTACCAGACTGGTTCAGGCACCAGCAGCAATATGAATGTAAATGAGGTAATTACCCAGCTGATCAAACAAAAGACCAGCCTGGAAGTCTCTGCCAATGATCATGTGAATATGGGTCAGAGCAGCAATGATGTCATTCCATCAGCCATTCATGTTGCAGCCTCTGAAATGGTCAAGCATCAGTTAATGCCCGCACTGGATCATCTGCTGAAGATTCTGGGTGAACGGGAGCAGGCACTCAGCGGTATGGTCAAAACCGGCAGAACCCATTTAATGGATGCCATGCCAGTCACCTTCGGGCAGGAAATCAGTGGCTGGAAAGCACTGGCTCTTCAAGACAAGCAACGATTTGTGCAATGCATGGAACGGCTTAACCTGCTGGCTATTGGCGGCACAGCCGTTGGCACTGGCACCAATACCCACAGGAACTTTGCCCATAAAGTGTGCGAGCAGTTACACCAGACCACCGGAATTCACTTTAAACCCAGTGACAATTTTTTTGCATCACTGAGTCTTCCTTCTTCAGCGCTTGAGCTATCAGCAACGCTGAAAAGCCTCGCCACCACCCTGACCAAAATCGCCAATGATCTTCGCTGGATGAACAGCGGGCCTTTAGCAGGACTGGGAGAAATCGAGCTGACTGCCCTGCAGCCCGGCTCCAGCATTATGCCTGGTAAAGTAAACCCGGTGATTTGTGAATCGGTGCTGATGGCTGCAGCACAAATCACAGGCTTTGATACCGCCATTACCATTGGGGCGCAATCCAGCAACTTTCAGTTAAACACCATGCTTCCCATGATCGGCAGTAACCTGATCAAAGGCATTACCCTGGCATCCAACAGTTGCCGTTCACTGGCGGATAAGGCCCTGGCTGATTTTACGGTAAAGCAGGATCATATTGATGAGGCTCTCTATAAAAACCCCATTTTGATTACCGCTCTGAATCCGGTGATTGGTTATATGAAAGCTGCCGAAATCGCGAAACAGGCTTATGCGGAAAAACGCTCAGTGCTGGATGTAGCGAAAGAGAAGACCAACCTGAGCGAAGAAGAGCTTCGGAAACTGCTGGATCCCCTTCAGTTGACCCAAGGTGGATTACTGAATCAGTGACTCCATGCTCTCAGTCCATTGAAGGCATGGGATCTAAAAAACAGTAACCCACTTATTGCCCGGGATTAACAAAAACCAGCAAAGGTTTCAGTGGTTTGGCGTAAATTCCACGAAATCTTTCTTTATAACAACCACCCTGCATGCCGGACAATGTGGATCAGTTTCCAATACCCTGGTCACACATCGTTTGCAGATAGGCATCCCCGGGTGGCCATTCTTAGCAGGCTCACCTGTGGCGGCTGTATTATGGTTACGCAATTTATTTTGTGATGACGGAAACTCAAGGCAAATAGAGCATTCATACGCCCGAATGGCACGTATACCATTAATACGCTCGGCTCGCTGTCCTTGCCTGGAGATACACTTATCCAATGGGATAAAGAGGATAGACGCTGTATCTTCCTCTTTTGAGTTCGAGCGTACTTCATTCAGTCCCGGACTCTGGTCAGCCCTGGGTTGACACAGCGCGCTGACAGTCTTTGAAATATAGCCCCGCCCGTCGCATAAACCCCGTAAAGCCTTTACAGATAGATAGTCATTAATCATTGGCAGCATAAGTATCAAGCGCTCAAATATTACTTGTACGGAAGACCTGTCTGTTGTTCCATTAGCCAATTGTTGCTGAAGCAATCTGGCAACAAGCCTGCAGGCATTTTTTGCACCAATAAGCCTGTCTTTTGGCCGGACCTCTCTATTCTTAAGTTCTGTAATAAGGTTAACCAGATCATCCCATTTTTTACGCATTGTTAATATGGCAATTCTATTATAAAGACTTTCAATCAATTTATGGTTACCGGAACTTATTTTCGTGCCGTGATATCTTGCAGAATGGTATTGCGTACCAGCGCTAACTGCACCGGGCTTGGTGGCAGAATCTGTCCGGCTATTCCCTGAACCCTGTTTGATACTCATAGCCAGGAACTGATCACAAAAAGCCCCAAGCACCGTATGCTGACTATTATGAGACGGAGAACTTGTTGATGGTTGAGAAAGTATGTCAGCCTTGTGCTTATCCAAATCACGGATGTTCTGATCGATTAATACTTGAAGCTTTTCCGGCTTAATAGATTGCCGGAAGTATTCAATGGGAAGCATTAATTTCCGTTTGTCCTTCACCTCCATTGCTGTCAATAACATCTCCGCCACAGACTGATTTAAATCAGCAATACTTGCCATATCCGGCAACAACGCCATCAACAAAGAGGTGATACCCTTGGTCTCGCTGGCAAGCTCAAGCAGGCTGGACAAAATATTTTCAATGCTGTTCTGTGAAAGTAACGGCTGGGATAATATTTCATCATGCACCAGCTTCTGGAAGTAAGCTTGCCTTAACTTACGTTCCACCTGAATTCCTGCCTGCCTGTGGATTCTTGTGATGGCCTCTCCCATGGAAGTCACACCACTCAGATCTATCTTTGGTATCTGTTTAAATGCCTCCTGTACTTTGCGTTTGACCCAGTAATACGTCAGTCCCTCGCTATCCCTGTTGCCCTCCAGCAGCAAGCTGGCAAAGATCAGGTCGCCATTAAAAAAAACCGAATGATGAAAGAGGTTGGAAGAAGGTACTGACTGTCCGGTACTATCCATCAAATTTACCTGATCAGTAGCAATCAATCGCATCGCTTTGAAGAAAGCCGCCGGAGGGAGCTGGTTGACATATTTCAAATAGCTCTTTGCTACCTCCCGATCACCATCACGATCGCGCAGCATAACCGCCAGCTTATCGGCGACCGCTTCAACCGTTTGCCCTTCCGGTAATCGCCTATCCGAATAATCAGGGCTATGAATCAAGTTACGAAGTGAGTGTTGCACCTGATAGAGTGTTTTTGCGATGCCCTTAACCTTTGGCTCTCCTCCGTGAAACATTTCAGCCGCCAGATCATCCATTATGGTTAAGTACTGGGAAGGCCGGTAATAGGGCGGTTCTTCCAGTGCCTTGCCGCCAATTTTATAATCCCTGCCAGCCTGTTCCGGGTACATCAGACGCCCATACGACCACCCGCCATAATCTGGCACATGCAGGCTGGCCTGAAAAACATCCGGTGAAATAGCAAAGGGAACCGTCATTACCTGGGCAACCTCTTCAGAACCTGTCACTTTACAAGTGCGCCAGCCCCTGCCACTGAATACCATGGATCCGGCATTGGGAATTAATTTCAAACCGGATAAGTCATGGGTAGCAAAAACCTTATGTCCCTCGTGCCAGCCATAAACCTCCATTGATTTGCGAACATTCAGGTCTGTTTTGCCAAGATCTTTAAGCTCTGAAATGCCAGTCTGATCAGATCCGCCTGTCAGTTTCCTAGAACGGGTATTTGCTCCAATATCCTGAAACGCGCTGCGCCGGGTATTACCAATCGCTGCATCCATAATCATTCACCTTGTCTGATAATTATTCATAGAACTTATTGTCCGCTGGCTACACGATGTGTTTTAACATTAAACAGGTGATTTTATTCAAACACTGAATTTTCATAAGTAGGTGATAGTTTGCTATCAAATAGTTGGACTGCAAGCTAAGGAATAAGTTCCAACTCTTTTATAATCAAAGCATCAGCAGTCGATAATATTCTCGAATTTTTATGTGATAAATATTGAAATGCAAACCTCTATCTAATTTTTAAGAAGTAGCGATCATGTGTCTACACCTTGGCATCAATGGTGATGATCGGTTTACTAAATAAAACTAAACGTACGTATAGTCAATTTATACGAAAGCAAACTTTCACCTACTTATGAGGCATTTAAGGAGTTGACAGGAATAGATGCGAGAAAAGTCATGGGTTATACATTTATTACTTGAATTCAAGATTGATGATAATTGATTTGTTAGTTGTTATAGCGAATCAATTATTATTGGATTTTAAAATTATGACTGCCCTATTTCTTGCCCTATTTCTTGCTATTTCTTGAGCGATTTTTAACGCTAATGATTTCCAATAAATACCAGACTTCGAATACTTGGAAAAGTTAGATGTAAAACCAGCAGTCATCTTGACCTGAATCCGTAACTTCTTAATTATCGCAGAAAATTTTTGTCAATCAGCTTATAAGCTGACTGCTGTTTATTCTCTAATTCCTGATAGTTAAGATAGTGATTGCAAAATGTAGCTATTTTTTGCTC
>NZ_JAVRMB020000342.1:0-4674 GCF_031844845.1 Endozoicomonas sp.
TTTGACAGTCCAGACGGGCGATATGGTGATGTTAATGACCGTTGAACGGTACGAGTTTCGGCTGACCCGATTAGAAGAAGAAGTGCGGGAGCTGCGACGAAATCAGGTGGAGACCAGTAAGGGGCTGAATGACCTTGCCGATTTCATGAAAAAACATCAGGATTTACTGATCACGAACCATCGAGCCATTGTTGATCTTGAACAGGTGATGCTGACGCTGACCAATGATGTTCAGGCTTTGTCGGTCAAGGTTGATCAGAATCATATCGCCATGGAGGGCTATATTGACCGGCGACTGGACTCTTTTGAAGCGGCTGTTAATCAGCGCTTTGATAAGGTTGACAAGCACTTTGACAAGGTTGATCAGCGCTTTGAGAAGGTTGAGTCTGATGTATCCTGCCTCAAGGCTGATGTATCCGATCTCAAGTCTGATATGTCTGACGTAAAGTCCGATATTGCTGAGATCAAAACGCTGTTAAAAGAAAAGCTGGTGTGAAACCAGCTTCAGTCCAGTGTTCCGTACAGGCCGTGATTTTTCAGGATGATCGGGATTAAGATACAAACTCGCTCCCTTCAAGAGCGAGTCTGAAACGATATTTACTCAACTCCCACCATCAAAGCGAAAACTTCCGGGTTTCCTCAAACTCACCATCAAACAGGCCATACTGGATAAACCCTTTTCCTTTAACCGCATTTTCTGGCAAAGGCATTTCCCAGCTTTCACCGGCATAAATACGTGTACCGTCGCTTAAATCAGTGCAGCTTTCAGACTTGTTAAGGGTGCAGTATTTGCCGTTGCGCAAGACAACATTAATATTACCGCTGTTAGTAAACGTCATTTGACCGTTACTAACTGTGGCGGCCACTTTGTACTCAGGGTTCTGGGGTCGAACAAAGACCAGTGCCTGATAGGCCACCAGCAGTTTGATGGCTGTTTTCTTCGCTTCAAGGTCACCAACCACTGGCCGGAATGTTACCCGGTATACCAGCTCTTTATCTTTAGGCGTTTCCAGACTCACCAGACGAACCGTTTTGCGGCCATTCGGAGGAATAATGGCTTTTCCGGGCGTAGCCAGCAGCTTGATTTCGTTAGGATCAGTTACCCGAATACGCTCTTCTTTTTCAGTACCGGGATTGACTACGTTATAGACTTCAGTCTGCAGGTAGAGGTTTTCCTTATCCGGATTGGTCACCACAACATCCTGCCGTGGTAGCTGGTCTGGCTTGAAGTAGACGATCATACGATCAAGAGACATGGTTGCCAGCGCTTGGGAGCTGGCCATAAGAGTAGCCAGCAGGCAGGCTCCACTGACAATGCGTTTCATGAACATAGAAAGATAATTTCCGATTTCCCCTGAATCCAGCCTCTCTGCGATTGCTTATAAGAGTCTGATCGACAGGTAGTGGACAATGTGCCCCTATTCTATGGCCCTGAGAAATAATCTCAAATGAGTTTTATCAGTTTCTTATTCTGCCTGGATCAAAAGAACCGCAGGTTGCTTTGATCCCTGAAAGCCATCCTCAGGTTGAGCAATCAGTTTTCGGGTACTGTTCCGACAGTCTTTTTAACACCAAACGCTTCCGATGGATTCCCGGTGAGCCGGGTTTCACGTCCAGGCTCAGCCACGCTCAAATCAACCCCCCGGGCACCGTCGGAAGAAAAATCAGGGTCAGGTCTTTCATTTTGCATAACCATAGCCGTTGATTATTGGTAACAAATAACCTTTATACCCAGCCCTGTGTACTGGCTAGCATCCCATGGGGTGATGACAACTTTCCGATATCGGGTATTTGAGTCATTCAGACTGGTATCGGTTAATAATGTCCTGAACTTGCTCTGTTTGTATATCCGATTTTCCTCCTTCCCACGCCCCGGGGGAACAAGATAAAACAGCTGGCTCGAACTCAAAATAAACGACATCCGATGATAGGCATCTACACTTAGACGACTATTATCGAGATTTTTATCATGAACACTTTACCTGCAAAGCTGGCTGGCTTCCTTTGGTGTTTTCTGGTGTATCCCGCCTTTGCTATCAACAAATCCACTGTAATTAATAAAACCGACAAACCAATTGCGGTGGTGTGGACGGCGCTTGGCTGTTTGCACAACCGATTTAGACACAATGAGGTTTGCGCTGGATTGATCCTTGATCCCGGGGAGGGACATAAATATCAATACAACTGGGGCGCGACCAATGACCACATTCACGCAGGCGGGCTGGTAAAAAAAAGTGGTAAATATCTGGTACCAGGCTCCGTACCATCACCCTATAGTTCAAGGGTTAAAGGGAACTGCAAGCTCAGATCCCCTGATGGTAAGGTGGTGTACATAACATCCATGTCAATTGATGAAAAGAAGCTGATAATCAATTGTGAATATGAAATCCACGCCCCTGAGGATATCGATTTATTCGAAGTATTTGCAGTCGACAAGGGTTCTGATGAACATTACCGCAATGAAAGAAGCTGCGGTTCTAATTGATAAGTCGTTAAGCAGACTATCTCCCGCTCCCACCTCCCGTGGGAACAAGGTAAAACAGCTGGCCCGAACTAAAAATAAACGACACTCGATGACATGTTTCTATACTAAAACGGCTATTATTGAGGTTTTTATCATGAACACTTTACCTGTAAAGCTAGCTGGCATCCTTTGGTGTTTTCTGGTGTATCCCGCCTTTGCCATCAACAAATCCACGGTGATTAATAAAACCGACAAGCCGATTGCGGTGGTCTGGACAGCACTTGGCTGTTTGCACTTTCGATTTGACCATGGAGAGGTTTGCGGTGGATTGATCCTTAATCCCGGGGAAGGACATAAATATCAATACAACTGGGGCGCAACCAATGACCACATTCATGCAGGCGGATTTGTAAAAGAATACAATGAATATATTGTGCCCAGCTACGGACGGTCACCCGTTTATCAGACAAAGTTCTGGGGAAACTGCAGACTCCCATCACCTGATGGTAAAATTGTGTACATAACATCAATGTCAATTGATGAAAAGAAATCGACGATCGATTGTGTATATGAAATTCACTCCCCTGGGGAGATCGTTTTATTCGACGTATCTGCAGGCGACAAGTGTTCTGATGAAAGTTATAGCTCTGATGAAGGCTATGATTCAAATTGATAAGGAATTGTCGGCATGGGGCGTATACGGTGTTGGCAGATAGAGGTAAAAATACCATTGGTATCGACACAATCATGACCAGCCTTCGTCGATGGTATCCTGAATCCCACCCATATTCACCCCATCAGTAGCAATCACCTGACGCAACACCCTGGCTCTTTGTAAATACGCTTCAGGACTGACCCGTTTGGGCAGAAGCGCCTGTTCAAGGCAGTGTATCAGTTCACTGTTGCACATCAACACCGCTGAAGCGAAGCAGTGGTGTGACCATGAGGTACTCAAACGCTGGACCCGATTATTTAATGGGCCAATGCCGGTTCAGCGTTATCTTGCCGGTAAGAAACTGGACGATGCGGAACAATGTCGGGTCGATGAATACGCGCAATAATACCGGGAACGATTACAGGACATCAGCTGATTTATGCGCTGCCTCAACGAACATCTGGCTCGTGAAGCTAATAAGGAAGATGGCTGCAAAGGCCGATACTGGGAAGGTCGCTTCAAAAGCCAGGCTTTGCTGGATGAAGCTGCCCTGCTTACTTGCATGGCTTATGTGGACCTTAACCCCATAAGAGCAAAAATGGCTGACACGCCTGAAGCCTCTGACCACACTTCCATTCAGCAACGAATAATGCACTCTGAAGAGAATCTCACGGATAAGAACACCGGTCTGCCGCTCAAACCGTTGCGATGCCCAGGACAACATCCCGATAATGCCATTCCGTTTAGTCGCCAATACTATTTTGAATTAGTGGACTGGAGCGGAAGAATGCTCAAACCCGGTAAACGGGGAGCCATTTCCGGGGATACACCTCCCATTCTGACCCGACTGTGTATAGAAGAAGAGTGGCTCAAAACCATAGGCTGGAATAACCGCTTCAGACGTGCGGCTGGTAAATTGGCAGCCATGAAATCCTTCGCTGAAAAGCAAGGGCGACAGTGGTTTCAGGGTATGTCGGTATGTCGTTTCTTGTATTCATCTGCACCATTGTAAAACTCATTTTTTGTAAGCCTGATTTATTAGACTGCAATCCGTTGGTGCGCAGTACGGGTTCAGTTTGTACCAACCAAAATCATACCCGTTGGTTTTTAGCCAAAATCTGGATCTACCCAAATATTATTATGTACATCACTTGAATTCAGGGATGGTTAATACTGATGATGATTGATTTGCGAGTTTATATATCGAATCACTCCTTTATTCGCTTTTTAATTTATGGCTGTCCTTTTTCTCCTGCCTTTTTCTCCTGCAACCACTGGCCGGAATATTACTCGGTACACCAGCTCTTTATTTTTCGGTGTTTCCAGACTTACCAGACGAACGGTTTTACGGCCATTGGGGGGAATAATGGCTTTACCCGGTGTTGCCAGCAGCTTGTATTCCTGAGCGGCTTCACTAGAGCTGAATCATTGCCATCTGCGCCTCTCCTTCACCCAGGACAGTTTCACCCCCAGTTAACTCCACAGTCCAATCCCGAGATTCGGAAAGAAACCGGTGTGGCCCTCTAAAATAAAGGGGGCTCCTGAAGGTAGTCAC
>NZ_JAVRMB020000343.1:0-4175 GCF_031844845.1 Endozoicomonas sp.
ACCCTAGCCGTCACCCTGATTGCCATCCTGATGGTCTTCTCCATGACGCCCATTTACCAGGGGACCTCCATCCTGCAAATTGAGCAGGAGCAGGCCAAGGTAGTCTCCATTGAAGAGATCTACGGTCTCGAACGGGGGAATGACAGCTACCTTAACACCCAATTCGAGGTGTTGAAATCAAGAGGCGTGCTGGAAAAGGTGGTAAACAAACTGAACCTGCTGAAGAACCCTGAATTCAATGGCCGTCTGAGGGAAGCTCCCTGGTACAGCGGCATGCTGGACTGGCGCAGCTGGTTCGGCCTGCAGGAGCCGACAGAAGAAGTCGAGGCCGACAGTGTGATGCGTGACACCATCAATGTATTGAGCGAGCTGGTCACTATCGAGCCGGTGCGCAAAACCCAGATTGTCAAAATCCATGCTCAGTCCGAAAACCCGAAACTGGCCGCACAAATTGCCAACGCCATTGCCAGTGCTTATATCGAATCCTACATGGAGGCCAAACTGTCGCTGACATTGAGCGCCACCGACTGGATGCAGAACCGCATGAGTGATCTTTCAGAAAAACTGAAAGCGGCAGAGCAGGAGCTTCAGGATTACCGGGAACAAGAGCAGTTGATCGACCTGGAAGGCGTGCTGACCGTTTCCAGCAATGAACTGAAAGCCCTGACAAACTCTCTGGTTCAAATACGCAACAAACTGGCGGTCTCCGAAAATATTTATAAGCGCATACAATCCGGCGAAATGAAGAAAGGGGATAGCCAGTCCCTGCAGGCGGTGCTTCAGCATCCGTTGATTCAGGACCTGAAACAGGACGAATCGAAACTGGAACGTCAGGTGCTGGATATGTCCCGCCGTTACGGCCCAAAACATCCGTCAATGATCTCGGCCCGCTCCGAGCTGGAAAGCATCCAGAAAAACATCAATATTCAAATCAGCAATATTGTCGATGGTGTCGAGCGGGATTATGAAATTGATAAAGCCAACGAAAAAAGCCTGCGGGTTGCTGTGGACAAGGTGAAGACCACGGTTCAGGAGATCAACCGCAAGCAGTTCCGCCTGCGATCCCTTGAGCGGGAAGTGCAGACCAATAAAGACCTGTACGATGCCTTCTTCAAACGGATTCAGGAAACGTCCGCCACCAGTGACCTGCAAACCGCCAATGCCCGCATTGTCGATAAAGCGTTTACGCCTGACATCCCGGTGAAGCCGAAGAAAAAGCTGATTGTCGGTATTGCTGCCCTGCTAGGGTTGATGGTGTCCTGTGGTATTGCCTTCCTGCTGGAAATGCTCAACAACACCATTCGTACGACCAAAGACATTGAAGAGAAGCTGAACCTGCCGGTACTGGGGGTATTACCCAAGCTCACCGACAAAAAACTGCTGGATCATGTATTTAACCTGTTTAACGACAAGGAACAACACGGTTTTGGTGAGGCAATGCGCACCATTCGCACCAGTATTAACCTGACCGCCATGGATCAGGAACACCGTCTGTTTGCTGTTACCTCCACAGTGCCGGGCGAAGGAAAATCATCCACCGCCTCCAACCTGGCGCTGGCGCTGGGCCAGCTGGGCAAAACCCTGCTGGTGGATTGCGACCTGCGTCGTCCGGTGGTGGGTAAGAACTTCCATATTAAAGGGGGTTCTGCCGGGCTGGCGAACCTGTTGGCGGGTACTGCCAATGTCAGTGATGCGGTGCACAAGCTGGAAGGCATTGATGTCATCCCCTGCGGTCTGGTGCCACCCAACCCACAGGAGCTGCTGTCTTCTGAGCGGTTCGGAACCCTGGTTAAAAAGCTCAAAGAGCATTACGACTATGTGGTGCTGGACTGCCCACCGGTGCAGAACGTCAGCGATGTGCTGATGGTCTCCCGCCATTGTGATGGCCTGATCTATGTGGTGGAAGCCGGGCGTATGCAGGCTAATGCGGTTCAGGCTGCCATAGGTCGATTGTTGCAGGCCAGGGCACCGGTGACCGGCGCGGTGTTGAACAAAATCAACCCGAACCAGAAAGATGCCTATGGGTATAACCAGGGGTATTACGACGCCACAGGGTACTACTCCGGCACTTCCTGATTTTTTTGTTTGCCACGGAGACACAGAGGAAAAGCTTTTTTCTTTTCTCCGTGCCTCTGTGGCAAATCTTAAACCTGCCGGTTACGACCATATTTCTTCCCCTGCTTGCCAGGAACTTGCTAGGATCAAAAACTCATACTCATTTTTGCAAACACACCATGCCAACTAAAAACGAAGATATCCGCTGGATACAACGATTTGATAACTACCAGCGTGCACTGAATGCTTTGCAGGAGGCCGTAGAGCTTACCCGGCAGCGTTCCCTGTCCAAACTGGAGCAGCAGGGACTGATACAGGGTTTTGAATTTACCCATGAGCTGGCCTGGAAAACACTGAAAGACTTTCTGGATTACCGGGGTGTAAGCGGCATGATTGGTTCCAGAGATGCTGCCAGAGTAGCTTTCAGAGAAGGGCTGGTTGTTGATGGCGAAGTGTGGATGGAAATGATCAAAAGCCGTAACCTCACATCCCATACTTATGTGGAAGCAGTGGCTAATGACATTGCAGAGAAAATCGTGAGCCAGTACTTTTCTGCATTTTGCGAGCTAAAAGTAACGCTATCGAGCTGGCTGGATGAGGGCAACTGATGGCGGTCAACAAGTTTGGGCTAAAGGAGCAAACGGTCGCCTCCATTCAGCAGGTATTTGCTTCCTTTCCACAAATCGGCCGGGTCATTATTTATGGATCAAGGGCAAAAGGCACCTTTAAGCCAGGCTCTGACATTGACCTGACCTTAATATCGTCTGGCGATGCAGCACTGGACTTAACCGTACAGTTCACGATCGAAGAAGCACTTGAAGAGCTGATGCTGCCTTACCAGTTTGATCTATCTCTTATGGAAAGTATCGATAATCCAAAACTGCTGGATCATATCAAACGGGTTGGCCAGGTATTTTATAAAAACACTGACTCCGGTATCTCTTCCTGATTTTTTTTGTTTGCCACGGAGGCACGGAGCATCGGTGAATGTTCATACAACACGGACACTTCCGCCTTCTCTGGCGGTCGCACAGAGGAAAAGCTTTTTTCTTTTCTCCGTGCCTCTGTGCCTCCGTGGCAATTTTCTTTCACGGCAAAGAAGGGCAAAAGCTTTTTTTATAAGAGCTCTTCCCCAAAAAGCTTTAATCTTTTCCTTTGTGTCTTTGTGACTTTGTGGTTCAAATTTTTTACCCAATAACCGTAAGTCACCAGCCGTCTATTTAATAGAAAAACATCGTCTAATAATAAGCAATCCTGAAAACAGCCCCATACCCAACTAAATCACACCACAATAAAATACAATCTTTCCTGCCAACCTTTGGAAACCCAGAGTCCTGGCTAAAAACCATATTACGGGCAACACTGGCCAGGCGGGTAAAACTCCGTATAGATACAACCAATGTCGCTTATTGCATTGTCATTAAATGGGCGTAAAATCCACAGTCGTTGTCTATATAGCTATAAACCGCCCAAACTTATTATCCCTATCCGCCCTGCACCGGTCATTGCCATTCCAGCGGCTGTTTTTACTGATTTATAAGGCAGGGCAGATATACGGTTAACAGCATTTAACAATGCCTGTAGCCGAAAATGTTGTGCTGACCCTCACAATTCAAGCTCGGCTGTTTCGGATAATACCTATTTCGACGGGCGGTTGGGGGGGGGCTTGCAGTTACTCCGGAACCACAAGAGAAACTCATTTTTGACTACTTGCTGACACGGCGCTGTTGAAGTTAAAAGTGGAAATCGAGGTTCCAGTGCTTCAGGGAACGATTTTACCGAAAAAATGAAGCATTTAAGTGTGTCCGATAGCGATTCCACTATTAACGTAAACAGCGCCTGCTGACACGCTTACGAACGATTCGGCCGACTGTTGTGTAGTGCAGACCAAAGAAATCAGCAATCTCGGACAGGGTATAACCGCCGGACTCAAAAGCAGCAACAATCGCCTCATCTCGCTGACTGGCTGCATCCAGAAAAGGGTAGTGGGCCAAATGTGTGGATAGGGATAATCCCATACTGACAAAAATACTCTTCATCCCAATATACGTCCTATGACGTGTCTTATTGAAGTTAAATGCCCCGACTGCCATCTCTCGCTCGTTGGGAAGAACGGTTTT
>NZ_JAVRMB020000344.1:0-16172 GCF_031844845.1 Endozoicomonas sp.
TGGTGCTGAAAAGCCGGGGCAGCACGTTGTCTCTGTTATTATCCGGGATTGTGGTCCTGGTATCCCTGAAGCAATGATGGAACAGGTGTTTGAACCCTTTTTCCGGCTGGAAGGCTCGAGAAATCGTGATACGGGGGGCATGGGTCTGGGCATGGCCATTGCCAGAAATATTGTCCGTAATCATGGTGGCGAGATCCGGTTGAAAAACAGGGAGCAGGGTCTTAAAGTGACCGTGGAGCTCCCGTTGAGTTGATTATCTATCTACAGAATCAATCTTATTCGCTGTCGTCAGAGTCAGAGTCAGAGTCAGAGTCAGAGTCAGAGTCAGAAGCAGAGTTTGCAGCTCGTCGCTTCTGGCTCTCATTGTCACGAATCAGTTGCGTTAACAAATCTTGTACGTGCTTTGGTCTAGGAGGAGGCCGGTCGTCAACGACTCTGGTGCCAGTGCCACTATTGCCGGGGTCAGTAGTTGGGGGAGGTGTCTGGCCCATTTTCGGATAAGTACTGGCTGGGGCTGCACTGCCAGCACTAACACTGAAGCCACCGGGATCAGCAGGTGTTGCATTCTGGCCGGGTGGCGACATTTTACCAGATACGGGAGGGACGCTATCAGGGGCCAGGTTGCCGATTCCAGCATTGGGGATATGGAATGGAAGGTTGCTCCCTACAGGATTTGGGTTATTGCTGGCAGGCATCGGTCCCTGAAACGGTTTACTGGCTGCATTTGGTTGAGTGGGAATACGGGCAGTGCCAGGTTTGGCGGCCGGATTGTGCGGTGGAACAGTAGCCCATGGTGTGGGGAATGGCGTGGGTGCCCCGTTTCCTTCAGCAGGTTTTACCGGTGCTGTCGGTTGAAACGGTGGCCTGCCTCTATCCATGCTACCATCGGGATGGCCAGCGGGGCTGCCACCCGCTTCTCCTCCGAAGTCATGGCCAAGCAATTCATCCTTGGCTTCAAATTGTATCGTAACGCCTCTGTCCACATGCTCCTGATATTGGACTTCTAGCTGGCTGTTACCGGGGTTGCCTGTTTTCTCTTTAGATCTGCGATCAATGGTTTTACTGGCTGCTTTGAGGGCTGAAACCGCGTCATCAAGATCCCGTTTGGCATTGGCCAGTGCATCATTGCCTTTCACATTTTCATCAGACCATCTACCCATTGCCTGATTGGCCAGCTTATACCATTTAGCGATATCTTCGATATTTGCTGTGCCCAGGTGTTTTTCATCCGGTGGTATCAGGGAGAAGGGTACCTGGCCCGGATATCTGATCGTGACCGAAAGATCCGTTGGCGCCCCCGGGGGCAGACCGATGGCTTTTAGTGCAGAAACCAGTTCGGATGTTTTGCCTTTAAAAGTGTCGCAAGTGTCTATAAACGGCTGGAGGCCTTGTTTGGCCTGTTGGGCAATATTGAACTGGCCGTATTTTGTATAGGCTTCTTTTGCTGACACAAGACGATTATTACCTTCCTGCATCAGCTCCGGGTCACTCATTTTTTCCAGATGCTTGTCTGTTACCGGTGGTTCTTCCGGTTCAGGTTGCTTGAGTCCGGAAGTGGTGACTACAGGGTTTACATTGCTTATTTTACCTTCGAGGGGGGGCTGATGTCCTGCCAGCCTACTGGCAGCATGAGAACCGTTGACGGGATGTGGCTGTTGTCCGGGGTAAGCCCGAGCCATGTAGTTCTGGGGAGGTGCTATTCCAGTTCCATATCCATTAAATCCATTAAATCCATTAAATCCATTCAATGCCTGTGGTGAAACTGTATGAGAAGGATTCCCGCCGACTGCAGCAGGCAGCCCGGTTGCGAAACCTGAAGGGGATAATACATCAGCCATATGATTTACTTCCTTGCGATGTGTTCGATTGTTTTTGTCACTCCTCCTTTCGACTGAAAAAGCCTGATTAAGTTCCAATCAGGCTTTGTTTAATTAAGATTGAGGCAGAGTCAGTGGATCACAGACGCCGAACCTTGAATTTTCTGCCTTTGATTCGACCCTGTTCAAGCCGGCTCAGAGCCGTTCTTGCGCTTTCCCGTTTAACAGCGACGTAGGTCACGAAATCAAAGACATTGATTTTACCCACCTGATCCCCGGCAATTCCTGCCTCACCGGTCAGTGCTCCCAGAATATCGCCGGGCCGTACTTTATCCTTGCGACCACCATCAATGGCCAGCGTCACCATTGAGGCAGGTACCGGCTGACGCTTCTCGGTGAGCATTTTCGGATCGCCAAATACGAGAGGAGCCTTGAGATAATCACTGATCTCATCCAGTTTGTACTGTTCTCTCTGGGTATGCAGGCTGAGCGCCAGGCCTTTTTTACCCGCCCGCCCGGTCCGGCCAACGCGGTGAACGTGAATTTCCGGATCGCGGCTCAGGTCGTAATTGATAACGGCGGCGAGGTTATCAATATCCAGGCCCCGGGCAGCCACATCGGTGGCGATCAACAGGGTAGAGCTCTGATTGGCAAAGCGAACCAGCATCTGGTCCCGCTCTCTTTGTTCCATATCACCATGGAGTGCAACGGGCTTATAGCCTGCCTCATAAAGGTCAGTACCTACCTTTTTGCACTCCTGTTTGGTGTTACAGAAAATGACGCTGGATTCTGGCTCGTAGTGTTTGAGGAGCTTGATCAGCATGGCCGGTTTATCGGCGTGCTCGACGTGGTAAAAACGCTGCTCGATATGCTCATGGCTGTGAGTGCTCTCAACCGTTACCTCTACCGGCTGGTGTTGAAAACGCTGGCTCAGTGTCCTGATTTCCTGTGAATAAGTCGCGGAAAAGAGCAGTGTCTGTCTCTGTTCAGGAAGGTGACTGAGGATGTTTTCAATGGCATCAATAAAGCCCATATCCAACATGCGGTCTGCTTCATCAAGAACCAGTGTGCTGGTCCGAGCTATGGATAGCGTTTTTTTACGCAGGTGATCCTGGATTCGCCCGGGGGTACCGACCACCACATGGGCACCATGTTCCAGTGAGCCAATCTGTGGGCCAATAGGCTGACCACCGCAGAGTGTCACCACCTTGATATTCTGCTGGTACCGCACCAGCCTTCGGATTTCCTGGGCAACCTGGGTTGCCAGTTCCCGGGTAGGGCACAGAACCAGAGCCTGGCAGCCGAAATCACTCTGCTTCAGCTTCAGGATAAGACCGATGGCGAAAGCCGCGGTTTTGCCACTGCCGGTTTTCGCTCGGGCAATGACATCTTTGCCTTCAATGAGCTCCGGCAGGCTGTGCTGCTGTATCGGTGTCATTTCCAGATATCCCAGGCTGTTCAGGTTATTGAGCAGGGATTCAGGCAGGGAAAGGTTGGAAAAACAGTGGGGGGCTTTTGTCATAACATCAGGTGCAGTCAAATCAAGCTCTTGGCGGGTGCCATGGTACAAAATAGGTAAAGAATTATAACAGAGTCTACCCTTAATCACGGCTAATCATTAGAGCAATTCAATATGAGCTCTGGATTTTGATGATGAACCAGAGTTCAGCCACAGGGTGTCAGTGATCGATTTAGTATTGAATTGCCAATAAATTTTATTAAAAGCAATGGAGCGAATCATGACTTCAGGTTCACCGGAATCGACGTCAGAGCTGACGCAACAGAAAAGCCAGCAGGAGAAAAAACCGTTATTCTGGCTGGCCGGACTGGTGACCGGGGTGGCATTACAGTTGCTCACTTTGCTGGTCGAACCGCCCCCTGGTATGGATGAAATGGCCTGGCGTTGTGCCGGGCTTGCCATGATGATGGCGGTCTTCTGGTCAGTGGAAATTCTCCCCACGGCCATTACTGCGCTATTACCGTTGATGCTGTCTCCGTTACTGGGACTGGCAAGTCTTGATAAAGCAGCGGCACCCTACGCACATCCGGTGATATTTCTGTTTATGGGCGGCTTTGTTCTTGGTCTGGCCATGGAACGCTGGAATCTCCATAGCCGGATTGCATTGAGCATCATGATAGTGATGGGGACCGCTGAGAAACGTCTGGTTCTCGGGTTTATGATCGCTACGGCATTGATCAGTATGTGGGTTTCCAATACCGCGACCACCATTATGATGTTGCCCATTGGTCTATCTGTTACTGCCATGATTCGTCAGCAGGGGCGGATGAGCCAGGGTTTTCCAATAGCTCTGTTACTGGCCATCGCTTACGGGGCCTCTATTGGTGGTTTTGGCACATTAATTGGTACACCGCCCAACGTATTACTGGTGGCTTTTCTGCAGGAACAATATGGTATTCAGATTGGTTTTTCCCAATGGTTGATCATCGGCTTACCTGCTTCGATTATTTTACTGGCGGTCACCGGAGCCTGGCTGGGGTATTTTGGCTACAGCCTGGGTGAAGAAGAAAATCCTGTGGTCAGAGCGTCCATCAGGGAACAACAAAAGCAGAATGGCTCAATGAGTGGTGCTGAAAAAGCAGTGACCACTATCTTTGTGTTGACCGCATTAGGCTGGATTGTCCGTCCCTGGCTGAGTGCGATGCTTCCGTGGCTGGAACTGTCGGATACCACCATTGCCCTTATTGCTATGGTTTCACTGTTTATCTTGCCTGCCAGCTGGAAAAAGCTTGAGTTTCTGATGAGCTGGAAGGAGATGAAACGCCTGCCATGGGATGTGTTGCTGCTGTTTGGAGGCGGCTTGAGCCTGGCCGCGATGATCCGCCGAACGGGATTGGCGGACTGGATCGCAGGCTCCCTGAATATTCTGGGCGATATGCCGCCCCTGATGGCCATCGCATTGGTGGTTACCATCATTATCTTCCTGACCGAAATCACCAGTAATACCGCAACGACTGCTGCATTCCTTCCGCCTTTGGGCGCCCTGGCGGTTTCACTGGGTATGGATCCTGCCATTCTTGCTATCCCTGCAGCCATTGCGGCCAGTTGTGCTTTTATGTTGCCAGTGGCTACACCACCCAATGCCATCGTTTATGGCTCTGGTATGTTGCCTATTTCACAGATGGTGCGGAGTGGTCTGGTGTTGAATCTTGCGGGTATCGTCATTATTACGCTGCTTTGCCACTGGCTGGTGGATTTGATAATTTAGCCAGAACTGGTCAGTGTTTCCTGACCGATATATTTGTCATATTGAACTTATTTAAAAGTATTCAATCATAGTATTGAAGCTCATTGATACTAATCGTTGTCGAGAAACTTTCTGGTATGGATATAACGTCTTTTCCCGGCGAGACCCGTAATGGATTCAATGATGATGATGCTGCTGGTACAGAACTGCAGAAGCCGCGTCAGTGTTTTGGAATCAGGAAAGTTAGACAGGGGAATGTGCGTGGCAGTGAATTGGACTGTTTCCAATATAGATGCTGGTTATCAAAAGAAAAGAAGGGCTGTGGCCGTATTTTTTCCACATACGATGAGTTTTCTGGTCATATTGGAATAGTGTTGGCATTTCCAGATAGAAAACATAAGAGCAAGTGGTGGGATTCCACGAAATGCCAAGCTTTATGCACTGTCTGCAAGGTAGCTATTTCGCGCAATTGTATCTCAGAACTAAGGAGACATTTAAAAACTAAGTTACATCATAATAGTGGATTAAGCTCATCAGAAGTAACATCAGCAGCAAGGAAGAGTAAATCTGACAATCGCTCAGTGGGCTCCCCGTCGATATATGAGTGTTATCCGTCAATGAAGACGGGTTTGCCAGCTCGTAGACGGTGCTTTGATGAGGTTATTAATGTTCATAATGAAATAAGACCAGTTATCAGTGGAAGTCCTGCCACAAAGGAAGCAGATGCTCTTTCCCAGGTACCTCCCCTTCCAGCGACTTTTTCTCCTGCTCTGCAAAGGGAATTGGCCTTGGGGGGTAATAGTATTTATGGGGGGGGCTACCCGTCAGGTGATATCGAAACCTGTACAGTTTTTTAACACTGTTCAACAGAAAGATATTCCAGCAGGCCTGGAAGAAGAGAAAGGGGCGATTTCCTGTCATGATCTGAATGAGATGACCTCTATACCCCTGAAAGCACCGACTCCCGATGCAGAAATGACGCCTTCAGTTTGCTGGGGAATGGTAAATGGCCAGCATTTACAGGCAGAATCTGGCAGTGAAATTCAAGAATCGGGGCAATGCGTTGAAAACCCTTTTACTGACTCTACAGATACTGATTTTTCCCCGGACATAGAGCAACAGTTCTTTTGTGAAGAGCTAGCCAGTGTTCTGAAAAACGAGTCCTTACTACTCAGCGACTATGAGGTTCCGATGCTGGCATCGATTATGTCGGGTGATATCTAGGTGTTGTAAGCGGTATCACCCCTCAGATGGACTGTAGGATTTTCAAGCTTACCTGCCATTTTCTGAACCAATACATCCAATGGATTTGGAGTTGCTACGCAGCAGAAAGGGAGCGGAGAAACCGGGGTCGGGTCTTAATTATTGAATTTATTCAAAAAGAAAGACCTGCCCCCTCAAATGTTGAGGGATATGAACTGTGCTTTCCGGATGGGCCGTGGTATTGATGCAGGCAGGGTATGGACGAACTGATGAATTCTATACTCTCTATTACCGACTAACACACTAATATGAAATTGCACTCAATGATATTTGAAACCAAAACGGCGGAAGCTATAGCGGCTTTTACCCTGTCTGACCTCCATCAGATATTTATCCGGGATGTTGATGTTTTTTTGGACTATCTGGTTAAAAACCCGGTTCCTTTATCGAAAAACAAGAACCTGCCTCCGGTTAAATGGGCTCAGTCACTTAACAGCCTTCTGTCAAAGCCCGAAATACTGACGTTGCAACGACCAATGCTCCCTCATTATGCACAAATCATGGGGCTATTACTGTTGGTCCGCAGCTCAAGTCTTGCCAGCCTTCAGCCGGACAGCAGGGGGAATGCAGAACTCCATATCAATGAAACCCTGTACCAGCAGTGGCAGGGAATGAATGATATTGAGCGGTATTTTTCCTTGCTTGAAGCATGGATTAATCGAGGCTATGCCATGAGTGTCGGCGAGCGCATCAGTTCTATCGATGATCGCTTTCTGCCCGGGTTTATGATGATGTATGGCGAAAATGACCTTTGGCAAGGCCAAGCTGCTAATGATCCCGGCTTCTGGTTGCGCAGGGGTAAGGCGTTCAATCTGACCATTCTCAAAATGACCGGACTGGCCGAGTTTCACCTTGAGGATAACAATCGGAAAATCCATTGTCTGAAATTAACGCCCTGGGGGCAGTTGTTTTTAAGCGCTTGTCGGCAAGGGTTTATGGATTCACTGGAAGGCGATGAAAATGAAGACGATGATGAACAAATCAACCTGCTACCTGCGATAAAGGCGGTTCGGCCAGATTTTCAACGCACCTTTGAGCAGCCGGAACCGGTTATTGCTGCCAGTTATGTCCTGTCAGTCGCTTTGGGAAGTGAGTGTACCCGGACACTGACAATATCGGCTGACCATCTGCTTGATGACCTTGCAGAAGCCATCCTTGACGCCTTTGACTTTGATAATGATCACCTTTATCACTTCCAGTATCTGAATGAATTTGGTGCGGATCGGAGAATTGGTCATCCGGCTACCTATGACTGTGACGGCTTTTCCACTAAAACCCGGCTGCGTCATCTTCAGCCGGTTTCCGGAATGAAAATAACCTTTGTATTTGATTATGGTGATTACTGGGAGTTTGACATCGTTGTCATGTACGGCAGTGAAGAGGCTACTCCGGAGATAGTGGTTACCGAACGTAAAGGCGAAGCTCCGGAGCAATATCCTGATTATGAGGATATTTACTGATCAGAGAACTGTTTCCAAGTAAGGTCGGTTAGTTCCTGAGATTGGATAGTTGAGGCTTTTGCTGTTACGAACCTGTGTGAGACAGGCTGAAATATTTCCGTAGAAAATCAGATCAATATTTCGACTTTTACGTTGTTTCTTCTGGTTCCCACGCTCCGCGTGGGAAGCCATACCCATACACCGACCTTCGCGTTTCCAATTCCCAATAATCCATAACCCACACCCGGCCGATAGTCTGCATCTCCGGCGCTCGGCTACTGGTCTGAACCAGCCCTTCTGAATAACTTCCCCTGCAGGCCCCGGTATTGCTGAGTTTGTGTTTTTTGGAAAGTCGTCCCGAAAAAGGCCTTATTGGTACTAAAGTTACTCGTAGATGTTGAGTCGGGTCCGGCTTGGGGCGCTTTTTAGAAAATGCGGGCGTTTTAGAGGGTGTTTTTTCTGAGGTTGTATGTTTTCAGGGTATTAGGTAGAACGTATGTTCAGTTCTAGAGATTGGCGATAAGCTACCTAAAACGCCTTGTAACATGATGAAATTATAGGAGTATGTTGCGTATGAGAGGGTATGTAAGAAACCTCCCCACCCTGCCGCTGTCACGTTTGCCCGTGGCCGAAACGGTCACGGTGGTATTCCTGTAACCTCATGATTTATAGCAGGTAAATGGTTAAACTGGTTTTTATCGAGCTTTTATCAGGCCTTTTTTATTCAAAATTATTACTCCAAACCATTCTGTTAGTCCGGATTCGTCAGGTTCTTAAAGTTTCCACCTGTTTCCGGAGTTTGCTTCACCACCAATACTTTGGACACTTGTCAGAAATACACGGTTTCCAGCACTACATATAGCTTATAGAAACAAGTTGTTCACCTGGTAAGTAGCTCGTCTGCCCAATCGGGTATGTGTGCTTCCCGGGTAACGATGCCACCAATTATCTTCGCTACGGTTAGTAATGGTTTCTCAGTACTGGAGTTATCCAGAAGGTACACTTCATCACACAAAGGGATTGCCGCCTTAACACAGGTCAGCATTCGTGGCACCCGATCAATGATCTTTTGAGCCGGCACGCTGTGTCCCCCCTGTGCTACCCGCTGAGCCACCCGCGCCAGGTTTAATTGAGTTGATTCGACATGGATAATCACCATGATTACCTGGTATCCCATGGCTTTGGCCTGGCCAATAAAGTCTATCTTTGACGGGTGTGAAAAAACGGTCTCGATGCAAAATGTTTTGCCTTCCTGTAACGCTTCTTCCCTTATGGCTGCTGCCAGCTTTGCAGCCTCATAACTCTTACCCTCAGGATCGTCACTGAAAAATTCTCTGGCAATGTTATCCGCATTAACGAATGGCACTCCCATTGGTCTTAAAGCCTTATCGTAAAAAGTGCTTTTGCCTGAGCCGTTCCCGCCAGCAATCACCCATAGCTGCTTAGACACTCCTGAACTCTCCATTAACAAATTGTCCAGTAACGACTGTGCCGTCCGGGTGTATCTGATCGAGCATGCCGGTTCGGGTTTTAGATGCCTGATAGCAAATAGCTTCAGAAGCTATAGCTCTGGACAACTCGCCTGAGTCCCGCATTGTCTCTAAGCGCGAAAAGACAGTGCCTGAGTCTAGTGGGGCGGGATTTATCTCTTCAACGGTGACCTTTGCCAGTCCAGCCTGAATGCGGGCAATGTCAATAATGCTAATGACTTTCGCCAGCTTGCGGCCTATATCTGCCCAATACTCTACTTGCTCAGTTGCGCTACGGTGCTCTATCTGGCTAGCCAAGGTGGCCGCCTCCATTAAAGCGCTCTGAAGGCGAATGGGTGATGCTGCTTTAGCCATAGTATGTACCTCATCCAATTGTCACTCCTTGAATGATTGTAGCAGATTGCTACGAATCATCCACAAAGAGCGTGGGCCCGGACAGTAATAGCCCTATCACTGCTCACAGATGTCCATGAAGTTTTCAGCGCTCAGGGATAACCCTGAATGCTCAAAGACTCTACACATGGACTGCTGTTTGAGCTTCAGGCGTTTCCAGAGTCCCTACTGACTGGAAGCTCTTCAGATATTTCTGATGACTGTTTATCGATTTTTTCCGGACTTTTAGCGGGCCTGTTCTAATACAAAACAGTCACTTTCTACAGATGTTTAGAATGAGTTGACTACTTGACGGTTGTTTTGCTAACGCCAGGCACTCTGCTGGTATCTCTAATCCCACTGCTGTTGATCGCCATTTTGACGATGTTATTTCTGACGCCCCTGTACCAGGCCTTATACCGATATTCGAGCATAAACGATGTGATTTCACACAGTTGATTATGGCAGGGATAGCGCTGATTTCCTTTACGGCAAAAACCGTTCTTCCCAACGAGCGAGAGATGGCAGTCGGGGCATTTAACTTCAATAAGACACGTCATAGGACGTATATTGGGATGAAGAGTATTTTTGTCAGTATGGGATTATCCCTATCCACACATTCGGCCCACTACCCATACTTGCTGGTGAGGTTCAGTAAATCAAGGTATTGCACATGCTATTTCCGCTGGAACATCTCTTTGCCTTCCGCAATTAAACAATTTCGACTTCTCCGCCGACGATTTTGACCCTGATGTGGTCAATGCTGCCACTGGAAAATGCCTCGTCCGCCTGACCGTACCTGCTATTACGATGGATATATGACCCGCTGTTGGGGGATGTTTGCTGAGGGTTCGAACAGCCTGAATCATTGAGGGGATCGGTTTAAGGCAGGCCCGGGCAGAGCTGAGTTTGAAAGATATCAATCGCTTCGGCTAAAAATAGCTGGCAACATACTCTTATGAGTCTGAAGCCTTTAAATCCAGACTATCAGCTGATAGTGCTTGAACCGGAAGCTGAGGGAGAGGTGCAGGCGGTTGCAGAGTGATTAATCCGTCCCAACCACTGTAATCAGGCAGACCTATCAGAGATTGAATGAATGCTTAAATCATTGACTTTAACCAATGTGGGACCAACAGAGGGTAAAAAACCTATCCGGTTCGCTCCCCGGCTGAACCTGATTACCGGCGATAATGGCCTGGGTAAAAGCTTCCTGCTGGATATTGCCTGGTGGGCTTTAACCCGGAAATGGCCGCAGGAAGTCAATACAGCACTGACCTCTGGCTATATGGCCCGGCCTGTTGACCCCAAGAGGTCTGCTAGCATAGCCGTTGAACTAAAAGGCAAATCACGTCCTGTAACTGTGACCGTACCGTTTCGTCGGGAAGAGCAAAAATGGGTATTTCCCCCCTCCAAACCGGTTATGGCGGGGTTAGTTCTGTACGCTTTGCCAAATGGTGGGTTTGCCGTTTGGGACCCGGCACGCAATTATTCCGACAGTAAAAGTGGAGCAACTCATGAACGGCGGCCTGCCTATGTTTTTACGCCCCAAAATATCTGGGATGGGCTGCGGGCGGATGATGGCAAACCTTTGTGCAATGGCTTGATACATGACTGGGCGGGTTGGCAGAAAGAAAACGGTGATACCTTTCAGTTATTGCAAAAAATTCTTGAGTCACTTTCACCCTCTCCCCGGGAAGTGATTTGCGCAGGACAGCTGACCCGGGTAAGTCTGGATGATTCAAGAGATATACCAACCCTGAAAATGCCCTATGGTCAGGAGGTCCCGGTTATTCATGCCTCATCGGGCATGAAGCGGATTATTGCTCTGGCCTACTTGTTGGTCTGGGCCTGGCAGGAGCATGTGAATGCCTGTGTGTTTTTAGGGCAGGATCCTACCCGGCAGATTATTTTCCTGATCGATGAAATTGAAGCCCACCTTCATCCCAAATGGCAGCGAAGTATCATTGTTTCACTGTTGCAGGCAGTAACGAAGCTGGCGGTCAGTAAAGTGGATGTGCAGTTGATTACGGCGACACATTCGCCTTTGGTCATGGCTTCTGTTGAGCCACAGTTTGATGCGAAAAAAGATGCCTGGCTGGATTTGGACTTTGAGCCTGAAGCACAAGGTGGCCATGCGGTTATTACGCAGAGGGATTTTATTCGGCAGGGCAGTGCGAACAATTGGTTAACCAGTGAAGCGTTTGATTTGAAAAGTACTTACTCCATTGAGGCGGAAGAAATCCTGGAGCAAGCCTCCAAAATATTAAGTCAGGAAAACGTGACGATTGCGCAAGCAAATGACATTGATAAAAAACTGAGAACGGTTCTGAGTGAAACAGATCCTTTCTGGATGCGTTGGCGTTTTGTGGCAGAACAAAAGGGGTGGTTGAAACCGTGATTTGTGTAACACCTCAGCCAGAGCCTGATGGTTTTGATAAAAAGGTTCGAAAAAAAGGGCTCCAATACCTGGAAAAGCAAGGACTCAATATGGATGAGCCTTTACCCAAAGGGACGAAGATCGCACCTTATTGGCGGGACTGCATGGATGAACTTTATCACGCGTACTTTGGAGTTTGTGCTTATTTGGCTGTCCACTTCGAGCGAACAATCGGTGGCGGCACGGTTGAGCACTTCGCTCCAAAATCGCGCAGGGTGGAATTGGCGTATGAATGGAGTAATTACCGACTGGCCAGTTCGATTGTGAATGCCCGAAAGAACAATTTTGAGGATGTGCTGGATCCGTTTGAAATAACCACCGGCTGGTTTCATGTTGAGCTGGTGAGTGGTCATATTTATCCGGCACCGGCGTTGTCAGAGGATTTGCAAAAACAGGTTGAACAGACCATCAACCGCCTCGGGTTAGACGACAAAAATAATCAGGAAATGCGAGCGCGGCATTACCAGGAGTACCGCGAGAAACTCTATTCAGAGGAGTTTTTAAAGCGTAGGTCTCCGCTGGTATGGGTCGAAGCGCATCGGCAAGGGCTTCTTGAAACCAAGAGCTGAGTTTCTGTCTACATGAGGAGTTATCAAAAAATTCCGCTACAGGTTCCCTCCCCACCGCCATACATTAAAACCCTTACGATACCTGTCGTAATGGTTTTGTCGTTTATAGGGCCGGTATTCAAAGGGTTGGCGGTGCCACGCTGAGGTTTGCTGTCTTTAATATTTGAAGCTATTTTTGCCTGTTTTTCTTATATATCTCCTCTCTGAAAAACCGTGGTCCACGGCCTTCGACCAACCACAGCGTTTGACTAATTGATTGTAAAGTTCTTTCGCTGTGGTTCGAGGTGTTGCGATTTTGTGAGTTCGTGGTTGTTTCCTGCGGCAGGCGCTCAGAGCCGGATTGGGATACTGTTCCTATTTTTGCCATGAGAAGTTCTTCGAGGATCAGAGTTACGCTATCTGCTGGGTGACACAGTAACTTCGGAAATCTGGGAGGCTGGCATCTACGGTGAAGTGGATCGGCTCATTATTGGTGAATTCTTCTCTATTGCTTCCGGAGCGACGTTCATGCTGGCGGGTGATCAGGGGCGCGGGTTGGATTGGATTTCTACTTTTCCTTTTAATCCTGATGAGTTTTTCGACAAGGTAGAGTGGGTTTAAGGAGCTGGTGATACGAAAATTGGTAATGATGTCTGGAACGATTCGGAAGCGATGATTATGCCAGGTGTGATCATTGGCAATGGTGCGTTGATTGGCGAGGACTCTGTCTGGCGACCAATATCACGGCTGAACGAAGCAGAGTACTCCAAAGCATCCAGCTGGAAAGGCATTATTAGGCATCTATACACAAATGGCTGAGTATCTTATGTCGTTGATTGAATGCAAGTGCTCATAGTCATCAGGACAACGCGCTGTATAATGGCCTGACGTTAAAAGTGTGATTTATTTGTTATGTATAGATTTGATGTTCCGGGTGTAATAACTCGCCATATTCTTCATAAGCAATAATAAGCTTCTAGCTTTACCGCCTTCTTGCAAGGCGAAATTTATTATTAAAATTCAGGATATGACTATGTCTACTACTACCGGTACTGTTAAGTGGTTCAATGACGAGAAAGGTTTTGGTTTCATCGCTCAGGAAAATGGCGGGCCAGACGTGTTTGCTCACTTCCGTCAGATCACAGGCGATGGCTTCAAGTCCCTGGCAGAAGGCCAGCGTGTTGAATTCACCATCACTCAGGGCCAGAAAGGTCCTCAGGCTGAAGATATTCGACCACTGTAATGGTCGGACTGCAATATTGTAGTCTCTAACCTCACGTAAAGTGAGGAGAAGAAGGGCAGTGCTTTCGGGCATTGCCCTTTTTTGTGGTTTTCAGAAAAGCAAAAAAGGGGAGGGGTTATGGCCACCACTAACATCTGGCAGCAATTTAAGGCGCTAATACCGGAGAGTTTGAGAGTCTGCCACCATCACCGCCAACAACGGGAACGGCACCAGTCAGGCACAGCTACGGGATGGCTCGGTTATTGCCGTCAAGGGAGAGTCTGTGCTGGAGGGAGAAAAGGTATTTATTCAGGATGGGGAGGTAAAAGGTACTGCGCCAAATCTGGCGCAGTACGAGGCTGAGGTTTAAGGTGGATCTTCACCAAACAGCTGCCGATAATGCTGTCTGAAATTCATTTCTCCAGAAGGCATGTCCCCCAAGTACCTCCAGAAACCAATAATCTCACGAACTTTTGTCATATCAATGTGATCACACTCCACCATCAATTTCATGAGATCAAGAGTTCGCATGGTTTTGATGTTCAACGCTTGAGCGACTTCAAGCATATCTTTGTCATCTGTGACTACAGCTATACCCATAACATGGGCGTATGCAAGATAACGGGCATCAACCCTTGAGGGGCCTGGAGCAACGTTAGTGATGTAATCCCAAATGAAGCTATAGGTATCTTCGATTTCTCTCTTCTTCTTTTTACCAAGGCTGGGATAATGTTTGCGGTTTTCAACATGCTCTGGCTCTTCAGCCCAGGAGAACTTGTTCTTCAGGCGAGGGTTTTTGCCGAGTTCTTCGTCAAGTTCAGGAAGTACGTATAAACAATACTCATCCTCCCCAAATGCCTGAAAGAGCAGCGGATGAATACTTTTAGCAAGACGAAAATAACTGTTGGAATCGACCAGAATTTTGGACTGTGGCATCAGGTTAACTCGGAATAAAGCGACTTCGCATCAATTAACCCAATATCTAATACCGTCTGAATATAACTTTCCGATTTTTCAGTTGCTTTCAGGTATTGAGAAAGAACTGAAAAGAAAGGGCTTTCAAAGCCTTCCGTCACAAGGTTGATATATAACTCTGGCTGTATCGGAGTATCTGTAATAAGTGCATCTATCAAGCTGGGGAATTTCTTATTGAAATTGGTTGTTGCCCCATGAATCGATTTCAACTCCAGTGGTGCCAGGCCGTTATGTTCAGCATAGGCTTTAACCTGAAAGAAAATAGCCAGAGGAGAAATGACATACTGCTCAGCCAGTTTCTCGATAGTATTAACCTGTGCTTCCGGATGTTTTTCCTTCAACTTCCTATAGCATTGCTCAGCATGCTGATTTGGAAACAATAAAGCACCAGCAAAAGCATCAGCAAAATCTTCCCCGTCATCGCCACGCAAATCAGGAGCCAGAGCGTGACCTAACTCATGGGCCATCCAGAAAAGGAAGTCATGTGTGTTAACGTCAAGATTAAGATAAATCCATGTAGTCATGGATTCGGGAAGATAGACATGGCTAGCATTTTCATGTCTGTCTTTTTGTCCCCACATTACAGGAATCAGAACCGTCTGCAATTTACGGAAATAACGGATCAGATGATTAAAATCCAGAATATCTTCTGGTCCCACATTGATATCCTTTCGGACTTTTTCAGAAACCTGTTGGAGGTAATCGTATTCGAGCACCGGATTTTTTAAAACCAGAGGCTTAGTCAGGTTATCGAAAGGCAGATAAGGTGCCAGTTTCTCAAGATACCGCCCCATGCTGACAAATTTCTGAAAGTCTTCGTCCCTGGTTTTTGTCCCCTTCCTTTTCCGAAAGGCAACTACCGGAGCATTATCGTCTTCCTGAACAACCAGTTCGGAAAAAGACAGGCCCAACAGCATACCCAGTCGCAATAATTTATCCGGTTTAGGAAATGAGCTTCCTTTGAGCCATTTGGATACAGCTTCCCTAGAGACCTCGAGCATTTTGCTAAGAGAGGACTGATTGAAGCCTTTTTCGCTCATTGCGGCTTCCAGAGCGGGAATGTTTAGTGATTTTTTCATAGGGCGCCAATAGTAAATGGGTGTCAACTTTTGTCAACTTCTATCTGAGTATGGACCGGTAAAAGGACTATATCAAACAGAAAGGGAAGCTTTGTTAGTCACTCTGTCAGCCTTGTTAGAATATCTGGCTTTAAAAGAATTTAAGGGTCACCTATTTCAGGGGCAAATTTTTCGTTAAAAAAGAGGGTAGTGGGCCAAATGTGTGGATAGGGATAATCCCATACTGACAAAAATACTCTTCATCCCAATATACGTCCTATGACGTGTCTTATTGAAGTTAAATGCCCCGACTGCCATCTCTCGCTCGTTGGGAAGAACGGTTTT
>NZ_JAVRMB020000345.1:0-18358 GCF_031844845.1 Endozoicomonas sp.
GGGACCGTGTATCTTTCGTCGGCAGCGTCAGATGTGTATAAGAGACAGGAAAAGAGGCAAGACTGATGACAAATACGTTCATGGCAGTTCCCACACAATAGCTTCTTTCGTTTCGTGTCATGGGTTGGGCTTGTTATGTGAAAAATCAGGGAGATGGAGCAGTTCTTTTGTAGGTCAATCAGGATTGATACTTTAGTTGACAAGTGTAGTTTATTTTAAAAGAAAGTTTCCTTTGACTCTCAGCCAACATGAAATGTGCCCAAGTAATTGTCCTGAAATAAATCCCCCATTTCCAGTAGATCCAGGCGTTTGGGAAATAGCATCATCGCACACCGCGCCGGTTGGGTTTTCCCGCTGTCATTCCGTACAGGGATTGTACGGAATCCACCTGGCAGGGATAGCCAGTTCTCAGAGCATTCACATCCCTGTGAAATGGATCCTGTACAATCCCTGTACAGGATGACAGTGGAGTTGGTCGGTAAATTTATAATGGATGCTTTCCTAAATGTGGAAGTTCTTTAAGGACAATTCCTTAGGGCAAGTATAAATACCCTCTACTTCTGTGCTGCATAACAGATGAGTCCATTTGTTATTTTCCAAAAGGTCGCTCACATTATATGACTGGCAATCTCTATGCAGGTTTCTATGGGCAGCCACATCTCCAGTCGTGAATGATTGTCTGGATCGGCAGGCAAAAAGCCATACTGCTGATAAAATGGAACGACTTCCGGCATCATGGGGTCAACAAACAGTCCGATGGCTGAAATCTGTTGTGCGACCACTACCGTTCGATAAACAGCATCAACCAATAACCGCTCACCCAGCTTTTGTCCCTGGTGTGAACCATCCACAGCAAGTCGAGCCAGTTTTACCGCACTCAGAGGATGAGGATATTTCTGGTACTCTCTATGGGCTGGGGGGATTGTGACTGAATAGCCAGTGAGTGTGTAATATCCGATGATGGTGGCAGGAGCAGAGTGCTGGCAGACCACGTAAGTTTTGGCGATGTGTTTTGCGGTTTTCTGTCGGGCCTGTTGCTGTAAGAACTGATTTAGTTCACGGATTCCGCAATCAAAAGATTTACGGTCATGCCTCCGAGCTATTTCTTCAATGATTACGGACATTCACCGTATCCCTATAATGCTTCACGGCTTTAAGTAACTTGGCGCTTGCTTTTGGAGGGTTTTCCAGGGCCGCAAAAAGAGCATCTGCACCTTTCATTGAAAGATGGAGTGATTCGGTTCGGGCAATCACGTCATGGGCTTTCTCCATCGCTGCGTCAATCAGAAACTGTGAAAGCGTAGCACCGGAATAATCGGCGGCCCGCTGTATAATCTCTTGAATATCTGTGGAGGTTCGTGCAACCAATCGAGTTTCTTTACGTTCTGTATTAGTAGCCATAAATTCACCTGTAATTTCGAATTATTTAATGCGCATATGTGCCATTATGGCATACAAACCAAAAGCCGTCCATTATGTATGCCGTAGTGGCACACTTAAAGCCTTGCAATCAAACCATTTCTACGACACCAACAACCGCTTTGGAATTGTTGTTTCTCCCTGCGGGAAGCAAATGCCAGCCTACATTGACTTATTCAAAGTTAATCACTATTTTTCATAGTTAATAACATTGAATTTGAAGGAGCGATTATGGCAAATCCTGACACCAGAGTGCTCACCGCACATGTCCCAAAATCCCTGGCGGAAAAAGTAGAACAGCTCGCCCAGCGACTTGAGCGTTCACGCGGCTGGATTATCAAACAGGCATTATCAGCCTGGATTGACCAGGAAGAAGAGCGGGATCGTCTCACCCGGGAAGCATTGGCTGATGTTGATGCAAATGCGGTTATTGATCATCAGGCCGTCCAGGAGTGGGCTGAAAGTCTTGGCACAGAGAAGCCCTTACCGGTGCCACGCTGATGGACATCAAATGGACCAGCAAAGCCCTTTCTGACTTGTCACGCTTATATGGCTTCTTGGCTCTGGTTAATAAACCTGCTGCGGCCAAAACAGTCCAATCTTTGACAACCTGCCCGGCCAGCCTGCGTTCAAACCCAAGAATCGGAGAGCGGCTGGAGGCTTTTGAGCCAAGGGAAGTCAGAAAGATACTGATAGGACAATATGAAATGCGTTATGAGATACAGAACTCAATAATTTATATATTGAGGCTCTGGCATACACGGGAGAATCGATAGGAGATAGGAGATAGGAGATAGGAGTGACACTACCAACAACGTACTACGACATCATGAAAAGAAAGCACCCTTACGTGACTGAATTAGCAGAATTGGATGCACAAGATTTGAGCTCGTCCCCAGGCCCCTGCGTGAGAATGCATACCGAACCCTGATCTTTTTCACCTGCCAGAATAGATATTCATTCCCATGCAGAGCATGGGAACCAGTCGATTTCAGAAAAATGCGTAACATGAGTCAGGCAATAATAATCAGAAACTGTTTTTCAAATCACGATACAACTGCTGGAACTGCCCGCGTTTATCTTCATAACGGGCATGCTCTTTCATATCCGGTTCATGTGCCTGAACCAGACCCGGTACCGGACAGATGTCGCTGATATCCGCTTCAGGATTCATGGCCAGATTGGCCAGACGGGCAGCACCCAGTGCAGGACCCACATCACTTCCGGCACGATAGACCAGTTTACGACCGAATATATTGGACAGCATCTGACGCCAGTATTCGCTTCTGGCACCACCACCAATCAGGGTTATTTCTTCCGGAACCGGTGACGTTGAATGCAGCGCATCCAGACCATCGGCAAAAGCAAAACCCACACCTTCCATTACCGCCAGAGCCAGCTCGGCAGGACCGGTACTGTGGGTCATGCCAAACAATACCCCTTTAGCTGTCGGGTCATTGTGAGGTGTGCGTTCGCCGGACAGGTAAGGCAGGAAAGAAACAGTGCTGTTACGGTCAGCCTTTTCTTCCACCATTTTCACCATGGCTGGCACACTCTCCTGGCCAGTCAATTTGGCTACCCAGTCAAGGCAGGAAGCAGCGCTGAGAACTACGGACATCATGTGCCAGGTATTTGGCAGGGCGTGACAGAAACTGTGAACGGCCGATTCAGGGTTACTCAGGAAACCATCACTTACGGCAAAATACACACCGGAAGTACCCAGAGATAACATCGCCTGACCAGGTTTCACAATACCGACACCTACGGCACCTGCCGCATTATCACCACCACCGGCAATAACCGGAACTTCGCTCATACCCCATTGTCCGGCCAGTTCAGAAGACAATGTCCCTGTTATCTGATTCCCTTCAAACAGCTGTGGCATATGATCACGGCTCAGACCGCAGGCGTCCAGCAGTGAATCATTCCAGTCGCGCTTGTCCACATCCAGCCACAGTGTGCCAGCGGCGTCAGACATGTCGGCAGCAAAGTCACTGGTCAGTTTAAAACGCAGGTAATCCTTGGGCAGCAGAATCTTGTTTACTTTGGCAAAGGTCTCCGGCTCGTGTTTCTTCAGCCAGAGCGCTTTAGGTGCTGTGAAACCAGGCATCATGATATTGCCGGTAATGGTTCTGGAAGTGGGTACCCTCTCTTCCAGTTCGGCACATTCCAGTGCACTGCGGCCATCGTTCCAGAGAATGGCCGGGCGGAGCACCTCACCAAACTCGTCAATAAAGGTGGCACCGTGCATCTGGCCAGTCAAACCAATGGCTCTAACATTTGCCAGAGATTGTTGCTGTTTCAGGCCTGTAATTGCCTCACAAGTAGAGTCCCACCAGTCTTGAGGATTTTGCTCGGACCACAATGGTTGAGGGCGGGAAACAGGCAAAGATACCGTATGTGTGCTCAACAACAGACCGCTTTCATCCAGTAGTACTGCTTTGACCCCGGAGGTGCCCAGGTCAATTCCCAAATACATAGTCTATAACTCCTGATTATGGAGTTGTCCGGGAAAATAGCCCGGGCAACTGATTTTTTCGGGAGGGATGATCCACTCCCGTTTGTTAGCTTTTATTTGTTTCTGTTGATGATCAGTTTGACGGCGTTGATAAACTGCTTGTTAAGGATCGCAATGAGAATATGAAGAAACCGGTAGTTCATCTTACCGTTACTCATCATCACCAGACCGCGCAGAGGCAAGCCTTCCAGAATCTTTCTGATTAATTTTTGAGTTGTTTCATCAATGTCTGCTGTATCATCGGCCGTTTTTTTCATAATGCTTTGGTAGAGTTTTTTACCCACGAATGTTGAGCTAATTTCGCTCAGTGTACTGTTGGCATGGAAAGGTCGTACAGCGTCTGGTTTTGGTGCTTTATGGCCGAGCATGGCTTCAAAATCCTGATCAGTGACGTTCAGTTTCTGATTATTGGCCATTGATTGGAATATTTGGTTTATCTGCTTGTTAGCCATTGAAGGCCTGTCAGTAGATTGAACATGAACAACAGCAGACAGGCGAATATCCTGACTGGATGCAGCGACCTGTACTTCAAAGTCACCGGCTTCAACAACCCAGTCCTTACGACCAGTGTCGTAGTAGGCGAATGAGCGACGATCAACCATTATTTCCACTTCCCGGGATTCGCCTGGCTCCAGCCACACTTTGCTGAACCCGGCCAGTTCGTGCACCGGTTTATGATGCGTGGAATCAATGTCGTGCAGGTAAACCTGAGCAATTTCATAACCGGCAACCTGACCTTTGTTGGTGATGGTCAGGGTCAGGGTCAGATCCTGGTCGGGCGCAAGGCTGTTGCCTGTTTTCAGGTCGGAATAGTCAAACCGGGTATAACTCAAACCGTGACCAAACGGGAACAAAACAGGCTTACCGACGGTATCAAAGTAGCGATAGCCAACATACAGACCTTCGCGGTACTCAACCTGCCGGGGGGAACCCGGATACCAACGATCAGATGCCATATCGGCCATAGCCAGCGGGAATGTTTCGGCCAACTTGCCACCGGGATTGGACTTACCCAGAATCAGGTCCGCAACAGCCAGACCACCAGCCTGCCCCGCCAGCCAGGTTTCCAGAACCGCTTTAGGCTGGTCAATCCATGGCATTTGCACGGCTGCACCGTTGGATAGAATAACGACAGTGTTTGGGTTCGCCTTGCAGATTGCACGGATCAACCTGTTATGCTGCTCAGGCATGTCCAGATGGTCACGATCAAAACCTTCTGCTTCAAAACTGTCGGGCAGTCCGGCAAAAACCACAGCAATATCCACGGTTTTTGCCAGAACAACGGCTTCATCAATCAGGCTCTGATCCAGTGTGTTGTTCCCTTTATCACCTTTTACCCGGTAGCCGGCCGCGTAAGGTAGCGATTTGTTGTTCGTTATTTCAGACAGAGCATCGTAAGCGCAATCCAGTTTCACCGGATTCACCATGGAGCTGCCTGCACCCTGATAGCGGGGTGTTTTTGCAAATTCACCGATGACGGCAAAATGTGCAGAGGTTTGCAGGGGTAATATCTGTTCGTTGTTTTTCAGCAGCACTGCGGATTCTGCCGCTGCTTTGCGAGCCAGTTGGTGATGGGCAGCTTCGTCAATGTTTTCAGCTTTAATAACAGTCTTTGCTTTCAGCATTAATTTAATAACGCGTCGCGCCACTTTATCCAGTTGGGCTTCGTTCAATTCGCCATGGTTGACGGCTTTAACAATTTGCTGATCAGTTTCGCCGGTGCTGCCTGGCATTTCCAGATCAAGACCGGCAGCAATACCTTTAACCCGGTCGTTCATTGCACCCCAGTCAGTAACCACCAAACCTTCGAAGCCCCATTCGTCACGAAGAATATCAGTCAGCAGTTCTTTGTGTTCACTGCAGAAAGTGCCATTCACACGGTTATAGGCGGACATAATGGTCCAGGGCTGGGCTTTTTTGACGGCAATTTCAAAGCCTTTCAAATAGATTTCACGCAGGGTGCGTTCGTCCACCACTGCGTTGGTCACCATGCGGTTAAATTCCTGATTGTTCACCGCAAAGTGCTTCAAACTGGTTCCGACATTTTTTGACTGCACGCCGTTGATCATGGCTGCAGCCAGTTCACCGGTGAGTAGCGGGTCCTCGGAGAAGTATTCAAAGTTACGACCACAGGAAGAGTGACGCTTGATATTAATGCCCGGGCCTAATAGAACAGAGACGTTTTCATCGGCTGATTTTTCAGCCAGCGCTTCACCCAGGTTATACAACAGCGTTGGGTCCCAGGAACAAGCCAGAGCTGAAGCTGTGGGGAAGCAGGTAGCAGGAACGCTGGTCCCCGCACCGAGGTGGTCGCCTTTAGCGCCCTGTTTACGTAGACCATGAGGGCCATCAGCCACAGCGATAGATGGGAGTTGCAGGCGTTCCAGAGATTTCAGCAGCCAGAAGTCCTTGCCTGAGCACAAAGAGGCTTTTTCTTCCAGCGTCAGCTGCTGCAGGATTTGCTGCGCCTGCGCGGAAATAGAGTGAATGGTGCCAGCTTTTGTAAAAGCAGCGTTTTTAGAAATAGTTTCCCGGGCGGACATGCTCTTTCTCCTGAATAAGAGCCAATGCAGCACCGATAAGCAGCATTACATGACTGTCAATAAAATAAGGTAACGGCCAGACCGAGCTTGTTTAATCTGACCATCTATTAACTAAAGCCTTTTACAGCAGTTGCTGATCAAGCCGCTTCTGTCCCTTTGGCCGCCGTTTTGGCTGGAGCAGATACTTCGCTGTAATCAACGTCCAGCTGAGTTAATGCAGATTCACAGGAGCTGTTGCCTACAAATACCTGATAAGCGGTTTTCTCGAAAATAAATTTCTGTCGTTCGCCAGAGAAGTATTTGATCTCTTCCAGAGGTACGTCAATGACAACAGGGATGGTCTTACCTGATTTCACCGCCACCTTGTCAAAACCTTTCAACAACTTCTTCTGACGCTCGACCACTGAGTCCTTGCACCCTACATACACTTGAACCACTTCTTCACCATCTACCTTGCCGGTATTGGTTACCTCCACCGAGATGCGAAAAAAGTCTTTGTGCTTTTCAATCCTGTGATTGCTGAGCTTAAAGGAGGTGTAGCTAAGGCCGTGTCCGAAAGCATACATAGGCTCGATATTATTTTTATCGAGCAGGGTGTAACCGTGGTACAGATCGTATTCAATTTCTCGTTCGGTACGGCTGAAATACGGCAGGTGCCGTTCATCATGAGGAACAATGAAGGGCAACTTGCCGCTTGGGTTGACATCACCAAACAGAATGCGGGCAATGGCATGCCCACCTTCCATACCGGAATACCAGTTATGAACAATGGCTGGCACCAGATGATCCCACTCTTTGGTCATGATCATGCTGCCGCCGATCAGGTTGACAACGGTGTTTGGGTTAATACCGGACAGCGCTTTGATCATGGCAATATGATTTGCCCAGAGTCCGAGATTAGCACGGTCACCCCCTACGCCCTGCCCCTGTTCATCGGAGGCTGCCATGTCATTTGCACCTTTCCTGATCCCTCTCCTCAGGAATTTACTGCGCCATTTCATACCACGGTTTTGATAGCTGTCAGCAATGATTTCCATAGAAACACCTTCATCAGGAATCAGGTATTCGCCTTCATCGGCTTTGTTGTTACCAACAAAAATAAGAACAGCATCGGCATCTTTGGCGTGGGTTTTGGCTTTTTCAGTTTCGGTGTCACCGCAGTAAACGATTTCGCAGCTCTCACCAAAATACTGCTGCAGGCCCTGCAACTGAGTGATAGCGTGAATAGGCTTGATCTTACTGCTGCCGTCGTCGCCAACATTTTCTACCGCTGCCAGGCTGCCGACCACCAATAGTTTTTTCACCGTTTTTACCAGCGGTAAAATATTACCGTCGTTTTTCATCAGTACCACGGATTTTTCAGCGACTTCACGAGCCAGAGCAATATGATCCGGATGAGATACAAGGTGAGGTCCGTAATGTTGTTTCTCCCTGCGGGAAGTAAATGCCAGAACGGTCTCCAGCACTCTTAGAGCAGCGGTGTTAATGGTGGACTCTTTTACCTTGCCTTCTTCAACCAGTTTTACCAGTTTGTCGTGGTAGTGAACCGGTGCAGGCATCTCTACGTCCATACCGGAATCAATGGCTTTTTTGCCATCACGAATACCAAACATGAAGTCGGAGCTGGTGAAGCCTTCAAAGCCCCACATATCCCGCAGGATTTCGGTTTGCAGCTTGTGGCTTTCACAACATTGATCGCCATTGTATTTGTTGTAAGCTCCCATCAATGAAGCGGCACCCGCATCGACTGATTTTTTGAAGTGTGGCAAATACACTTCGTGCATGGTTCTGTCGTCTGCCTTGACGTTCAGCTTGAAGCGGGTGTTCTCAATATTGTTGACGGCATAGTGTTTGAGGCAGGCCATCATATTATGATCCTGAACACTCTCGGTCAGGGCCAGACCCATTTCACCCACATGGTATGGGTCTTCACCGTAAGTTTCCTGGGCACGCCCCCAGGCAGGGTGACGCAGTAGATTGATGCAGATACCGGCAAAATAGTTGGCACCCTGGGCACGTCCTTCCTTGCCAATAACATCACCAATACGGCTTTCCAAATCACGGTCGAAACTGGCACCACGGGCCATGGAAACCGGGAAACAGGTGGATTGACCCATTACGATGCCGCGCGGGCCGTCAGCAAAGCCGATAGCAGGAATGCCCAAACGTTCACAACCGGTGGTTTCTATGGGTGTGGGGTTGTAAGGGTTTTTATATTTTATGGAATTTTGGAGTACATTCCAGTTACCATTGAGCAGATAAACTTTTTCTTTTAGTGTCATCTGGTCCAGAGCCTGACTGGCTTTGTTTTTGATGGTTTTTTTATGGATACCCAGCTTTTCGTAAAACATGACAATCTCTTGTTTTCAATGATTACTTATACTTTAACGGAGCCGGTTGGTGACAGATATGCACATTCTGATTCGCTTTATGCCCATTATTAAACACTGATAAATATGACAGAACAGACAGTTAATCAGCAGACAGTTGATCCGCGTATTGTTGCCGCTGCCAGAAGTATTCACAGGTATATATATGGTCATACCGGGGCTGAATTGGCAGCAGCCAGTATCAGCGAGTTAACCGATAAAAAAGCAGTGCCTTATATTGTCTCTTTTTTGCGCGAGCTTCGTAAGCAGCCGGGTTTTTCTGAATTGCTGGAACGATGGAGCAGATCGACATCGGCCTGTCAGGTTCTGGCAGAACAAGACGCACAAAAGTTTCTGCGGGATGTGTCGGGCATTATGGAGAATGACCGGGAAATTTTTTCTCACCTTAATGTGGCTTGTCATGAACAGCGTGAAGCCGGTAGCTGGTCTGATAATCATACCTGCCGACCGCAACTTAAATCAGGTTGGACACTCCATTTTACCCGCTCAGGTTCGGGTCATTACAACTGCATAAGAAATAGATTGAATACGGGGCCTGGCGATATTTTGTTGTTCAGCCCCACGGCATACCTTGATTGTCGCAGGGCTGAACAAAGCGATCATTGGGACTATAGCTGGGTACAGTTTCAGGCAGACAACAGGGTATCTGACCTTCTGTCCTGGCCGGAAGTGGCGTCCGGTATTTTCCATATAAAGATAGAAGATGAGCATGAGCGACGTCGTATAACAACGATTGTGAACGAGCTTGTTGCACTGGAGTGGTCTGATGATCTGGATGAAGTTCGAATCAGGGCAGCTACTGTCGAACATCTGTTGCTGCGCTGCTCGCAACAGATTGGGCCGGAGAATAAAAGAGAGTTTGATCCCAGGCTGCAAACTGCCCTTGATTTTATTGAAAACAACCTGTTTTCTGATCTTACCATTGTCAGCATCGCCGGGGCAGCCGGTGTTTCCGTACCATGGATTACTCAGTTATTTAAAAAATATTGTGGTGTTACAGCCATGCAATGGCGGGAGGAAAAACGCATTGCCCTGGCCTGTAACTACTTACTGCACAGCCAGAAAAGAGTCAGCCAGATTACCCATGAGCTGGGTTATGTGAATCAGATGTATTTTGCCCGCTGTTTTAAGAAGCATACGGGAATGTCGCCCTCTGAATACCGGAAAACACATTTGCATTAATAGATATTCATTCCCACGCAGAGCATGGGAACCCGTCGTTTTTATGTTTGATGATATTCCGGAGCATATTCCAGTTGCCGTTCAGCAGATAGACTTTTTCTTTCAAAGTCATTTGGACCAGCGCCTTCTCTGCTTTTTTCGGTAATCGCCTTCTTGTCGATACCCAGCTTTTCGTAAATCATAAAACCCCCGAATATTCCGCAACACTTTTAAACGTCCTGCCGGACTGTCCGATCTAAACAACATCCCTCATACCGGCTTACTATATTCAGCTTTTGTGATTCCGGATATGCACTTTCTAACGGGTTTTATGCCACTTTTTGACAGGATTCATCCTGAGGATTTTTCATTGAAATAAGGCACTGTTCAAAAGGACATAAACTCCATCATTTTTTATCTATCCGTTTTCGGTGAAGCTTTTATAGTGTCATCAACTTTAACGATCACTAAAAATGTATCCGCTGTCGTTTTTATTGACGTTTTTTATAGACAACCTGTTGAATCCAGGAGTGAACCATGCTCGACTATTTTCCCGACGTTAGCAGTATTCAATTTGAAGGCCCGGAATCCAGAAACCCCATGGCCTTTAAGGCTTACAATCCAGACAAGGTAATTCTGGGTAAAACCATGGCCGAACACCTGCGCTTTGCCGCTTGCTACTGGCACAACTTCTGCTGGACCGGCTCTGACGTATTCGGTGCAGGCACAATGGTTCGTCCATGGCACCAGCCGGGCAACGAACTGGAAATGGCGATGATGAAAGCCGAGGTTGCTTTTGAATTTTTCTCCAAGCTCAACATTCCTTTTTACTGCTTCCATGACATAGACGTAACCCCTGAAGGCAAGTCTCTGACAGAATACACCAACAACTTTGCAACCATGATTGACGTGCTGGAACGCAAGCAGGAAGAGACCGGCGTCAAATTGTTGTGGGGCACTGCCAACACATTCTCCAACCCGCGTTACATGTCCGGTGCGGCAACCAACCCGAACCCTGAAGTATTCGCTTATGCTGCTACTCAGGTATTCAATGCCATGAACGCAACCAAGCGCCTGGGCGGAGCCAACTATGTGCTGTGGGGAGGCCGTGAAGGTTACGAAACACTGCTGAATACTGATCTGCGTCGTGAACGCCAACAACGGGGTCGCTTCATGCAGATGGTTGTTGAACATAAGCACAAGATCGGTTTTGACGGCGCTATCCTCATAGAACCAAAACCACAGGAGCCGACCGGGCATCAGTATGACTACGACACTGCCACTGTCTTCGGATTCCTGAAAGAGTTCGGTCTGGAACAAGAAATCAAGGTCAACATTGAAGCTAACCATGCGACACTGGCTGGTCATAGCTTCCACCACGAAGTCGCTACCGCTGCTTCCCTGGGTATATTCGGTTCTATCGATGCCAACCGTGGCGACGCTCAGCTGGGCTGGGACACGGACCAGTTTCCGAACTCCGTGGAAGAAAATACTCTGGTGATGTATGAAATCCTGAAGGCTGGTGGTTTCACCACGGGTGGTTTCAATTTCGACGCCCGTCTGCGCCGTCAGTCTTCCGATCCGGTTGATCTGTTCCATGGTCACATCGGTGGCATGGACACTATGGCCCGCTCTCTGGAATGTGCTGCCAGGATGATCGAAAATGACTTCATCGCCGAGGGTAAAGCTGCCCGTTACGCTTGCTGGGACGCAGAGCTGGGTCAAAAAATTCTGACAGGTGAACTGAATCTGGCGGAGCTGGCTAACACAGCGGTTGCTGGTGAGTTTAATCCACCGTTAATTTCCGGTGGTCAGGAATTCCTGGAAAATGAAGTGAATAACGTCATCTTTAATCGTTAATTAGTTCATTGAATAACTACGTACTTTCCTGCAACCACTCGTTCCCATGCTCTGCGTGGGAATGAATATCTATCATGGCGGAAAAGGTTTGGTTTCGGTATGCGTTCCCACGGAGGACCGTGGGAACGAGTTCCTACCCGTAGTAGCCGCCCTATATTTAGCCTGCCAGATACTTCTTTCGATAATCCGACGGTGACATTTTCATATGTCGTCTGAAACAGCGGGCGAAGTACATCTGATTGACATAACCCACATCTTCCGCAATTTGCACTATCCGTTTATGACTGTGTATTAAGTGATTACAAGCCAGAGTCATGCGCTTTTCTTCCCGCCACTGCATAACACTGACACCACACTGTTTCTTGAACAACTGGGTCAAACCGGAAACTGACAGGCAGGCAGCATCGGCCACTTTATTAATGTTAATGGCAGTAAAAAGATTATCTTCAATGAAATTTATCGCCGTCTGAATCCTTGGGTCCTTGCGATGATAACCTCGGGACTCGACCAGTTGATTACAACGCACCATCAGGTGTTCGACGATTGTGGCCCGAATCCGCACTTCATTCAGTTCGTTGGACCAACCCAACCGGGCGAGGCGATCCACCACTTTGACAACATTTTCTTCCCTCTGTTCCTGCTTTGCCTTGATGTAATAAATACCGGAAGCCACCTCTGGCCAGTCCAATAAATCAATAATTCGATTGTCCACCTGAAACAGAACCCAGCTGTAGAACCATTCCTCTGAAGAGTCGGATCGTTTGCACTCAAGATAGGCTGATGGACTGAACAGCAGGATATCACCAGGCTGGGTATCTAAACTGACTCTTACACAGTTGTAGTGACCAGAGCCTTTACGGGTTATGTGTAATGTCCAGCCTGATTTTGTCTGGGGGCGGCAAGTATGAAAATCGTTCCAGGACCCTTTATAACGATGCTCGTGAGCTGCAACATTCTTGTGGGTAAAAATAAGTTTGTCGTCTTCAAGGATACTAAACACTTGCCGTAAAAACTCGGTTGCATCTTTATCTTTGAGATCATAACTGCCAGTCATCGGATCATGCCAGCCTTCCATAATGGCAGAAAACCGGGGCTGCTTTTGAAGTTCAGACAAAAACACATCAACATCAATCCCCCATTCTTTTTCGTCTGCATTAGAGGAAACAGAGTCGTCCTCCTGAAAAAGATAGCCAAGACTCTTTTTCACCAGTGTCATATCAGCCTGACCATTGAAATACCGATAGATATTTCTGGCCGCTTCGACCAATTGTGTTTCCATTGGCAGAATCCCTGTTTTTTCGTACTGCAAAAAAAAGCCTGCGCAAGATTATTGCACAGGCCATAATCAGAAAAAACAATCAGCCATTCCGCTTGTCAAAGGCTGCATACAACTCATTGTGCAAAGCGGTCAGATCCTGAGGCGCAATCTTGGACACTTCACGGTCATAGGTCACCATACCGTTGATCTCAATTTCAACATCGGTTAGCTGAGTATATACGGCACCGGCCAAACCATGGCTAATGGCCACCTTGATCTCCTGCTGCATTAAATCAGAGTAGGCTTTCTGGTAATCAGCCTGGTTCTGCGTCTTACCGTAGCCAAAGGTCTTGTCAGACCACATATGACCTTCTACCGCCCAGGTTTTACCACCATATTCACCCAGCACGCTGGCACGGAAACGGCGGGGGTCTTCTACTTTCTCAATCTTCTGCATATAAATATGCATATCATAGATATCACCGCCACCCTGATCGTAAAAACCGGACGCAGGATTGACCAGGCGGGTTGGGTCCAGCACCTTGCATAATTCAGTCATGCGGTTGGTATCAAACTGACCCCAGTATTCATTAAATGGAATCCATACCACCACCGAAGGAAATGCCTGCAGGCTGTTAACCAGCTCGGTAAATTCTGCCCGAAACTGAGTTTTGTTTTCTTCAGTTCGTCCCCAGCCAGCGTAATCATTATCCAGAATAGCCTGATGCTTCACCCCCAGAGGCGCAACATGTTGCAGATAGTCGACCCAGCCATCCCGGGGCGGAACAGTAAAACCACCACTGATCATATCCTGCCAGACCATGATTCCCAGCTTATCGGCATGGTAATACCAGCGGGCAGGCTCCACTTTAATGTGTTTGCGAAGCATGTTGAATCCGTAGGATTTGGCCAGCTCTATGTCGTATTTAAGCGCTTCATCCGTCGCTGCGGTATAAATACCATCAGGCCAGTACCCCTGATCCAGCGGGCCATTATGAAAGACCGGCTTACCATTCAGTGTTAACAGCGTCGAGTCTCCCTGTCGTACAGTGCCAACCTCTCTTAAAGCAAAATAACTGTCCGTTTCATCAACCACCTTGTCGCCATCAAGCAAACGCACACTGATGTCATAAAGATTGGGCGTCTCCGGGGTCCAGAGCCTGATCTCATCCGGTTTTACCAGTACCGGCTGACCCACCCCGGCGGTGAATTTTTGCCGTTCGCCAGCCAGTGTGACTTCAACCGTAAGGCCGTCACAATCGCCAATGGTTTGCACATCCAGCAGTGCTGTGCCTTTGGCAATATTCGCGGTGGTGACAATACGATCAATATGTCGCTCAGCAACCGGTTCCATCCACACCGTTTGCCAAATACCGGAAGAAGCCGTGTAACTGATGAACTGGGGAACCAGAGCCTGTTTCCCCCGCTGCTGGCTGGATCCGTCGCTGTTGGTAGGATCCCAGACAATCACCGTTAACTGGTTTTCTTTATTGCGGTTAACCGCATCGGTTATATCAAAGGAGAAAGGAGTATAACCACCTTGATGCACGCCCTGCTCAACACCATTCACCAAAACCGTAGTTTGCCAGTCCACAGCGCCAAAATGGAGCACAATGCGTTCTTCTCCATCCCAGTCAGAAGGCACTGAGAATGTCCGTTGATACCACAGGTTTTCTCCGGCAAAAAGAGGACGCTGGACACCGGACAGGGCCGATTCAATCGCATAAGGAACCAGAATCTTACCCGGAAACTCTGTTACGCTGACGGTTGCTTCAGGCACCACATTAAACGACCACAGGCCATTAAGGTTGACCCATCGATCCCGGGTCAGTTGTGGACGAGGATATTCAGGCAGGGGAGCCCGGGGATTAATATCTTTGCTCCAGCGGGTCTTGAGTTGACATTCAGGCAGCTGCCAACCCTCAGCGTTTTGTTTTGCAAACCACTCAGGCCAGTCGCCGGATTGGTGGTTTTCGGAAAACACCTTACCCTTCTCACCTTTGGGAATTCTCTTCACCAGAAAGTGAACAAAAGAGCCAACCTGCCTGGGTTTATAACGAACCATCAGGGACCAGCCAAGCACCAGAAACGCGACTATCCCCAGTAGCCACAGGGGAAATTGCCAACCAAAAAGCCCTCCTCCCCCAAGCAAGACTACGCCAGCCACAACGGCGCTGATGATCATTTTTTTACTCATAGTCATTCCTGCTGAGCATGCCAGTATAAAAAATCAGAATTAATTAGATCACAGGAAGGGGGTATGTCATCTATACACTTATCTTGCTTTTTTATGTCTGATTCTACGAATTCAGCAGGTTCGAATTCCGTGATCCAATAAAAAAGCCCGACTAATAATAATCGGGCTTTTTTCTGGCAATACCTATTTCTGATTGCTTACTATTTAATTTCAACTGTGCTTACAGCACGCTTTGAATGGCTTCCATCACTGAGGCCACTTCAACCTCACCACATTCGCCTTCAAAGGAATAAACCACTTCACCGTCAGAATTAATGACCGCCACCAGGGCACTGAGATCGTCCATACCCAGGGCTTCTTTTGCGACTGCTTTAACATCGTGGATGTAAGTATTCTCCGGATTTTTCTTGAAACTCTTTTTAAATTCACCTCTGATGAACATGGCAGCACCCATAGGGGATTCTTTGCTATTCACCAGCTGAACCTGTTTGATGGCTGGAGCCTCTTCTTTCAATTTATTATGAACCGGTTGCACTTTTGCAGCAGCCACAGGACTGCCTGCGATAGCAAAAAATACTCGTGCTTCCCCAACCAACGCTTCGGAAGACCAGGGGGCAAATTTTCCTTTCCCGATAATCCTGCCATCCTTTTCAACGGTAAAAGAGGGCAGTTTTTGACCAGCAATAATGTTCGACAATTTTTCGTCCTTTAACAAATAGTGGGTTTATTCCAGACAACCCTGTTCTTTTGGCAAAAACCTATTCCAGCATCAAGACCTGATAAAAATTATTATGGATAGAGCGGGTATTTATAGGAATGCAGCATTCAACAAATGCGCTTCTGAAAAGGCTCTAAGGTAAAAACAGGTCTTTGCTCTATTGCCTGATTAAAAATATATCGCAAATGAAATTGCAAAGTCGACAAGCTGAGAACATTTGAATAGTAAAATGTATAAATTTGATAACATAAGACAAATAGTGTGTACAAGTTCGAAGCATTACCTATTGATGCGTAAGCTCTGGCAGCATGGGGTGTCATTAAAAGTGTTCCCTGGTCGCTGTCATCCTGTACAGGGATTGTACAGGATCCATCCACAGGGAGGTGACTGCCGATGGTTGGCTATCCCTGCCGCATGGATTGTGTACAGTCCATGTACACAATGACAGAGAGCGTAACCTGACTCGACGGTTGGCTATCCCTGCCAGATGGATTGTGTACAGTCTCGGTAATTGCTCCTGCATTACTCTACCTCCTCGACTTTGGCCTCCTGCGTCGTTCTACCTCCCACATCCTTGTGGTCGTGCATCCATGCAGTCGCCTGTACACAATGACAGCGGAGAACGCAGCCGGAATTGTTTACAGTACTACTCCCAAAGTTCCCAGGTGACTCAATCTACTGGCAAATGGGTAATTTATTTTGGGACAATTCCTAAGGCTTACTGTCTACTCTGGGACCATGGACGGTTAGTTCACCAGCCCTGACTGAGTGTTTAACTTGCGATACTGCGATGGTGACATTTTCATATTTTTGCGGAAACAACGTGAAAAATACATCTGATTAATATAGCCCAGCTCTTCAGAAACCTGGCTAACTCGTTTAGCACTGTGTATCAGTTTGTGACAGGCTGCTGCCATCCGCAGTTCCTCTCTCCACTGCATGATGCTGACGCCACAATGTTGCTTGAATAACAAAGCAAGAGCAGAACCTGACAAACAGGCCGCTTCGGCAATTTTCTCCACAGAAAGATCACTAAAAAGATGGTCTTCAATAAATTTGATAGACATCTGAACCCGAGGATCGATTCTTTTATAACCACCGGATTCTATAATCTGGTTACAACGCAACATCAGATGCTCAACACAGGTGGAACGAATCTTGACTTCAGACAGCTCTGCGGACCAGCCCTGCCGGGCCAGAAAATCAATGGTCGACGCCACCCTGGTGAACTCGGGTGGGTTAACCGCCTTTATATGATGAATCCCTGAGGCAATTTCCGGCCAGTCCAACATGTCATTAATACGACCATCCCCCTGAAACATCACCCACTTGTACACCCACCGGTGACAAGACTCAGCTCGCCTGGAGTCAAGGTAGGCTGAAGGACTGAAAAGAAGAATATCTCCGGGTTCCGTTTCAATGGTTGTTCTGACACAGTTGTAATAGCCGGAACCCTCAACAGTCACATGCATCGTCCAGCCCGCTTTGATCTGTGGTCGCATGAGATGATAATCGGACCAGGTATTGACCTGACAAAACGTATCAGCAGCAACATTAAGGTATCGAAAAAAATTCTCATCCGATTCCACCGAGCTGAATATCTGTTGCAAAAAAAGATGAGCCTCGTCATCGGACAAATCTTCAGCACTGGCCATCACCAACTGCCAGTCCTCCAGTATGGGAGCCAATGACAGCGATGACATCAGATTTTCCAGGTCGTCCCCCAGGGGAGTATCCATAACCTCCTGCTCATCAACCTGCTTCGTTTCTGTGTAACCCGGAATAAAGAGGTAGCCAAAACTCTGCCTTACTTCGTTGATGCCAAGCTCACCGATACAGTATCGGTATATATTTCTGGCTGCTTTCGCGAGCTGTGTCTCCATAATTTCTCATCCTATAGCACTGGCTATAAGGCCGTGGAACTTCGGAAAACCCGTTATTACTTCCTTCCTGAGGCTGCGGATTTTAACCCCGGTAGTAGCAGGAAATAAAGCCAGATCAATCGCCATAAAAGCACTGAGCCCGGAACCAGGAATGCTGGCAAGTCATCTGAGATAAAGCCGAGATCCTGACTGGGAACAACTTCACCCGATACATCCGGATATCAAAGGCTAATCCCGCCTGCGCATTGTTCAGCCCTTCCATAACCCATAAACAGAACGAACTCTCGACCTTACTCGACTAACGCCTGAATCATGTTCGATTGCAATCGTGTACCAGTACCCCACCCTATGGAAACCGATATTCTGACCCTGGTTTTTTCATTTTCCAGGAACATTACCTGCTCAGTGAGC
>NZ_JAVRMB020000346.1:0-3895 GCF_031844845.1 Endozoicomonas sp.
GCTGACGGAGAAGCCGGAAGTTCGCGGTATTGTGGTTTCTGGTATGCCTATGGGTTCACCGGGTATGGAGTACGGTGATCGTAAAGACGCCTATCAGACCATCGCCTATAAAAAAGATGGCAGTATGAGTGTATTTGCGTCTCACTGATTTTTTGTTCTCATGGGTAAGCCCAGACCCGGATATGTCATATATCCGGGCTGGTAGTTCAAGGTTTTGACTCTGGGTTTGAGTTCACATAATCAAACATTTTGCGAATATTCTGCTCAATGATTATCTGGTCTTGTTAGAAATTCCCTGTTTTCGTTTTTCTTCATAGCGCTGCTTCAAGAAATCAGGTGCGGGCTCAACAATAAAATCACCGGGTCTTTCTATATCTTTATGAGCCCGCCAATAGATCGGAACCGGAGCCTGTTCATCACTGATCGGTGATTGGACAACATATTTCTCTTTTCCATTTTTATCCATATATTTTAAAACATCCAGACTCTCAGTAGCTCCCGTTTTAATATTCCAGAACCCATATGCTTTATGTCTTGTTTTCTCAAGATTGTCAGGAAGATCAGGCACGATTTTGAACTCTGTTGGATGTCCTTTAATAGCCTTGTTTTCATCAAGGCGATGATTGGAAACCTTATAATCATCTGCTAATGAATCATCGGGTCTTTCTACAAATAGATCAGCCTCCCAATAGACCGGAGCCTGTTTATCACTGATCGGTGATTTCACAACATACGCTTCATCTTCATCTTCATCTTCAGCTATATATTTTAAAACATCCAGACTCTCAGCAGCTCCCGTTTCAGTATTCCAGAACCCGGATGCTTTAGCTCCTGTTTTTTCAAGATTTTCAGGGAGGTCTGACACTGTTTTGAACTCTGTTGGATGTCCTTTAATATGCTCGTTTTCATCAAGTCGATGGCGAGGGGAAACTTTATAATTCATCGCTAATTCAGGTTTGATCATTTTTACCTGGGCAACTATAGACGGATCTTTTATTGTATAGACATCATTGGAATGTTTTAATATGCATGATCCGGGAAATTCATTATGGAGGTAATGCTTAAATCTTTCCTCATCAGATATGTTGAGGAAACTCATTATCTCTTCTTTTTTTCCATATGCAGATAAATTCAGTAATGGTACGTTATTTTTTAATCGGAGTTTAATAAATACTGCTTCTGAAGCATGAAGTGCACGTTTTGAATATTGTATTGCTGATTCTTTTTCGGGAGTAAGATATAAACCATTGCCAAAAATATTAGCACCAAAATTAACGGTCTCAGGGTTGAAAATATCTTTGCCTTTTTTTATATTCCTTCTCTTTTCAGACTCGCCGATAAATGATCCACCTCTATAAAGGTATGTCTCAACTGGCCAGGTATTGCAATGATTATTCAGGTATTCATTCATTAGCCTGTCGTAATTTACGACTTTTTCGTATTCAAAAGCCAATTCAGAAATTTCAGAAAATTTATCTTCCAACTTCCCGAGAATCGGCGGGGCGTAACTCACCACTCCAAGACCCCGGGATCTTAAATCTAATAGTGTATGCTTTAAAGTATTTTCAAATTGCTCTGCGCTTAATGAATTTAAAGGTTTGCCTAGATAATAACCTCTAAAAAACATAAACGTGTGTAATGCGTGGAATATATCAGGATTTTTTTCAAAATTTATTTTTTTGATAATCTTTTTAGCCAAGAGATTCTGGTTATCTGTTAATTTTAATTCATCCAGTTTTGCAGTTTTTTGCTTGGGGTTAGCAGGGTTTTCCCAGAAATAGCTACTGCCAGTAATAGTCTGTAGTGATACGAGTAACTCTTTTTCCCTTTGTTCCAGATGTTTCTGAACATCCTGTAACTTTGTTTTCTTATCAGGAGTCTGTAATGAAAAACAGTCTTGTATTTTTTCATCAAGATTGGGGATTAGATATTGCTGTGAATAAACACCAGAAATGACTTTATATACGGATTTTCCATACTGATATAATTTCTTACGGGCTGCTTCTTCAATACTTATTTCACTGTTTTCTTCGTTTTCCGTAATGGCTGCTTTAATTTCATTTATCAGGCTATGGACTTTATTAAATGTAACCATCCTGTTCTCAATCATCCGATCCTTTAGTGCTTTACCAATAATGGATATATTGGTTTCTTCTGATATGGAAAGTGATGGAAGAGCACTAATAAGCTTTCCCATTAATTTTTCACGACAATCATCAGCTTCCAGTCTATCAGATTGGGCTACACAGACCAGCCTCCCATTCCTGATTTTACCTACTTCTTTTAACAGTTCAGGGGTTTCTTTTGTTGATGCTGTCAAACCAACAAAGCCATAAAATAAATCATTGATCAGTTCACTGTTTATGTCCATAAATTTCAAGCATCCTTTTTAAAGTGAATCCCACTGTTAAGACAATCAAACAAATAAGTTAAGTCCTGTTAGTGGTTGTAAGTAGTTAACTATTTGCTATCCCATATAGTCTTCGCCAAAAGCAAGCCTGCACCAGACCTGTAAGGCACTGTAATACATACGGCAAGGCAATAAACTAACCATTCGGCCAGGAATGTTTGATTTCATCTGGCCAGATACTTAAGACTCAGTATCAATATTGATAACCCATTGTATATTTTGGACAATCTGATTAAGGAATAGTTCAATCTCTTAAGGTTTCAGCCAGCTCTAACTCCTCGATAAATGGCTTATGCCGGGCAGGATCTACTTGCTGTGGCAACCTATAAGTCCCCATTTTCGGTTGCTGTTCTGAATGGATCAGGCATATGGAAAAGAGTGGCTTCCAGGTCGGTCTCAGGGGGTGTGGCAAAAGGGAGAACACGGTCTTGATGAAGGTCGATTCGCTTGCGCACCCGAAGGACTCAGGTCCTCGATCCCCCCTGAACGGGGAACCGACCGACACGGATCAGGAACAAGGTTTTGAGCTTTGTGACATCCTTTTTCCCTTGGGAACGCATCCGAACCGGCCAGGGAAATATTTCAAAGCCTGGTGTTGATGTCTATCATTCACTCTCTTCATCGGATTACGTCACAATACGCTTTTTTCAGTGGGCGAGCGCAATCTTTATGAAGGAAAAACTGACCGGTTACGATGCCATTATTTTTGATATGGATGGCACGTTGATTGACTCCATGCCCACCCACCTTGAGGCATGGCGACTGACCTCTGAGAAATATGGCTTTCCATTTGACCGTGAATGGCATCACTCTCTGGGTGGTATGTCTACAGAGAGAACCGCAGAACGGGTTAACCAGCGCTACAATTTATCGCTGGATTCTGCCGCTGTTGCCCAGAGCAAGCGGCTTCAGTGGGAAGCGATTTATGATGGACCGGTACTGATTGACGAAACCTATGGGGTATTTGTTGAATGTGAAGGTAACAAGAAGCTGGCTGTGGGTACCGGTGCTATTCGAGACCATGCAGAAGATCTATTGGCTGGAGTAGGGCTGCTTGATCGTTTGGATGCGCTGGTGACGGTCACGGATGTGGAGAATGGTAAACCTCATCCGGATACTTTTTTACAGGCGGCCAGCCTGGTGGGTGTTAACCCTGGGCGATGTCTTGTTTTCGAGGATACGGAACTTGGTCGTCACAAAACCGGGGTCAAAAACCGGGGTCAGGTCTTTCTTCTCAAAAACCGGGGTCAGGTCTTTCTTCTTGACGCTACTTAATCCGAAAACCGGGGTCAGGTCTTTCTTCTAAAACCGGGGTCATATATGGTCCGCCCCGCGATGCAAGGTAAAGTTTTCGATAATGACTAAAGAGTAATGCTTCCATATATCCGGCCTTGGGGTGAGGTCGCATTCGCCTCTGGCCCTGATGGAATCCGCTCACTCCCACCTCATCAGGTCTTCGGCCTCTATGGGCCCTAGACCCCAACA
>NZ_JAVRMB020000347.1:0-4555 GCF_031844845.1 Endozoicomonas sp.
ATACCCTGGAGCATTTTTATATTTCTTGGTTACATGGAAGGTTGATAATAATTGGATTTCGGTTATACGGATAGCAAAAGAAAGTAGTCTCGGCTTGACCCGTCCCTAAAGGGCCCGGGATTGCGCCTCAGTCTCGTTCAACGTAACTGAAAACGACTATAAACCGAACTACCCGGTGGGCAGTCCGGCAACTTTATGCCACAGAGCCGGGAGTTCACCATGTAATCAATGAGCCATCATAACTGATAAAATGACCACTGCTTTTCAAAGAAAGCTGCTCAATGACTTTGCGGATACCACGAATGGATGTCTCAGAATCAATCAGTGCACTGGATCCTCCCATATCCGTCTGAACCCAACCCGGATTCAGTATGCCCACACTGATCCCCCTGTCCGCCAAGTCAATCGCCAGGCTTTTGCCCACTGCATTTAATGCCGCCTTGGCTGAACGGTAGATATAACATCCTCCCTTCTGGTTATCGCCCATACTGCCCATTTTACTGGACATCATAATAATCTTTTTATCATGACTTTCGGCGACCTTCTCCACCAGCGCCTGAGTGACCATCATGGGAGCCACAGTATTTACCCGCAACACTTCCATCCAGGGGTCAACGGTTAGCTGATCATAAGAGAGTCCTGAAGGGCCATAAATCCCGGCGTTATTGATGAGAATATCAATGGGCTCTTCAATCACATATTGAAGGTTCTGAATCATGCCCGGCTGGGTAATATCCAGAGGAACCAGCTCAAACTGATAGCCCGCACTGTGCTTTAACTCAAGCAACTGTTGTGACTGCTCCGGAGACCGACAGCAACCATAAACTTTTGCCCCTTCCGACAGGTACTGCTTGCATAGCTCTAACCCTAATCCCCGGCTGACTCCGGTTACAACAACCACCCTTTCCATACTACCTCCCGCAGGACAAACGATTCTTAATAGAAATTATCACAAAACGGCCGATTCATTACCTTATAGCAGCATCCGTTCAAGATAAGTTAAACCGTCGCCTTATTATGGCAAACTGGCAATACTCTCGCGTTACCAGGGACAGGTACGATGGCAAAAGAAATATCCAACATTCCGAGTCAATCCACACCCATATCTCAGCCAGAGAATACACCTGCTCGAACCAGGGGTCGGCACGGAGCTAAGGAAGTCAGCTCAACAGAGACAACGGCGTACCAGGACAAATCGACAAAAGCACCTGAAGGGCAGAAGCTTACCAGTCGAAAGATAATCCACCACAATCTGGATATGATTACCCAACTTGCAGAAAGGGGGGAGTGGTCAGGACTAGCTTCAGCAATACAACTCCATGGCAATACACTGAGCAAACTTGACCTGATTCTGACCTTATTGAAAGACCAGGATATTAAGCTGCCTTCAGATATTCAAAATACTATTGGCAATCACTTCAGCAAACTCTATGCATTAGAAAAAATACCCGAACTCACCAGAGGGTTAATCTAATGTCACTCGATAACCTTGATAGCCTCAGCTTAATTATCCAGCGGGCAGACGAGCATGACAGTCTTCTTGGGATCATGGCCCGAATGGCGGTTGATAATTTTATTCAGAAGCATTCACTGACCGACATTAATCGTGATCAGGTAGTCAACAGCATCGCTCAGAGAATCCACGGCCAGATTGCCCAATTAATCTACGAGCAGGAAGAATCTATAAAAAAAGCAGATCCCGGACTTGAACAGGACATCATCCTTTCCCGGAATCAGAGAAGAATTGAACAGAGGTATCTCCAGGATAAAAGTAAAAGTCCTGAAAGCTCATCTTAAACCGACTAACAAAAAAGGGCTTATTCAGCCCCCCTCGTTTATATTGGTTTAAACCAGCAACAACGCAATGGTTGCCAGGCTGAGAATCAAAGTACCGCCGTAGCAGGCTACTTTAACACCCACACCCGGGCTCTGTTTTGGTTATGTGTTGGCGCTGTCCTTCAGGGCAATGATATAAAGATACCTGATTACCATCGAACCTACATCATGATCCAGCTGCTATAATAAACGTCGATTGTCATGTGTTATGAAGGTGAAACTGATGTGCAAAAATACCATTCAGTTCCAAAAAGGCCTTGGCATTATGCAATTTCTGGCTAATTACGGTAGTGAATAACAGTGTGAAAACGCGCTGTGCTCTTGGCGCTGGCCAGATGGCTTCCAATGCCCCAAATGTGGCTCCCGTAGTTTCTGCAAGCTGCACCGGAAAGCTGAATTCCAGTGCAATCGCTGTCGTCACCAGACGTCACTAACCAGCAACACCATCTTTGACTCGACAAAACTGCCTTTAACCATCTGGTTTCTGGGCATCTACCTCATCACCCAGAATAAAGCGGGGATTTCTTGCCTGACGCTGCATCGACAACTTGGCATTTCCTACAATGCCGCCTTGCGCATGAAGCACAAGCTCATGCAGGTCATGATGGAAAGAGATAACCACTGGCAGTTGAGTGGTTTTGTTCAGGTTGATGACGCCTATTGGGGCGGAGAGCGCCATGAAGGCCGTCGCGGCAGAGGGTCAGAGAACAAAGCCCCCTTTGTGGCAGCAGTCCAGACAGATGCGGATAACCACCCTCTCTACATGAGTTTCAATGCCGTTGATAACCTTCGGCGCAAGACCATTCAGGAGTGGGCAGAACATGCCCGGAAAAGGGTGCCCGGGTCGTCAGTGATGGTTTGTCCTGTTTCCGGGGTATCGAAGACGCAGGGTGCCAGCACACAGCCATCATTACCGGTGGTGGCCATGCATCCATGGAAAATGAGTTGTTTACCTGGGTAAATACCATGCTGGGCAACGTGAAAACGGCGATTACCGGTACTTACCATAAGCTCGACCCCAAGCATCTGGGTCGCTATCTGTCAGAGTTCAACTATCGGTTTAACCGGCGTTTTGATATGCCTTCATGATCTCAAGGCTTGGGCGGGCGGCAGTCAATACAGCGCCAATGACGGATCGACTGCTCAAGCTGCCAGACGTTCAGTGGAAACCGGGTTAGCCATTAACCGGCAACTGAAAGACAGTTGTAGTGTAAATTTCATCATTTCGAATGATGATGTGGGTCTTTGTCTGGTCGGAGTGGTTAGAAGCCGGGTTTACGTCGTTCATCTGGAGAACAAGCCTCATGATGCCTGCTCTACCGGTAATACTGGAGGTGTTCTATTATTTCTTCACTGGGTTATAGGCATAAGGAATGAAAAATTGCGCGTATATTCTTAAATGAACTTTCTCTGTGTCATGACGTAGAATCAGTGGTAATCAAGTAAAGATATCAGGCCATCCCTTGGGAACCGCATAATGCTTGGGATGGCGCGGATTTCAGAAAATCACCAACATTTATTTGGAACAGAGCCCACACCCGGATGCAAACCCAAATCATGATAACCGTAGTAAAAATACAGGCCCGGATAAGAAGGAACCAGGGCAATCATCAGCATCAGAACGAGACAACCATGCCTGGATCATTCCCGCGAAAGCGAGACATCCCAACACCAGACTCTACTTATCCGGAGTGTCTACCTTCCTTCTGCAGTTCTTGCAATTTTAGCTGCCAGCGTCTCTAGCTCCTTGATTTTTTCAGGATACCACTCACGCCTGTGGTTAAGACGCATACGCGGTGTATCTCCATCATTATTCGCCTTATCAAGGTTGGCACCGGCTTTTATCAGCATTTTGGCGGTTTCGAAATGATATCCTACGGCGGCTACGTATAATGCTGTTAAGCCGCCAACATCCTCATGATCAACATCAGCCCCGGCAGCTAACAACAGCTCAACGATATTTCCATAGCCTTTTATGGAGGAGGCCAAAATCAGCGGCGTCACTTGTCTTTTATCCGCCTGATCAACCACTGCGCTGTTACTGATCAGCAATGTGACAACTGCTGCATTGCTGCGGTTAACCGCCAAGTGCAACGGCGTCCTGCCCTGGCTATTCACCAGATTAACATTTGCCCTGGCAGCTACCAGAATCCTAGCCGCACTTACTGATTTTGCAGCGTGCAACGGCGTATCGCCAGATGCATCCCTCTCATTAACATCCACTTTGCCAATCTCTATTAGATACCGAACATAGTAATCAGCGCCCATCTTAGCCGCTTGATGTAACGCCGTCGTGTCGACCAACGTCATAGACAATGTGATGGATTTACAGTCAACGCCCCGTTTCATCAGTAACCGGAAGACAGTGGTATCTTTTCTGCCCAGAGATAGCATTAGCGGCGTTACACCGTATTTACCTTTCTTATTAAGGTCCTCGACACGACTGGTGGTGATAATTTCCGTTATCTCTGACAAAGCAGCGTCAGCCTTATATGTCTTATACACCCAATTAAAATAATCACCCATCAATTCGTTGAGAGATTTGTCTGGTATTGTAGACTCCGTGATGCTTATATCTTTCCAGCATTGAACGATCAGTTTTTTCAAGTTACTTCTATCGTTAAGTAAGCAGGAAACGATTTCGCTCTCCTGTTTACTCCGATCAGAATGACAACCTTTTATCAAATAATCCAGAAGTTTTCCTGCAGAATCAGTATCT
>NZ_JAVRMB020000348.1:0-19195 GCF_031844845.1 Endozoicomonas sp.
TAAGAGGAGTGAATATGGCCTGGGTATATCTATTGCTGGCCGGACTGTTTGAAATTGGCTGGCCCGTTGGCTTAAAAATGGCGCAAAATCCTGACACCCGGTTGCTGGGCATAGCTAACGCAATCGTGTTTATCAGTCTCAGTGGCTATATGATGTGGCTGGCGCAAAAGGAAATCCCCATGGGTACCGTTTATGCCGTCTGGACTGGCCTGGGGGCTGCCGGTACCTTTTTTGTCGGGATCATGTTCTATGGTGAAGCCGTTAGCCTTCTTCGCTATCTGGGGGTGTTTCTGATTATTGCTGGCGTTATAACCCTTAAGGTGGCGCACTAAGGAATTACCCCGAATTTACTGAGGCCTTGAAGCATCATTAAGCTCGTTGTCCGATATCGGAAAAAACACGAGTGACTCCTGCTTTTTCCGATATCAGACACCGGACAACGTTTGTTGAAATGGGAAAGTTATTTCAGGACAATTCCTAAACCACTTCTTTCAATCGATACCACAACATCCCCAAAGCCAGTAAAGGCGAACGAAAATACCGCCCGCCCGGGAAGGTCATATGGCGAATATTGGCAAACACATCAAACCGTTCTGCCTGACCGGAAATAACTTCTGCCAAAACCCGGCCCGCCATATGGGTTGCATTCACACCATGCCCGGCATAGGCCTGGGCAAAGTAGATGTTTGACTCAAGTCGTCCAATCTGGGGCATACGGTTGGCACCAATACCAATCATTCCACCCCATTGATAGTCAATCGACACTGATTCCAACTGCGGGAAAACCCTCAACATCTTTGGCCGAAGGGAAGCCATGATATCCCGGGGATCACGCCCGGAGTAATTGCACATACCACCGAACAGTAGTCGTTTATCTGCAGAGAGGCGGAAATAATCAAGGGCAATACTGACATCACAGATAGCCGTATCCTGAGGAATCAGACTTTTCCATAACTTCTCCTCAAGTGGCTCAGTGGCAATCATATAACTACCGGCAGGCAATACTTTACCGCCAATCTTCGGCTCCAGATCCCCCATATAAGCATTACCGGCCAACACCAGAAACTGGCAGGTTACTGATCCTTTTGATGTTTCAACTCTGGGCAGATCACCCTTGTGGATTTTCAATGCAGGGGAATGTTCAAAAAACTGCACACCTAATGCTTCTGCAGCACGAGCTTCTCCCAAACAGAGATTCAATGGATGCAGATGGCCGCTCCCCATATCCAGCATACCGCCCATATATCGGTCACTGTTTACATACTTTTTTATTTCATCTTTCGACAAGAGCTGGAGTTCATGAGCATAGTTCCGCTTTTGCAGGGACTCATAGTCATCACAGATATCATTCATCTGCTTTGGCTTGATAGCGGCATCGACATATCCCATCTTCAGATCACACTGAATGTCATATTTACGGACACGCTCACGCACCAGCTCAACCGCTTCAAACCCCATCTGATGGATTGCCTCAACCCCATCACTGCCGACCTGGTTCCGGAACTGCTCCGGCTCTTCACCAATACCCCGAATCAGCTGGCCACCATTTCGCCCCGTTGCTCCCCAACCCATCTTCCGGGCTTCAAGTACAGCAACACGAAATCCACGCTCCGCCAGTTCCAGAGCTGTAGCAACTCCCGAAAAACCGCCCCCGACAACACAGATATCCACCGTCAGGCTGCCTTCCAGTTCCGGATAGTCCGTTACAAAATTCAGTGAGGCTGCATAGTAAGAATCAGCATGCGCTTCTGTATGCACCGGTGCTTTGGGTTTCGCTTTCTGTTTCATAAAGAAGCATTCAATCCAGGGCAATCCAGGTGGATTTCAGCTCCGTGTATTTATCAAAGGCATGGAGAGACTTATCCCGGCCATTACCGGACTGCTTGAATCCGCCAAAAGGAACGGTCATATCCCCGCCATGATAGTTATTGATAAACACAGAACCTGCCCTGAGTCGTCTGGATACCCGATGTGCTTTGCTCAGGTTATCAGTCCACAAAGCAGCAGCCAGACCATAGTCGGTGTCATTGGCAATACTGATGGCCTCTTCTTCATCACTGAAAGAAATAACTGACAGAACCGGCCCAAAAATCTCTTCCCGGGCAATGGTCATTTGGTTATCAACCTGGTCGAAGACGGTCGGTTCAATGTAATAACCGCCAGTCTCTTCCATAATCCGGCTTCCACCCGTTATCAGCTTTGCACCTTCCTGCTGCCCAATCTCAATATAACGGAGTACATTACGAGTCTGGATATCATCTACGATGGCACCGGACGTTGTTTCAGGGTCCAGTGGATGCCCGGGCTGCCAGATTGCCAAATGTTTTTTCAGTAATGGTATAAATTCGTCGTGTATTGAAGCGTCGACCAGAAGTCGTGATCCGGCGGTGCAAACCTCACCCTGGTTATAGCCAATGGCCATCGCTGCATAGCTGGCTGCTTTTTCAAGATCCGGTGCATCAGCAAAGACGATATGAGGGCTTTTGCCACCAGCCTCCAGCCATACCCGTTTCATATTTGACTGACCGGCATAGATCATCAACTGTTTGGCCACTTTGCTGGAACCGGTAAAGGCCAGACAGTCCACATCAGGATGAAGCGCCAGTGCCTTTCCCGCTGTGTGACCAAAACCGGGCAACACCTGTAAAACGCCTTTAGGTAAGCCTGCATCTTCTGCCAGTTCTGCAATTCTTATGGCGGTAAGCGGTGATTTTTCTGATGGTTTGAGAATCACACTATTACCGGTGGCCAGTGCAGGACCCAGCTTCCAGGAGGCCATACTCAGCGGAAAGTTCCAGGGAACAATAGCGGCAACCACACCCATTGCTTCCCTGGTCACCAGGGCAAGACTGCCCTCCCCAACCGGAGCCACTTCATCGTAAATTTTATCGATCGCCTCGGCACACCAGCGAATACAGTTGGCACTACCGGGAATGTCATCTCCCAGCGCCACACTGATGGGCTTGCCCATATCAATAGATTCCAGCAGTGCCAGCTCTTCCAGATGCTCATCAATTTTACGGGCAAACGCCTGAAGCACCCGTTTTCGGACAGCGGGTGCTTTACGTGACCATACTCCGGATGCAAACGTTGCCCGTGCTGCAGAAACCGCACGATTGACATCGGCTTCATCACAACTGGCCACCCGGGTTAACAGCTTGCCATCTATGGGAGAGATACAGTCGAAGGTTTCACCACTGGCCGAGTCGGTATATTCACCATTGATCCAGGCCTGCCCCCGGATTTCAAGCGTATCCGCCATTGCCTGCCATTGGGCACGGGTTCTTGTCGTCATAGCTGTTCCTGTTGTTATTTTGTAGGGACTTGTATAGGCGCTGTGGATGAAATTGATTCAAAGCACATTAACTAAATGCAGTACTTGATTCAATAAAGATTGTTTGAAATATTGTACGCCTCGTTTGAAATAATGTTCACCTGATCATCGACAAAAATAATAAAGGAAAGGATATTTTTGAACTGTTCCATGGCTACACCTACTCAGGACATCCCGTAGCCTGCGCCGCAGGTTTGGCAGCTCTTGATATTTATGAGAAAGAAAACCTCTTTGAATGGGCTATAGAACTTGAAGATCCGTTTGCAGAATCCCTGCTAAGCCTGAAAGGGCTTCCCAATGTGATCGATATTCGCAACACCGGGCTGGTAGCAGCGATAGAGCTTGCACCAGGCAAACCCGGAGAACGGGGTCATAAGGTGTTCAAACACTGTTATGATAATGGTGTGCTGGTGCGCTGGACTGGCGATATTCTGCCGATGTCGCCACCTCTGATTATTGAACCCAAACATATTGACCAATTAGTCTCGGCTCTGAGAGAAGCCATATTACTTGCCGACAAGTAGCCATTGTGAAAAATGCAGCTTGGGGAAGTAAAATTATAGATTCAAAAGATGCCTGTCTTTTAAATCTTTCAGTGATTGAACCATGAATGAGGTGTGTCTTGAAATTATCATGTGATTTTATGGTCTAAATTGTCTCAAATTAATCGAAAAATAAAAAAGTAGGCAAAGTTATGCGTATTCCTATCACTATTGTTTCTAATACTGGAATTTTCAATTATAAAAATAATGAAACCAGTTCAATCCAGGGGCAGTATAACGATTCTGTTCCTAATCAAGAAAAAAATAAAATTGAATTAAGCTCATTTATTCCTAAGGAAGCGGATAAGGGGGCAAGGGGTGTAATATCTCTGTTGGCCCGAAATATTACTATGTTGGGAAATTGGTCTTATTTTTGGTTTGCAAGTCAAGAAAGTCTGGACAGGCAGTTGGCTGAAGCCGTTGAAGCTGGAAATAGTGCGACCGTTGGAATGCTGTTAAAAGCAGGAGCAAATGTTAATTCAATTCAAGAGGAGGTATCTGGGCTCTTCGGATGCACCCCCAATGCATTTAGCTGCAAAAGGAAATCAGTTGGGCATCATGAATACGCTGATTGAGAATGGTGCAACTACCCAGTTTGCAATAAAGTGTTTTTCCGGTTTATTAGCGTCAGTCGTTCAAAGCGAAAATCCTGATATGCTGAAGCTTGTATTCGATAAATCAAGCTCAGATCAGATTGAAGAGGCTGATAAAAAGAAAGAAATGGATGGCTTGTGGGAAGAAGCACTCAGTATTAATAATCGTAAAGTTTTTGATTTTATACTGGATGAAGTCTATCCATTGTTTATTGGGGAGGTTGATAGGAAGGAATGGATTGAAAATATTTTGGTCGTGACTTTAGAGTGTTCATTCTTGGGTGGTGAAGCTAAAACAGAAATTATTGATCGGATTATTAAGAAAAATGAGGATGATAAAGAATTAATTAATAGTGTCTTCGACGATGGCATATCTCTTCTTAATCTGGCGATTGAACATCAGGTATATTGGGCTTTTACAGTTCTTCTGGATGCCGGTGTGCCTCTGAATAAGAAAGATCTCAAGGGCCATACTCCACTTCACCATGTACTCAAAAAAGGTTTGGAAAATGAAGATATGGGTTGCTTTCAATTGGCGTCCTGCTTATTGGACAGGGGGGCTAAGATGAGTGATTTGCCTGAGAATTTACTGGGTGAATTTGTCAAAAGACTCAACGAACCTTGCACTGGTAAACCACCTGTTAGCAAGCATACCCGGGAGGATCAATCCGTGTTTGAAGTTTATACGGTATGGAAATGTCAGGATCCCGAGGCCGTTGGCAAGCTGCCTGTTGGCCGTATGGTGTTAGAGCTTGAAGAAGAGCTGAAGGATCGTAAAAACCTGGAAAATATTGAAGAATTCTGGAAGGCGTTAGAGAAAGAATGAAGATAACCTAAAACCTCAGCTCTGCCTTGTTCTCACGGTATTCCCGTAGAAATGGTGACGAATTATCTTTGACTGACCAATTTTCGGTTTCAGAACCTGATCTTGCATTGCCCCCTTGTTCCCTGGGAAAACTGTTGGTGTGTGATGATTGTTATAAATCCCTGCTCCACCCGTTGCCAGACTCAGAAGCATCGAGTTCTGGCGCTGGCTATATTATTCCAGCCGTTTGTCTGATGTCCGGATATGAGCGTGTAATGGGAAACCTGTTGCAATAAAGTACCAGCCTTCCGTCATTCCCGCGAAGGAGGCTGTCGCAAAAGCCTCCGGAAACCTCGTTCCCATGCTTTTGCGACAGCCTCGAAGGCGGGAATCTAGCACGAACTGTAGCCCCCACCTTCGCGGGGAGGACTGTGGTATATTTGGAATGGCTTATTTCCTTACCTCACACAAAAAAGCTGCATTTTTTCCCCGAATAGAGTTCAATAAAACGAACACCTGTATAAGGTTTCAAACAGCCATAATAAAAAGTATAAAAGGTCACTTATGGGAACAGACTCCCGCCCCTTGATTGGCGTTACTTCAGATACAACCATGGACGGTCTGCACCGGGTGCACCAGGCTGGAGAGAAATACCTGGCTTCAGTCGTTCATGGCGCCAATGCAATTCCAGTCATTATTCCATCACTGCCAGTGCCGGTGCCTCTGAACAACCGGCAGATTCTCTCTCAGCTGGATGGTTTACTGGTCACCGGTGGCTACTCAAATATTGAACCCTGGCGCTATTCCTGTGGTTATAGTGGTGCACCGGCAGAACGGCATGCACACGATGACCCACAACGGGATACATCGACATTGCAACTCATCCCTGATGCCATCGAACTGGGCATTCCATTACTGGGCATTTGTCGTGGTTTTCAGGAAATGAATGTGGCTTATGGGGGCACGCTACACCAGAAACTCCATACAGTCGGCAGATATATCGAACACAGGGAAGACAAAATGGCTCCATTGGATACTCAGTACGGACCCGCCCACTCAATAACCATTGAAGCAGACGGTTTACTGGCATCAATCACCAGATCCGACACACAAATGGTGAACTCTGTACATAGGCAGGGTATTGATCGTCTTGGCGATGGGTTGAGAGTAGAAGCCCGGGCACCGGACGACCTGATCGAAGCAATTTCCGTTCAAGACAGTAAAAACTTTGCCCTTGCCATTCAGTGGCATCCTGAATATAAGGTGACTGAAAATCATTTTTCAATGACGATCTATCAGGCATTTTCGGAAGCCTGTCGTTCAAGACACTATTTCAAAAAGCTATGAGCGACTGCACCGTCATCAATAAGACCCGTAACAACAAAAAAAATACTATGAAAAAACTGGCCAGCTGGTTAAAAGAACAGAAAATCACCGAAGTCGAAGCGGTTATATCCGACTTTACCGGTATTGCCCGGGGCAAGATCATGCCCAGCAATAAGTTCATTAACGAGAAAGGTATACGACTTCCGGAGAGTGTATTGATTCAGGGCGTCACCGGTGATTATGTCGATGACGACATCTATGACGACCTGATCAGTGCTGCTGAAATCGATATGATTCTGAAGCCCGATGAGTCCGCTGTATATATGGTTCCCTGGGCCCTGGAACCAACGGCACTGGTCATCCATGACTGCTATGACAAACAGGGCAACCTGATCAGCATGGCACCCAGAACAGTACTGAAAAATGTGCTGGCGCTCTATGAAGCAAAGGGCTGGACACCGGTCGTCGCTCCTGAGCTTGAATTCTATCTGACCAAGAGAACAGCCAACCCGGATCACCCCCTGCAACCCCCTGTTGGTCGCTCCGGTCGACCGGAAGCGGGCCGCCAATCCTACAGTATTGATGCCGTTAATGAGTACGACCCTCTCTTTGAAGATGTCTACGACTGGTGTGAAGAGCAGGGACTGGATATTGATACCCTGATTCACGAAGAAGGTGCCGCACAGATGGAGATTAACTTCCGTCACGGTGATGCCCTGTCACTGGCTGACCAGGTATTTGTCTTCAAAAGAACGGTTCGCGAAGCCGCCTTAAAGCATGATATTAACGCCACCTTTATGGCTAAACCCATAAGCCATGAGCCCGGCAGTTCCATGCACCTTCACCAGAGCTTTCTTGATAAAGATGGCAATAACATCTTCAGTAACGAAGATGGTTCACCCAGTAAAATGCTCTACCACTATATTGGTGGCCTTCAAAAATACGTTTTTGAATCCATGCCGCTGTTTGCTCCCAATGTAAACTCTTATCGTCGTTTTTTAAGCAACACTTCTGCGCCTGTAAATCTGGCCTGGGGCATTGATAATCGCACGGTTAGCCTGAGAGTCCCTGAGTCATCCGGAAAGAACCTTCGTGTAGAAAATCGGCTGGCTGGTGCTGATGCAAACCCTTATCTTGCCTTTGCAGCATCACTGCTCTGTGGTTACCTGGGCATGATTAATGACATTGAGCCCAGTGAAGCAATAACCGGTAATGCCTATGAAGATTCAAACGACAAGCGACTTCCACTCAACCTTGAAGAAGCGCTTGCGTTAATGGAGCAAAGTGAAATTCTCAAGGAAACACTGGGAAGCCTGTTTGTCCGTTCCTACGTTGAAGTAAAACGGGCAGAATACCAGAATTTCAAAGAGGTCATCAGCTCTTGGGAGCGTAAATATCTGCAAATGACGGTTTGAGACGATTCCTTAAAACCAGATAATAAAAATAAAAGCAGGAATGAAAATATGAGTCATGTCATTACTGAACCCGTTAAAAGCTCTGTCAAAGTGCAAAAGTCCGAGCAGTCAACAGCAGAAAGACAGCATAAAAACCACCGCCATCACCTGCACCCTTTTGCTGACAATGGTGCCCTGAAAGAAGAAGGGGCAAGAATCATTGAAAGCGCCAATGGTGTTTACCTGTACGACAGCGAAGGCAATAAAATCCTCGACGGTATGGCCGGGCTCTGGTGCGTCAACATCGGGTATGGACGACAGGAGCTGGTTGAAGCCGCCTGCAAACAGATGAAAGAGCTGCCTTACTACAACACCTTCTTTAAAACTACTCATAATCCAGCCATTGCGCTGGCAGAAAAGCTGGCTGAAATTACACCTGAACATATGAATCATGTGTTCTTCACCGGCTCAGGCTCTGAGTGTAACGATACCGTATTACGCATGGTTCGCCATTACTGGGCCACCAAAGGGCAACCTGAGAAGCAGGTGATTATCAGCCGGGAAAACGCCTACCATGGTTCAACCGTGGCCGGGGCCAGTCTGGGTGGTATGAAACCCATGCATAAGCAAGGTGGATTGCCTATTCCCGGCATCGTCCATATTCAGCAGCCCTACTGGTATGGTGAAGGTGGCGATCTCTCTCCAGACGACTTTGGACTTAAAGCAGCACAGGCTCTGGAAGAAAAGATTCTTGAACTGGGCGAAGACAAGGTCGCTGCATTTATCGCAGAACCTATTCAGGGGGCTGGTGGTGTTATTGTTCCACCCGATACCTACTGGCCTGAAGTCAATCGTATTCTGGGAAAATACGACATTCTACTGGTAGTTGATGAGGTCATATGCGGCTATGGCAGAACCGGCGAGTGGTTTGGAAGTGATTACTTCAACCTCACGCCAGACCTGATGCCAATGGCCAAAGGTATGTCATCGGGTTATCTGCCCATCGGCGGGGTGATGGTCAGTGACCGGGTTGCCAGTGTTGTCCAGTCCGGCGGTGACTTTAACCATGGTTTCACCTACTCAGGCCACCCGACAGCAGCTGCAGTTGCCCTGGAAAATATCAAGATTCTCCAGAATGAAAAGATCATCGAGAGAGCGAAAATCGAAGCGGGTCCTTATTTGCAAAAGCGCTGGGCTGAGCTGGCGGATCACCCACTGGTCGGTGAAACACGGGGTGTTGGCATGGTTGCTGCCCTTGAAATCACTAACAATAAGGAAGAAAGAACCCGTTTTGATAATGAAGGCACAGCAGGCGCCATCTGTCGTGACTTCTGTTTCAACAATGGTCTGGTCATGCGAGCTGTTGGCGATACCATGATCATCTCACCCCCCTTGATCATCAGTCATGATGAAATTGATGAGCTGGTGACCAAAGCCCGAAAATGCCTTGATTTGACCATGGAGTACTTCAACCCCTTGAGAGGCTGGAAGTAAAAGAAGCTCGAAGCTGGAAGCAAAGAACAATCAGCTTCCAGCTTAAAAGTCAGCACCTGTCTAATGTCTCTGACATATTAAATTCAAGGAGGAACTGTTTTGGATGTAGGAACACGGTTAAAAGCAGTGCGCACGATGCACAATTTTTCCCAGAGAGAGCTGGCTAAAAAGGTCGGAGTAACCAACAGCACGATCTCAATGATCGAGAAAAACAGTGTCAGTCCATCGGTCAATTCTTTGAAAAAAGTACTCAGTGGCATCCCCATGTCACTGGTGACCTTCTTCTCAATGGAGATGGATGAGCACGATTATGAGCCTGTTGTCTATCGCTCGGAAAAACTCTCTCCCATGGTGATGGATAAGATACAGATCAAAGTTATAGGACCGCACAAAACCAACCGGAGTATGTCATTTATAGATGAATGTTATCCACCCGGCTCCGATACCGGTGAGGAGATGCTCTGCCATGAAGGTGAAGAAGCGGGTATCGTTATTGAAGGCCAGCTTGAGCTTACCGTAGGTAACGATGTTTACCTGCTAACCCCCGGCGATAGTTACTACTTTGACAGCAACCGCCCCCATCGTTTTCGCAACCCCGATAATAACGAAAACTGTCGCTTGATCAGTTGCACGACACCGGGTAACTTTTAATCCTGCCTGTGCCATAAATAAGCCGACTTTTAACACGTCGGCTTATAACCATTTGTATTTATTCAGCACACATCAAAAACAAAACAAACGCAAATCATTATCATTCAGCCTTCATGCTTGTCTAAACTTCTAAACTGTGGCTGCATACCACTGACCTGTTTTTTCTCATCATTTTTATCGACAGAGTCTGCCCGAACCGGAAAGTACGAAACCCCTATAAAAAATGCCAATCAGGTACAGGACAAGATGACTGATCCGTTAAACAATTCTGGACGTTTTACTGTCTATACAGGAACAGATCAGATCAATCCCTTTAGCTCCCCGGGCACCGGCAACACCACTTCTGTTAATGGGACAAAGCAGATACCTGAGGATGTACCTGCCCAGGAAATGCAACAGAAAAGCTTAAATCAAAGAGATACACACCTGCTTCCGGACCATGAAGAAAGAATCACACAAATTATTGGTCAACTCAGCATACTGACGCCTGATCAAATCAGTGAACTCGAACATCAGGCTATCAAACACTATAATTTTTGCCCGGAACAGGCCAGCAAAGCCGTTTCTGATTTTATCGTTCAGATACAGGAACCAAAATCACTGATTCATGGAATTCTGACACTCACCTGCCTGCTGGGAGCATTTGGACGTCAATCGTCTTTTATCCTTGATAAAGACTCCAGCCTCCACCATTTCATACTGACCATGATCGGTTCCCTGGCCACTGGAGCGCTGGCGGTGGATGCTGTGGCCGGTATTCCGGAAAATATCCGGGAGCACTGGCAGCAGCTCCCGGGACTGAAAAAAGTAGCGATTGCCTCTTACCTGTCACTGTTAACCATTGCCACCGGCAGTGATATATACCGGGTTTACTCGGAAGGAAAAAAGGAGTTTGGCACCGCCCCGGGTATCGCTCTGGGCATCAGTGAAGGCATTACTGTCTTCGGGATAGGTGCCGAAGCCCTGAAAATCCTGACAGATCTGTTGCCCGAACGGCATAAACTGCTTAGCCAGCCAACAGTAAATCTGATGCTTATTTTTGCCTCCGCCACCACTTCAGCCGGTTCTGCCTATGCCTTTCCACTGGGTGTCGAACAATGGACCAATACCCTGCTGGTGGATCTGGCTCCGGCATCGCTGGCCTACTCACCGGAAGGGCATATCCTGCTGGCCGGTTTAATGATTCCCCATGCCGTCGTTAATTTTATTCTGGAAACCTTTGTCGCTTCCTCTTTATTGATTGGTGCCAAAGAGCTTATTACCTGTGCCGTAAACGCGGCCAAGAATCCATTTTCGGCGCAACGACTGGAAGAGAGCCCTGCTAATAAACCTGACCTGGCTAACAGGATCAAAACGAACCTGAACCATTTCTTTACCGGCAGAGCCACCAAAAAAGTGGTTAACACGTTGACCGCAGCGGGTCTGTTAAGTGTGGCTGCCATGGCTTTATTAAATATTGTTCAGTATCAGCTGGCACTGAGCCGGGATACCCATAATATCGCTGCCGGATATGGAAAATTAGCGAACAACAATACATTGCCTGATGGTCTGGAACTTGATGCCGCGAACCTGAAGACCATCCAGAGGTGGGCTGGATTTGATGCTGATTTAAATGTATTTATGATTATCAATACCCTGCTGGTGCAATTCTATGGTGCCACAGAAGGATTACGCAATGCTGCCGGAATGGTGCTGGGCCTGCCAGTGCGTTTTATTAACTGGTGTCGGGGAACTGAAGAAACAGACCCTTCCCTGATCCAGAATAGAATAAAGGAACTGGCCACTTTCCTGGAGCAGAGACTTGATAACGATGAACTGGAGAGTTTGCTCTCCCAGAATGTTCAAACCATCTCGGGCCACATTTCCCGGGAAAAAAACATCGAATATCCACTCACTTCCAGCGCAACAGCCAGCAATAATTCAGGAAAAGTAACCTTTACCTTCCAGTAAGGGGAAGGGTTATGCTTACCAGAAGATGAAATTAGCTATTGGCCCAAAGCCATTGGAGCACAACTCATGACCCCCAGAGAAACAGAACTGAAATTGAGTGGGCTTCGCTGTGCCAGCTGTGTGGGTAAGGTAGAAAAAGCCCTGCTCGCCGTTACCGGCGTCAGTGAAGCCAGCGTCAACCTTGCTGACCGGACTGCACTGGTTGCCGGAACCGCCTCCTCAGAAGAGTTGATCAATGCCATAGAGAGTATTGGTTTTGGTGCCGGGGTCGTTTCCAGACTTCAGACCTCAACCATCTTTTCAATCCCCTCCATGAACTGTGCATCCTGTGTTGGCAAGATTGAGAAAGCGCTGCAAAGTATTCACGGAGTGAAAGCCAGTGTTAACCTGGCCGACAAAATCGTGCTGGCAGAAAGCACCAGCGACACCGGCATTCATCAATATACCCACAGCATTCTGGAGCAACTGGAGCAGGCAGGCTTCCCCGGAAAAGAGCTTGACCCCGGACAGGAATCTTACGAAGAGCAGCAACAACAGCAGGAAGCAGAAGACAAACGACGCTACCGCTATCTTATAAAACATACCGTCATCGCCCTGAGCCTTGGTATCCCCCTGATGATCTGGGGGATGGTGACCGGTGAAATGAGTGTCAACAACACTCAGGAGCAGATAGCCTGGGGAATCGTCGGGATACTCACCGGCCTGATTCTATTCATTTCCGGTGGTCACTTTTTCACTGGTATGTGGCAGTCACTGAAGCATCGTAATGCCAATATGGATACCCTGGTCGCCACTGGTACCGGGGCTGCCTGGCTCTTCTCCATGATGGTTGTACTGTTCCCCGACTGGTTGCCGGAAAGTGCCCGGCATGTCTACTTTGAAGCTTCCGCCATGATTATCGGCCTGATCAATCTGGGTCATGCCCTGGAGTTAAGAGCCAGGGGAAAAACCAGTGAAGCCGTAAAACGGCTTCTGGGCCTTCAGGCTAAAACGGCACGTGTCGTTCGTAATGGGCAGGAGCTGGATATTCCTATCCAGCAGGTTCAAAAAGGAGACACTTTACGGGTGCGCCCCGGTGAGAATATTCCTGTGGATGGCAAGGTACTTGAAGGCTCGAGCTTTGTGGATGAATCCATGCTGACCGGTGAGCCGATCCCGGTAAAAAAATCCAATGGTGATGCCATTACTGCAGGCACACTGAATAAAAATGGCTCCCTGCTGTTTATTGCCGAAAAAGTGGGCAGTGAAACGGCCCTTGCCCAAATCATTGCCCTGGTAAAAAAAGCACAAAGTTCAAAGATGCCCATTGCCCGTCTGGCGGACAAAATCGCCAGTATCTTTGTGCCTGCCGTCATCATGATCGCCCTGCTGGCGGCCGCTGTCTGGTTCTTTGTTGGCCCTGAACCGAAAGTTGCCCATATGCTGGTGGTGGCAACCACGGTGCTGATTATTGCCTGTCCCTGTGCCCTGGGTCTGGCCACCCCAATGTCAATGATGGTTGGCGTTGGTAAAGCGGCAGAGCTGGGGATTCTGATCCGTAAGGGCGATGCATTACAGCAGGCCAGCAAGCTAACAACATTGGTACTGGATAAGACCGGAACCATCACTGAAGGTCGACCAACGGTTACTCAGATGGTTGCGCTTCACCCTTATACGGATGCAGATCTTTTAACCATGGCGGGTAGTCTGGAACAGGCTTCAGAACATCCTTTGGCTGAAGCCATTGTCGGCTCCAGTCAATCCCGGCAGCTTACACTTAAAGCGGTCAATGACTTTCAGGCTATTCCTGGCCACGGCGTTTCAGGCAAGGTAGAAGACGATGAGTTGCTATTGGGTAATGCAAAACTGATGGCAGACCATGATATCAACACAGATAGTCTTACTGCACAGGTCGAACAGCTGGCTGGGCAGGGGCAGACACCGATGTTTATGGCGGTCGATGGCCATCTTGCGGGCATTATTTCTGTCTCAGACCCCATCCGGTCAGACTCACAGGCGGCCATAAAACGACTGCACCAGCTGGGAATCAAAGTGGTTATGCTCACCGGTGATAACCGGTTAACCGCCAAAGCCATTGCCCGACAGGCGGGTATTGATGAGTTTCATGCAGAAGTTTTGCCGGAAGATAAGGCGGGTCATGTTCAACAACTTCAGCAGGAAGGACAAACAGTGGGTATGGCTGGAGATGGGATCAACGATGCCCCTGCCCTGGCTCGTGCTGATGTGGGTTTTGCCATCGGCACTGGCACCGATATAGCAATTGAATCTGCTGATGTTACCCTGATGGGCTCATCCCTCCATGGTGTTGCTGATGCCATTGAACTATCAAGAGCAACGCTCAGAAACATCAAGCAGAATCTGTTTGGCGCATTTGTCTACAACTCCCTTGGAATACCTATAGCTGCAGGCATTCTGTTTCCATTTACCGGCATGCTGCTTAATCCGGTCATTGCCGGTGGCGCCATGGCACTTTCATCGGTCACCGTGGTTTCCAATGCCAATCGTTTGAAGTGGTTTCAGCCAACAAAATCTTCTTCCTGAACACTATTGAAAGAAAATCTCAGGGCCCTGTATAGGCCAACACTTATATAGGGTCATAAGGTAGACATTAAGCGGTCTCAAATCGCCTGCCAATAGAGACCTGCTAACTCTGGCAAGCAGAGGAGCAGGTATATCAGCCATAGTACATGGTTTCAATGAGTTTGACCGGTAGGTTGGGTCGAACGGAGTGAGCCCCAACAATTTCACCGATGATTGCAGATAGTTTGTTGGGGCTCGCATTCGATCGACCCAACCTACGTCACTGTCGTCTGTTAACTGTGGTTTCAAATACCAACAGGCTGAGGTGGTTCAAACCAGCAAGAGCTACCGTTTAACTACCAATCGAGATCAATAGAAGCTCCCTATATAAAGCCTGACCTTGTAGGGTAGAAACCTGTAAATGATAGAAATTATTCCTGAACATTGCGTTCCATTTCTTTTCTAAAAGCTTCAGCATCAAAAGCTAACAGCCATTTCTGGAAAAAATGGTCAAAAAAGTATTTCTGCAATTCCTGTGCTTGTTTTATAGTTATAAAATCATCAGCTTTGGAAGACCACTCATGATCATTTATGGATAGTTCTTCTTTGGTAAAATTTTCCAAACCTTTCTGAACACCCTGAAAATCTTTAATTTTTATTTCTTTCTTAACTAGCGCAGCCAAAAAATCAACAGAACTTTTACCTAGTTTTGTTTCACCAACCATCTTCATGAAATTCCGTTTTACGATTGCCACATCAGTAGTAGATCTATAATCAATCACTCTGTTAACAACACTATGTTCAACAAAACCCTTCAATTTTGGAGGCAAACAGGTAATAGACTTGTCATTGCCATTTTTCAGGCGTACAAATTGATCGAGATCATCTAACGTAAAGCCCACCTTACGATCATTATACACTTGCGTTACTAAATAGTGTTGAAAACGCCTGAACCCATTTAAATCCAACAGCTTTTCTGTAGCTGCATATTTTTTCTGAAAAGCATGAACCTTCAATAATCCACTTTCACCAAGCAATACAACAGCCTCCAATAATTCTTTAATGATTTCTCCTTGGCTGCAGTCAGTTACTATTTTCCAATACGAGATAATATCCGTCTGCGCAAAACCTTTCCCCTCCTGGAGCTCGGCAATTTCATCCAATATAATTCCAAACAGACTATCTATAAAAGGTGTTACCTTAAATTCTTTATCTACGTAACTCCCTTGGGTATTCGACATGAGGTATTTACTTTTAGTGCTGCAGATTGAAGGCAGGTTATTCCGCCCTTTTTCGGAAGATCTTTCTGTATTCGAAGATGATAAAGATTCATCAGAGTCTGATGTAGATGAACCATCGCTGTCAGAAAACTCGTATACCTTAAAAATAGCTTCACTGTGGGCTATGCGTCGAGATTCCACTTTTTTTCCAGAAGGCTTTAACCCCTCTGTTTTTGATGTTATTACCTCTTGTGATCCCGGTATATTCTTAGCTTTTTTTGCAGCACTAGTCACAGCTGACTGTTCTGATCCCCCCTCCCTCTTTAGTTTTCTTTTTTGCGCTTTCTGTCGTTCAAACGCTGACACAGCACATTCATCAACCTGCCTTTCAGTGTCATCAGAAATCACGCGTTCTATATCGTTCTCACTCCATACTTTCAACTTTCCTAAAGCCATAGTAATACGATATTTCTGAGTTTCGAGGTTTTCAATCAGTTTATTTATATTTGTTTTTTTTACAATACTCGATAAATCATCTGATTGGCATTTTATTATAGCCATGACCTTTTTTATTGCGCCATTATCAGCCACACCCTTATTATACCCCCTATGAAAGTAATCATCATAACTAAAACTTCTTCTACGTGTGGAAGAGGTATTTTTACCAATATTCCTTCCAAATGCTTTAGCCTTCCTCTTATCATCAAGCGTAGATTCTCTGGGAAAAGGTTTTCCATCAACAGAATTAGAACGTGAAGGGCCATCAAAACTCATAATAAAAAAACCGTAAATATAACAAATAATATTGGACTTAAAGACAACATAATAGTTCAAAAAAACCGTCCTCAATAGTAATTTAAGACAGTACACTTTTTTTGTTAGTTAGTTACTACCTTTTTCAACAGGCAGCTTCAGAATAGCCTCCAACCCACCTTCCTGATAGTTTCGAACATTGAGGCTGCCACCATGAATTCTTGCCAAATCCCGTGCCGTAATCAGCCCAAGGCCATTACCATCCGGATTCTTCTGGCAGCCATAATTAAGACAAGGTACGGTTTGAAAATCGTTTCTTCCATACCTTCCTGGATACCCGGCCCACTGTCCCGAATAGTAATGATGATATGTTCTTATGTCCTTTCAATATAAATATTGGCCGGTGCGCCATAAACAATGGCATTGCCAATCAGGTTTTCAAGGCATCGTTTTAATGCCAATGGCTTACCGGTGATTTCATATATCCCGCCATTATCCTGTGGGAAATTATTGTGGGGTGTATACAAACAGGCCCTCTGACCTACCGATTGTGCCGACAAGGTAACGCCCCCCAGCGAGTGTTGCCATTCACGGTCAAATGGAAAGCCATATTTCTCAGAGGTCAGCCGCCATGCCTCAAGGTGGGTGGGCATGGAGTCAATCAACGTGCCATCCATATCAAAAATAATGGCATCGTAACCGGTCAGTTTTTTCTTCATAAAGATTGCGTTCGCCCACTGAACAAAGGCGTATTGTGACGTAATCCGATGAAAAGAGTGAATGATAGACATCAACACCAGGCTTTGAAACATTTCCCTGGCCGGTTACGCATGCGTTCCCAAGGGAGAAAGGATGTCACAAAACTCAAAACCTTGTTCCTGATCCGTGTCGGTCGGTTCCCCGCTCAGGGGAGACCGAGGGCCCGAGTCCTTCGGGTGCGGAAGCGAATCGACCTGCATCAAGACCGTGTTCTCCCTTTTGCCACAACCCCTGAGACCGTTGGCCATCACCTGGAAGCCACTCTTTTCCATCCTGAGAGTGCCAGTTTAGATAATGGATAAGCCAAGTTAAAAATCCGTTTTTTTGTTGCTGGCCACCTCCAGATTATACCGGTCTAGCAATACTTTCCAGGATTTATTGTTGGCCAGATTATCCACTGTTTTGGATAAAAATTTGAAGACATCGGATTTATGGTTCACCAAAATACTACGAGTATAGGAATTTAGCGGCTTAGGAGAGTAAAAGATTTTTCCGGTAAGCCCCATTGATTGCTCATAGTATTTCATAGTCGTGTAAGGAATTAAAAAAGTATTCACCCTTTTGGTTAACAGCATCCCTATAAATTGATTTTCCCGGCTCACATCATGACGCTTAATTAAACCTTCATCTATTTTATTTTGAATGCCGGTGTATATGTGCCCTCTTATGCCACCCAAAATAAAGTTTGGCTCCGTCAGTGATTTTGCGTCTTTAAATATGAAGGGATCGCTTGCCCTGGATATGAATGATTGTTCATCTTCCAGTATCCGCCTGGTCCACTTATAACGAGTCTTATTTTTATCATCAAAAAAAAGCGGGTTCACCCATAACACTATGCCTCTATCATCATTGCTCAAATAGGTATTCAGCCTTTTTCTGGGCACTAATTTTAAAACAAACTCATATTGGTCGTTATCTTTAGACAGGTTCAGCATCTCCACAAAATCGAAGCTCAAACCCTTTTTCTCCATCATGTCGACTACAAAAGGCGGGGATTCATAATAACTCCATACTATGACCTTTTCTTTTGCCAGCAATGGGGGCGACAGTACTAAGACGGTCAGGGATAGTAACGCAGCGAACATGGCGTTTTTCTTATGAATTTTGATTGCAGACACCCATTAATTCAGTATTTATCGATAATTACATCATGAGGAGGCCAGAACACGCCTAAACAACAGCCATTATTTAGTACAACTGATAATTGTAAAAAAGTCAAAAAGGTCAGGAATGCGGCCTGTTGTTGCCTGTTAAAGTGCCTGTTAAAGGACATCCAACAGAGTTCAAAATCGTGTCTGTCCTTCCTGACAATCTTGAGAAAACAGGACATAAAGCATATGGATTCTGGAATATTGAAACGGGAGCTACTGAGATTCTGGATGTTTTTAACTATATGGATAAAAAGGGAAAAGAGAAATATGTTGTAGAATCACCGATCAGTGATGAACAGGCTCCGGTCTATTGGCGGGTTCATAAAGATATAGAAAGACCCGATGATTTTATTGTTGAGCCAGCACCTGGTTTCTTGAAGCAGTGCTATGAAGAAGAACGAAAACAGGGATTTTCTAAAGAAGACCAGGTAATCATTGACCAGAATATTCGCAAAATGTTTGATTATGTGAACTCAAGCCCAGAGTCAAAGCCTTGAACTACCAGCCCGAATATATGATATATCCGGGTCTGGGCTTACTCATGAGAACAAAAAATCAGTGCGACGCAAATACACTCATACTGCCATCTTTTTTATAGGCGATGGTCTGATAGGCGTCTTTACGATCACCGTACTCCATACCCGGTGAACCCATAGGCATACCAGAAACCACAATACCGCGAACTTCCGGCTTCTCCGTCAGC
>NZ_JAVRMB020000349.1:0-2780 GCF_031844845.1 Endozoicomonas sp.
AACTGTCTGTCCCTTATGATCTTGAAGAAGATCTTGGCACTCTGGCCATTGTTGCAGACACCCGCCCTTCCGGTCAGGAGTTTCTGGACCGCTCCATCTTAACCCTGGTATTCGGAACCATCCGAACATTGCTGTTGGCACTGGCCCTCCAAAGCATGTTTTATTTAATGCTGACAAAACCGCTGTTAAAACTGACCCGCCATGTCAAACAATTACGTAAAGGCGCAGCAACACATCAACCACTGACAATCCCTGAAAGACATCAACAGAATGAAATCGGACTTCTTATCAGTGCATTCAATGATGTCCAGAATGATATTGAAAAGCAGCTCTATCACAGAAGTCTTGCTGAGAGCGAATTAAGAAAGCATACCCAGGAGCTTGAGATCCGCATCGCTGAAAGAACCCGGGAGTTACAAGAAAATAATGACGCTCTGTTCAAAGCCAATGAAGATCTTGAGAAGGCTCGCCAGAAGGCGCTTCACTCAGCCAGAATTCGAGGGGATCAACTTTCAAGCCTGAGCCATGAAATACGAACACCGCTCAATGGTATTCTGGGCATGCTGGAGTTAACCATTAATGAAGATCTATCCGAAAAGCAGTACGCCCGCCTCGACCTTGCCCATCAATCAGGCGTTCGTCTTGTCAAACTATTGAACAGCATGCTTGACCTGGCCAGACTGGAGTCAGGAAAGACAGCCATCGAACACACCCTTTTTGATCTGCGCGAAGTTATCGAAGAATCCGTGGTGATGATGAGCCAGAAAACTTATGGCAGGGATATTCCGCTAACCTGTGATATAGACCCGACACTGCCATCAAAGCTGACCGGTGACCCAACCCGTATCAACCAGGTCATTAACAACCTTCTGGGTAATGCCATCAAATTTACCCATGAAGGCGAAATCAGTCTTTCACTGGAATCAAAACCCCTGGATAAAGACAGCCTTGAAGTGATCATCAACATCACCGACACCGGCATCGGAATTCCTCCCGACGCCCTTGAGGCGATCTTCACCCCCTTCACACAAGCCAGCAATGATATTTATCAGAACTATGGCGGCTCAGGTATGGGACTGGCACTGACCAAAGAGCTGGTCACGGCAATGAATGGTTCAATTCAAGTGATATCCCGTGAAGGGCATGGTAGTACATTTTCTATCAGGCTCCCTCTGCTAAAGTCTGAAAACACAACGTCTGAGGTCATCAGGCCACTAATGAGCCACCCCGTCACTCTGGTCTGCAAGGAGTCAACACAGCAAATATGCTACAGAATGCTCAGCCACTGGAATGTGTCCTGCCGCATTGTTGACCGGTACGATGCAGGCCTGGACTTTAACAGTCCGTCCGGTGGGCATAAGGCAAACGCTCTCGTCATTACTGATCAAAAAGCCCTGGCACTGAACATGGCCAGACACCACCCCGATCGTAAAACTATTTTTATCAGCTATGAGCACCCCAGGGGAATGCCTGACAACCTCGTCTGGCTCCCTCTCCCTGTGACTCAGCAGAAGCTGTATCAGAAGTGTGCGGAAGTGGTCGGTATAAAAGATCCCGGCAAGCTGTCAGCAGCCAAAGCAGACCTCTCAGTAAACAGCGTTAGCAACCAGCAATCAGAACACAGGAAGAAAAAGATTCTGGTGGTTGAAGATAATGCCATTAACCGGCTGGTCACCGAGGGCATGCTTGAACAACTGGGACACGACGTAGAGCTTGTCCACAATGGTCAGGAATGCCTGTCAGCCTGTAGTCAGGAGGATTTTGACCTGATCCTGATGGACTGCTATATGCCATTAATGGATGGCTACACTGCAACAAAAAAAATAAGGGCAATACCTGCTACAAAGACAACACCCATCATTGCCCTCACGGCCAATACACTGGATGAACACAGGGAGCGTTGCCGGGAAGCAGGAATGAATGATCATATCGCCAAGCCCTTTAACAAAAAGAGGCTCAGCAAAGTCATTGAAAACTGGTTAACTTAGGATCTGCCCCGAAATAACGTCCTCTTTCACCATAGAAAAACAGGGAAATTATTAACGGACCATTCCTTAGCGACCTTTAAACTTCATTGCGACAGAGTTCATGCAATAACGCAAACCTGTCGGCTCCGGCCCATCCGGAAACACATGACCGAGGTGAGCGCCACAATTAGAACAAAGGACTTCTGTGCGTTCCATGCCGAGACTTTTATCTTCCTGCATGGTTATCGCATCACTGTCGATGGCCTGATAGAAACTGGGCCAGCCACAGCCCGCATCAAACTTTACGGTTGAGTCAAACAGCGGTTCTTTACAACAAATACAGTGAAAAATACCGTCTTTTTCAAAAAAGTTATATTCTCCGGTAAAAGGGCGCTCTGTGCCTTTTGCACGGCAAACGGAATACTGCTCGTCGGTCAGTTCTGCCCGCCACTGTTCATCTGACTTTGTTACTTTCATCACATAGAGCCCTTTTCATTGCATCAACCGCATCAGAATACAATCACACCACTGAGAATAACCACCTGAATAAAAACTATCTCCCTGATGCAACTCTTGACAGATCGCTTCATAATGCCATGTTGCGAAATGCTAAGAAGCTCAATTAACCATCGGTAAGGCATCCATGAAGGATATTGAAAAATCCACCAAACTCGATAATGTCTGTTACGACATTCGCGGCCCCGTTCTTCGTGAAGCCAAACGGCTGGAAGAAGAAGGACATCGTGTTCTCAAATTGAACACGGGCAATCCCGCGGCGTTTGGCTTTGATGCACCCGATGAAATCACCCAGGA
>NZ_JAVRMB020000350.1:0-4166 GCF_031844845.1 Endozoicomonas sp.
GCCTACTGAAAGACAAAGCAAAAGCAGGAGACTCTTAACAAAAAAACCGAACACAACCGGCAAATGCTGGCCAAACTGTTATTGTTAAAAACTGGACATCTCAAACTGTTGAAAGGAGTCCATTAGGAACTGGTGTTAACACAGAAGAAGTGATCTGGACACGGGGAGCCACAGAAGCCATCAATCTGGTGGCTAACAGTTGGGGTAGAAGCCAGTTGAAGGAAGGGGATGAGATTGTGCTGAGCCGCCTGGAGCATCACGCCAATATTGTTCCCTGGCAGTTATTGGCTGAGGCTACGGTTAGTAAAAGAAAGTAGTCTCGGCTAGACCCGCCCCTAAAGGGCGCGGGATTGCGCCTCAGTCTCGTTCAAGGTGGGTTTTGTATCCTTAGGGGGAGGTTTCTTGGGGCTTAATGTCTACCCTGAAACATCGTATTATACAGCGCCCCAAGATCAGTTCTAAACTTTTCTATAGTACTTTTATGGCGTACAGACTGTTCCTCCATATGACGATTGTCCAACAACTCCTTAAGCAGCGCGCCAATGGTGACACCTTGGATTTCAATCATACAGAAAAACTTCTGACAGTCTCCATCTCTTTTAGAATTAAATTTTGTGCCAAATTTATTTATTAATAGATTTAATGCAGCTACATTATATGCGTTTCCAGAATTTATTTTAAACTTAATGGATTCTATTATCCTATTAAATTCGTTTCCTTGATTGCTATCTAACTTCCTCCTGAATTCAAAAATCGATAGCAATTCAAACTTGTCGGGTGACTTTATGCCAAACATACCCCTTAGCGGCTCTAAAAAATTATTAAAATAAGGTTGATGATCACTGCATATTTTATAAAAATCATTAAACGTCATGCCAGATTTCAGAATTTGTTGTTTAACTTCATGAAAATCTTGAACATTGTCTAAGCTCGAAACCCCTGAACAAAAGACCATCTCTATGCAGTTTAATTCAAGCTTAAATTGAGATCGTTTTGCGACATCCCAATGGCATTCCATTCTTTCCAAAACACCGTCGGCAGTTGCTTTCAAATCCGAGTATTTACCACCATTTAATGCGTCCCTTATTTTTACGTTACTTTTACTGTCAGAATGCAGCAGCTTCTTGTCCAGATTATCAAGAGGAGGCCAGATTTCATAGTAGCCTGATAAATCCGTACACGTTTTATCCTGGATGCCGAATTTTTCCTTAAATCGTAGATAGCTACTCGAATCAAGTATTTTTCCTGCGCTTCTCATTTTTTCCAGAAGTCCCCTCACCGTACAACAACCCATTGTCATTTCTTTCAAGAAATCCACAGGATCCTCATCACCTGTCACCTGTTCTATTTTTCCTCCTTGCAGTAAACGTATATGCCAAGGCAATGCGTCGTTCATAAAAGCCAGTAACGCCGGGGTAAGCTGATCGTCATCAAAATCGATATCCTTATCAAGCATTGGATTACCCGATGCTATGAGTTTATCGCACCATGATCCTTTAGAACAAAGTGATTCTTTAGGACTTCCACCCAGTATTTTTATTAATCTGGCGTAGCTGCATAATTTATCATTTCCCTCTTTTGATGCACAAAATGTCAATAGCACCTGAACAGTTGATTGAGCATTGTCACCATGACGCTTAAGCATGGAGGCAATCACGTCGTCACCCTCCAGAAAAAATTGCGTCCTTATACGAGCCATCAGTTCCCCTGGGCAATCCTTACGAAAACATTCAAGTCGCTGTGTGTCATCGAGTTGACGATCCCATGGTGGCAAATATTTTCCGCCAGTGTTTAAAGACAAAGTTGAATGGGCGTCAGAGGATGCCGCACGACGACGTTTAATGTCTGAACAATCAGACGGCTGTTGACTGGGACTCATCTGATTTGAGTTGATTTTTATTTCAGAACAGGGGCGGCCACCCGACAAAGCGGGAGGGGGTTCTTTTCCATCACACGGGCTCTGCTGATACTGACTACGAGCTCGCATTGATATCATCTGACGAAGGGGGTTGGCCATATTGCTCACCTCTGTTTAGTATATTGTTTAGTATATTTCGAAATCTTATGCACAATTATTATTTGCAATCGAACAAACACACCAATCACTCAGATCACAGCGCCAACCCTATTCGATCAGATGACAAACATGAGATTTACGGGAATCTCCCGCCCAAGGTATATTCAATGTCAAATTGATTAACCGACTAATATGAAAAAAACTCTAGTCCGGCCTATCCTTTTTGTCTATAAAAAATCATGAACGGAAAAACGGGGTCAGGTCTTTCTTCTTGACGCATAAACAAGTATTAAACCATGGTCAGATTTTGAATATTGTATTTATTCAAAAAGAAAGACCTGACCCCAATTTTCCAATTTTCACTTGGCGGTAATCACTGAGCCATCTCTAAGTTCTTCCTGACTGGCTCCATTGCCATTGTTGGCGGTGGCCATAATTCCTCCCTCATTTTGCTTTTCTGAAAGCCACAAAAAAGGGCAATGCCCGAAAGCACCACCCTTTTCTCCTCACCTAACGTGAGGTTAGAGACTACAACATTGCAGCCCCGACCGTTACAGTGGTCGAATATCTTCAGCCTGAAGACCTTTCTGGCCCTGAGTGATGGTAAATTCAACCCGCTGGCCTTCTGCCAGAGATTTGAAGCCATCACCTGTGATTTGACGGAAGTGAGCAAACACGTCTGGTCCGCCATTATCCTGGGCGATGAAACCAAAACCTTTCTCGTCATTGAACCACTTAACAGTACCGGTAGTAGTAGCCATAGTCATATCCTGAATTTTAATAATAAATTTTGCCTTGCAATAAGGCGGTAAAGCTAGAAGTTTATTATTGCTTATGAAGAGTATGGCGAGTTACTACACCCGAAACATCAAATCTATACATAACAAATAAATCACACTTTTAACGTTCCTCCATTCTACAGAGTATTGTCCTGATAACTATGAGTACTTACATTTATTCCATGACACAAGATACTCAGCCATTCGTGTATAAATGCCTAAAAATGCCTTTCCAACCGGATGCTGTACAGGACTGTATATCGTTCAGCCGTGACATTGGTCGCCGACAGAGCCCTCGCCAATCACCTCTCTCCTATAAGAGTATCCATAAGCTCTACCAACATCCCCGGCTCGATTAACCCGGGTCCGGTATTGGTATCCGTTAGTGGTATCTCAATGGCGGTAATGCTTTGGTTGCCGCCTTTGCCGAGCTCATTTCGACCACGCTCGGGATTGACCTGTATTTTAGTGAGCAAGTCTTCCAGGATATCGGGTGTCGGGTTATCCTCTCGGCTTTGGCATCCTGCGTCGCTCTACCTCCTGCACCCATGCAGTCGTGCCGATCCTGTCCGCTTCAAATTGACCACCCCACAGGTTTTCGTGCCGGAGATATAGACCGCGTTATAAGCCTGCTCCGGTCGTCAGAAACATAGTGCTCAAATAATGACTACGATGGCAGGTGTATTCTTGTCCATCGTCGCTGAATTCCAATGCCACGGACTCGCCCAAGGCTGGTCTCTATTACGGTCTCTATTACGAGAGTGGAAGCATGACTCTTTAGTCATTGTTGACAGCTTTTCCTTGCATCGTGGGCGTGACCATATATGCCCCCTTAAAATGTGGAGGAACCAAAAATACCCACTGCCAGATCATTAACCATGAGTTATAAGTCCAGGCCGTTTTCGATGAGCCCATCTCATTCGGGATCTGGACATTGTCAGGCAGGCTACCAAAGATATCCTCCTCTACTGCTCCTTCCAAGATCAGGCGGCTGAACAATTAACGGTAAGGCTCTCAAGCTCTCTCTAACCGGTCTGGAAGTAATGCTTAACTTTCACCTATTGACAAGAAAGCCACGAACTGCCGACCATACTGTATACATAAACAGTAAAGAGAGCCAAGGCAATGAAGCCTGAACCCCTGCCTCCTGCCCCTGACCCATTACAACTCCCTTTCTACCAGAGCCCGGCTGCCTGCGGTTTCGTTAACCCGGCAGCAGACTACATGCAGAGAAAAAACCGGGGTCAGGTCTTTCATTGTGCATATCCATTGCCGTTTAATAAAATTGAAATAAAAACCAGTTCGTAAGTATTCGAAATAAAAGGCCCACCATCACTATTTACAATGAGTTAATGTGCAGAATATGTTAC
>NZ_JAVRMB020000351.1:0-5776 GCF_031844845.1 Endozoicomonas sp.
CGGACCGCTAACAAGGCTTGAGTGAGAACCCCCTGGCCGGACAGCATGCCACCAATAAGTAATTAACAAAACGTTGGTGCAGCAAGTGATGATACTGATCCAGCTAAGAAAGTCACATAAATAGCGAGTTCGCGGAGAATGCTTTTATGGTCTTCTGAGAGCATGACAACCGTCTCTATTGAGTTAGGTGACAGTTGGTTTAGCAGTTTTTATGTGGTTCTTGAGTGCTTATAATTCTCTAAACTCGAGATAACGTTATCTTGAAATACTGTCGAAAGTTGGCAGGGGTTTTATTTGTCCGAATTGCCAGAAAACTATCATTTCCATACCCTTCAGAGCAAAAAATAGCTACATTTTGCAATCACCACCTTAACTATCAGGAATTAGAGAATAAACAGCAATCAGCTTATAATCTGATTGACAAAAATCTTCTGAGGTAATTAAGAAGTTACGGATTCAGGTTTTAGTTTAGGTGACGGTTGGTTTAGCAGTCTTTATGTGGTTCTTGTGTACTTATAATTCTCTAAACTCGAGCAGTTGATTCCAATGATTGTGTATTTCCAGCATTTTCACCACTCGTCATCTCTGTTATACCATTTCCGTTTTCTAACTATGAGACAATGGCCCAGCTACGGGAACATAAGCTACGCAGTCGTCCAGCCTCTGAAACGAGGTTATTCCACCCATCACAGCACTTGTTCACAATGTCGTCGTAACATTTAAAAGCCTGGTTAGATAAATCATGATCTCTAAGCCATTCCCAAAGTTCTTCCGCGCTATTTAGTTCTGTTGCATAGGCCGGTAATGGAATCAAAGTCAGATTATCATATTTTGGTAATTCACCAGAATGATGATATCCAGCATTGTCAATAATTACTCCAGCGTGTCGCCCTTCTTGTGTTTGTTTGGCAATCTCCGATAAATGAAGAGTCATACCTTCTGAATTGGCAGTTGGCAATACCAAGGCCACTCCGATATCTCTTTCTGGACATACAGCACCAAATAAATAGGTTGATAGAAATTGTCGTTGCCGAATCAAACCGGGCCGACTCCCTTTAATAGCCCAAACTCTACTGATTGTATTTTGCTGCCCAAAACGACCTTCATCCTGAAACCAAATATCAACATTTTTCAAATCAACAGAGTCTGGGACGAGTTGCCGAACTAAGGATTTAAATTTTTTTTTATAAGATTCTTGCTCTTCTAGATTTTGCTTTTGATGACGTGTTCGACCTGATATCCATGACAGTCCAACCTTGTGCATCAGTTTATAAACTGTTGAGTTGACGCATTCTATTTTAAAATTTTCTTTCATCATCGTTTTAACATCACGCGCCGTAATTCTACCTCCTTGACGTTGCTCCTGAAGATCAAGAACCTTTTTTTTAAATTCAGCTTTTTGTGCTTCATCAAGGGTGTTTTTCCTGCCTCGCCCACCTTTATCCTTAATAGCTTCGATGCTACCTAATTTGTAACGGTGCAACCAATCAAAAACTGTTTGGGCATGAACTTCCAACAACCTTGCTACTTCAACTTCAGAAAGACCTTTTTGAAGAAATGAAAGACCAAGCAATCTGACACATTCTCTATTATCAGAAGCATGACGTGCAGCATCTTGAAAGTCCTCATCATGAAAACCCTCGGGGAATTCAGGAGTATGCGACATTTGACTGATACCAAATGAAATAATTGACTATAGGATAGCTGTTTTCGAGCCGGTCATTGGGCAATTTTATCCGTGTTTATAATTCGAAATGGTATTACTTCTGACGGGGGCTGAGCTTGTGGGCGATCCTCAGTTACACAGCATCTTTTGAAAATATCGACAAAGCCATTCGTTATCAGTCGGCAATTAAATGGTTCCTTTTTGTGACGATACCTTTTATAGGCGTTAACGCCAGTCGCCGCCACTAAAGCAAGCGAGACAGTGGCTAGAGCCACCCCCAGCACTACATAACCTGTATAATTGATGTCTGGTTCCTGTGCAAGGCTACCGTGGATATCGTCTTTGGCCTCAGCGGGCTTGATGAAGTCATTTGCTCCAGCCACCTCAGTCAGTGTCCCGTTGAAAGTTACAGGCTCAGGTTCATCGGTTACCGATGTGCTGAATTCTTTTAAGCTGGTTGCCTCAGTCAGTGTCCCGTTGAAAGTTGCAGGCTCAGGTTCATCGGTTACCAATGTTCTGAATTCTTTTAAGCTGATTGCCTCAGTCAGTGTCCTGTTGAAAGTTACAAGCCCGGGTTCATCGGTTACCAACGTGGTGAATTCTTCTAAACTGGTCGCCTCAGCCAGTGTCCCGCTGAAAGTTGCCAGCGCAGGTTCATCAGCCACCGGGGTTGTGGTGGTACCTGCTGCACTGATCTCGTCAACTGCACCTGTCGTGTGATCTGCCTGAGAAAAACCAGCGGTAGACTCACAACCCTCTTCGTCCTCAAGATTGTTACAATCAAGCCCCCCATCACATACCCATGACGATGGTATACATTGCCCGGAATCACACCGAAACTCATCAGGCAGGCAAGTCCTTTCAGGACAGTTTTCGGCAGGCCATTCATCATTTTCGTAACCACAGTCGGGGTCACCATCACATACCCAAACTCTCGGAATGCAACTCTCTTCACTTTTGCACAGAAAATGATCTACGGGACAGGTTTTTTCAGTACAATCGGCTTCGTCATCTCCACCAGGACAATCAATGTCACCATCACATACCCATGCTGAAGAAAGACATTGTCCGGTACTTCCACACTGAGAATAACCAGGACTACATTCCCAATTAAGACAGGTGTCAACCACTTCGTCTTCATTATTGGGACAGTTGTCATGGCCATCACAGACTAATGGCGGATCAAGGCACTGGCCCGTACTTTGACATCGAAACTGGTCTGTCGAACAGGTTCTGTTGAGACAGGTGTCAGCTAATTCGTCTTCCCCGTTAAGGCACTCGGGAATCCCATCACAAACCCATGACTGTGGAAGACACTGGCCAGTACTTTCACATTGAAACTCAACTCGCGAACAGGTTCTTTTGAGACAGGTCTCAGCTGACTCATCTTCAGCATTGAGACACTCAGGAACCCCATCACAAACCCATGACTGCGGAAGGCATTGACCCGTGGTTTGACACCGATACCTGTCTGCAGCACAATCTTTTTCAAGACAGGTTTCAGCGGATTCATCTTCAAGATTTTGACAGTCTTTACGCCCATCGCATAGCGATGAAGTCGAGATACACCTATCATCACTTTCACAGCGTATATCGGGGAAAAAACAGTCTAAACCAAGACAGAGTTGCGCAGATTCATCCCTGTTATTGCTGCAGTATGGAACACCATTACATCGTTCAGATTTCGGTATGCAACGCCCATTTTCACATGAAAACTCATCCTCTGCACAGGGACTTTGATTACAGTTATCAGAACCCTCATCCTCGTTTTGGCTGCAATCATTGATACCATCACACACGGAAATCTGAGAGATACATTCTCCGTTATCACACTGAAACTGGTCATATGGGCAGGATTTCTCAAGACAACGGGCCGGCAGCTGATCCTCACCATTGGAGCATAGACTTACTCCAGAACATGCCAGAGATCTCGGAATACATAGCCCATCATCACACTCAAACTCACTCTCTGAACATGATGCTGCAGCCGCAACACACAGTTGTTGCGCCATTTGCAGCAAGGGCAGCCAGAAGGTTGTTCCGGGAATATATCGGGCAATTTTACGGGTACAATCGGTCACGAGCAGCAGCCCACTGATGATTTCAGAGGCTGGCATAACGGACATTACCTGCTCGGATTGTGCCCCAGAGGCTGGCCTTATATTGGTTTTCGGCACAGCTTCCGTCACATTTTTACCTTGCCAGAGTGCTTCCTTGCTGAGCGATCTGGTGTGCTGTAGATCCTTGAGAGTTTTTCCCAAAGGAGTCATGTCGACAGTAGTTAATGCCATACAAAAAACAGTCCGAAGGCAGTATGAATTTTTCTAAAATAACGTCAGGATAAACCCTCTCTCCGTTTCGCCTGAAACAGTCAAGGCCTGATAGCTCAAACCTTCGATGACCCCAAGATAGCCGAAACAAAAAGTTACGCTGAAGTACGAGCCATATTCATAGACAATTCCAAATAATTTACTGCTTTAACCTGTCTGCCGATGTATTTAACAAACCTGCATCATCAATGTAACCTGAAGCCTTGCAGCGAAAGGGAAACGGACATTCCTTTAACTCCTGACTTTCTCCCCCCCCCAACAGGAGTCCATTTATTAATCCCTGAAACCACTCGAATCAGACAAGTTAGTTAAATCTGTGGTAACTGTTCAGCACCCTAAAGACACTTAAAATTCAACTGAACTTCTGTTTTTTTTATTAATTAAATCGGACAAAACAAACTGGTATGTTTGGACGACACTCTCCATAGATTTTGAATAGTTACAATCTACATTCATTCAGATTCTATGAATATCGAGCACCTGCAGTCTAATTTTCCGGAGGCTATGAACTGATAATACTTGATAAATGTAGATCAATTTCCGGTTCCACTAAATTAATATTCAGGCATTGCTCCCATTTAACTCGAGTTTAGAGAATTATAAGTACCAAAGAGCCACATAAATACTGCTAAACCAACCGTCATCTAAACCAATAGAGACGGTAGCCATGCTCTCAGAAGATCACAAAACTATTCTCCGCGAACTCGCTATTTATGTGACTTTTTTAGCTGGATCAGTATCATCACTTGCTGCACCAACGTTTTGCGAATTACTTATTGGAAGCATGCTGTCCCATGCTGTCCGGTGAAGGGTTTTTCACACAAGCCCTGTTAACGATCCATTACGAAAATGTTTGGAGCAGTTATCATCACTGGGTTTCTCATGGCTCCTGGCGCTGGCGAAGTTTGTCGCATCGGTTAGTATTATTGGTCGCATCAAAAGCTCCAGAAGATCAAATCATTTCCATGATTCTTGATGACGTGACGCTTGAGCGTTGCTCGGAAAATGCACCGGCATGTCGAATACATTACCAGCACAGTAAAAAAAAGAACCAAAGCAAGTATATTCTTGGACAATGCTGGGTCTACGTAGCGATCGCCTTCCAACGAGCTTCAGATAAGGTATACACAGCTATTTCTGTCATGGCTTTCCCATCACCAAAATCAGGCAATACCAGCAAGTTAAAAATTGCATCTGCGATGTTAAAATCCATACGACAGACGCTCTCTGACAAGGCGATTCGATTACTCACTGACTGTTGGTTTATGAATTGGACACTCATGAAGCCAGCCCTTGAGCTTGGCTATGAGGTTGTTGGTCATATACCAAAAAACAGAGTCCTCTATGCGTTACCCATTGTCGCATTCCCTCCGTCGCCTTTTAAGAAACGAGGAAAACCACGTAAATATGGCGTTAAAATGACACCGGATGAGGTTGAGAAATTACCTGAAACGAGGATGCCTGTATGGCTTTACGGAAAATATCGTGACGTTTCTTTTCGTTCCTGCATATGCCGTGCTCGTTTTCTTAAAGGTCGAATCGTCCGAGTGGTTTGGAGTCGCTTTATAAATGACAAAGGTGAGACGGAAGCCAAATTATTCTTATCAACCAATCCTGATATGAATGGCCATGAAGTATTATTGGCTTACTCAAAAAGGTGGCCAATTGAGCCAATGTTTCAGCAGCTGAAACATCAATTTGGGTGCAAACATCTCTGGCAGAAAAAGCTCAGAACATTGTTACGATGGATGCATATAAAGATGGCAGGCTATGCCCTTTT
>NZ_JAVRMB020000352.1:0-5003 GCF_031844845.1 Endozoicomonas sp.
CTTGTGTATTTCTTGTCATGGTCTGGAGTCTCTCCAGATTTATCAGTAAAACAGTCGTTGACGATAATCAGTCGATGACTGTTTTACAGTGCTACAAGTTATTACAAAATAACCGAGGGGCACCCGGTTACTGCTGATGGAGGCTTCTGTGTAAGTCCAGTTGTTATAAACTGGCAGTAGCCTGTGAAGTCAGAAAGAAGCCTCACCTGGTAAGGCGGGGAGTGTCACCCCAATACCTGAAACCTTCATCCAATGGTTTGCGATGGATGAACTGCCCGTGACCGGGAGTGCCGGTGAACTGACCATCCCGGACAATGATCTCTCCCCGGGACAGGGTCATCACGGGATAGCCCTGCAACTTCATGCCCTCATAAGGGCAATAGTCAGAGCGACCATGCATAAGCTGCTGGCTGAGAGTGACTTCCCGCCTGGGATCGATGATGACCAGATCCGCATCAGCCCCTTCGGCAATCAGGCCCTTACGGGGATAAAGTCCGAAAAGCTGTGCCGGACGGGTGCTGACCAGTTCAACAAAGTGATTAATGGACAGGCGGTCTTTCATAACGCCTTCCGAAAAGAGCAGTGGAATTCGGTTTTCCACGCCGGGAACCCCGTTGGGGCAATACTGGAAACCATCCCTTCCCGCCCGTTTTTGCGCCATGGTAAATGCGCAGTGATCGGTGGCCACCGTACTGATGGAACCATCCATCAGGCCCTTCCAGAGTTGATTCTGATGATAGTGGTCACGAAGCGGGGGGCTCATGATGAATTTGAGTCCTTCATCATAAGGGTGTGCATTGCTATCGCTCTCACTGGTGGAGCTGTTGTAGCGATTGATATCCAGTAACAGATACTGCGGACAGGTTTCTGCAAACACCGCCTGTCCTCGCTGGTGGGCCTGGCGAATATATTCCAGACCAATGCCGTTGGAGAGGTGAACAATATAAAGAGGGGCATCACCAGCCAGCGTAGCCAGATTGATCATACGACCAACAGCTTCTGCTTCGCACTCCGGTGGTCGACTTAGCGCATGATAAATAGGGGCATTAGATCCCTGCGCCAGAATTTTCTCTTTCAGAAAACGAATAGCACCATCATTTTCCGGATGAACGCAGGTCAGGGCATTGAGTTGATTCAATCGTTCCAGTGCGGCCAGAACCTGACCGTCATCCAGTTTGTAGCCATAGGTCAGGTAGAGTTTGAAACTGGAGATTCCTTCTTCCAGCACCATGGACTCCATCTCTTCAAGAATACTGTCGTCTATATGCTGGATAGTGCCGTGGAAGCTGTAATCAATGACCGCCTTGTCACGGGCAAATTCGTGGTAGCGCTCCAGCTGGTGGTGCAAAGAGCAGCCTGCCGGACCAAAGCCCATGTGGTCAACAATGGTGGTTGTTCCACCGCAGGCTGCTGACACCGTGCCGCTGTAGAAGTCATCACAGCTCTGGGCAATACCCACATCAATATTCAGATGAGTATGAACGTCAACGCCGCCAGGTATCACATAGTGACCGGCGGCGTTGATGATTTCTGTGTCATTATCTCCCTCAGGCAATTCGATATGGGGAGCAATACGTTCAATGATACCGTTGCGAGTCAGTAAATCTGCTCGCTCACTGGTATCCGCATTCACTAGCGTTGCGTTTTTTATAAGGACATTCATGGTCCCTTACCTTTTTTGGCTTAACTGATTTGAACCACAAAGACACGGAAGAAAAGGGTTTCTTGTTCCCACGGTCTTGAGGTTGTCGTAAAAAGGCAAATTAATACCCCACAGTCATCCCCGCGAAGGAGGTTGTCGCAAAACCCTCCGAACACCTCGTTCCCATGCTTTTAGGCCCTGGGGGTCCTGCGTGGGAATGCATACCGTACTCGCCACAAGTGAATAACCAGCCTGAAACCCCCACAGATTCGGGCAAGGAGAGGTTTCTGTACATGCGGCCAAATCCGTATGCATTCCCACGCGGAGCATGGGAACGAGGGTTTTGCGACAACCTCGAAGGCGGGTGTCGCAAAAGGGCAAATATCCCCCCCATCCGTCATCCCCGCGAAGGCGGGGATCCACTGCTAGCGATGGATTCCCGCCTTCGCGGGAATGACGACGGTGGTATTTCTCGTTCCCACGCTTTTAGGCCCTGTGGGTCCTGCGTGGGAACGAGGCGTTTCTCTTCGTTCCTTGTTATTTTTCTTCCAGGTTATGCAGATACATGCCCGGAATCGCAGCGTACATGGCAGCACACTTCACCAGGTGATCTTTCCAGGTCTTCTCATCTGGAGCATGAGCTTCAGGCTCTTTACCCGGTCCAAAGCCAACGACAGGGATGCCGTAACGACCCATGATGGAGACACCGTTGGTAGAGAAGGTCCACTTATCAACCACAGGCTTCTTGTCAAAGAGGAGCTCAAAGCAGTCACCGGTAACCTTGGTCACCATGTGGTCTTCAGGCAGAACCCATGCAGGGAAGTAGCACTCAGTTTCATAAACCAGTCCGGTGTAGGCTGGACGGTCATAGTTGTACATGGTGACCTTGCCGCCAGCTTCCTGAACCGCAGGCAGTGCACGAATTTCTTCCAGCGCACCTTCCCAGCTTTCACCCCAGGTCAGACGACGGTCGATAGAGATGGCGCAGCTGTCAGCAACGGCACAACGGCTTGGGGAGGTGGAGAACACTTCAGAAACAGTCAGGGTACCTTTACCCAGGAACTCATCATCGCCCAGGTGGTTGGCCAGTTCTTTGATCTCATTCAGGATCGGGCCCATCTTGAAGATGGCGTTATCGCCGCGCTCTGGTGCAGAACCGTGGCAGCTGACACCGGCGACTTCTACACGGATTTCCATACGTCCGCGCTGTCCGCGATAGATGTTGCAGTCAGTAGGTTCGGTGCTGACTACGAACTCAGGACGCAGGCCGGTTTCGTTGATGATGTACTGCCAGCACAGGCCGTCGCAGTCTTCTTCCTGAACGGTGCCGGTCACTACCAGAGTGAAGTCGTCTTCCAGTCCCAGGTCCTTGATGATCTTGCCGGCGTAAACCATGGAAGCCATGCCGCCTTCCTGATCGGAAGCACCACGGCCACCGATGGTTTCTTCATCTTCGTAACCCTGATAAGGGTCGAAGGTCCAGTTGTCCAGGTTGCCCACGCCTACAGTATCAATGTGGGCATCCATGGCGATCACGTGTTTGCCGTGGCCAATGTAGCCAAGGATGTTGCCCTGTGGGTCGATTTCTATCTTGTCAAAGCCAACTTTTTCCATCTCTTCCTTGATGCGAAGTACGACTTTTTCTTCGTCGCAGGATTCGCTGGGGATGGCAATCATGTCCCGCAGGAAACGGGTCATATCTGGCTTGTATTCTTCGGCTTTTTTCAGGATTTCAGAAAAAGGGATGTTCAGTTCTTTAGTCATGGTCGTATATCCTTGTTTGTTTTTAAGCCTCGCTCCCACGCAGGACCCATAGGGCCTAAAAGCGTGGGAACGAGATTGTTTTTAATCAGATGCCGTATTTACCTTCCCAGACCACATCCTGATAATTCACGGGGTCAGTATCGCCTTCGGTGTTAAACAGCAGCACCACGGAGTTCTGATCCAGCCCCAGGTCTTTCATGATGGTTTTGGCATCGGGATGATGGGCAATGGCGTACAGTGTGCCGACACCAATAGCGCCAGACTCTCCGGAAATTACCCGCTCATCACCGGCTATTGGGCTGGCGAGAACACGCATGCCGATGGCTGCGGTGCGGTCTTCAACCGACAGGAAGTGACGGCTGCAATTTTTCAATATTTCCCAGCCCAGCGAGTTAGGTTCACCACAGGCCAGCCCCACCATAATGGTGTCCAGGTCACCGGTGACATTAACGGCAGCGCCATCACCGCTACAGCCAGATTGATAAATACAATCAGCCTCGTGAGGTTCAGCCGTGATACCGGTAAAGCGATCCGCACCAAAACGATTGGCCAGATAACCCAGCACACCACCGGCCATGGCGCCAACGCCGGCCTGAAGAATAGTATGAGTTGGTCGTTCAATACCCATGGCCTGCATCTGCTCAACCGCTTCGTCAGCCATGGTCATGTAACCCTGCATGACCCACGCGGGAATTTCGGTATAACCTTCCCAGGCAGTGTCCTGAATCATCAGCCAGCCATTATTATCGGCATTTTTGCAGGCAAGACGGACGGCATCGTCATAGTTAAGATCGGTGACAATACATTCCGCACCTAAACGACGAATGTTATCTACCCGTTCCTGAGCCGCACCTTTGGGCATATAAATAACAGCGTTCTGCCCCAGCTGCATGGCGGCCCAGGCAACGCCACGGCCATGGTTGCCATCGGTGGCGGTGGTAAAGGTGATGGGTTCCTGACCTTTCAGGCTGTCAAAGCTGAACTGCTCCAGCGGTATGCCCAGTTTGTTACTGACACACTGGCCAATGGCATAAGAGCCACCCAGAACCTTGAAAGCATTCAGGCCAAAACGATAAGACTCATCTTTCACCAGAATTTTGCCGAGGCCGAGCTGTTGAGCGAGATGGTCAAGAGAGCGAAGTGGCGTAGGCTTATAGCCGGGAATCCGCTGGTGGAATTCACGGGCAATCCTGGCAACTTCGGTACTGAACAGTGGTGAAGACTCACCGTTAAAGAAGCGGTTAGGCTCCTGTTTGATGGATAAACTGAATTCAGACAAGGTACTTCCCCCCACATGGCTGGCAAACGCTCCCTGACGCCAGCCAGGGAGTGATTCAGAAAAGATCAGGCATCAATACGACGAGCGCCTTTCTTCATCAGGTTTTCAAGCACCACGTCCGGGTTGGCAAAACGACGGTTAAGGATCATGGAAGCAATGATATAAGGCTTCCAGCCCGCTTCCTTGTAGGTGTCTACCAGGTATTTGTTAAACACGCCTTCAGTCACTTCACCTTCCTTACAGGAAACGCCGGTGATGTCTGCAGGCAGGCAGTGCATGTAAAGCGCTTCGCCCTTGCGGGTGTGCTTCATCATCTGT
>NZ_JAVRMB020000353.1:0-48593 GCF_031844845.1 Endozoicomonas sp.
CTGGATGACCTCAGCGCCATGAAGCTGACCTTTGATCTTCCGGAAAGCAGTCTCCGCTATGTTCATCAAGGTGCCAGAGTCACCGCCAGCACCGATGCCTGGCCCGGTAAAACCTTCACCGGCACCATTGACAGCATCAGCCCGCGCATTGATCCGACCAGTCTGACCTTTCAGGTTCGGGCCATATTGCAGAACCCGGCGATGAATCTCCGCCCGGGCATGCTGATGCGAACCACCGTCGAACGCCCGGGAGAACAGCAACTGGTGATCCCGTCCCGCAGCATCCTTTTTGACGGCAACCGTCGCTTTGTTTATGTCATTGATGAAGAGAGTAAGGTTGAGCGCCGACAGATCACCACCGGTCAGACCATGGATAGATTCATTGTCGTGTTATCAGGTCTCAGTGCCGGTGAAATGGTGGTTAATGAAGGCGTCGTCAAGGTCAGCGATGGTCGCTCAGTGGACGTCATGGCTGAAGACCAGCAGACACTGACTTCCACACCCGGGAATTCAACCGTTTCTGATGCTGATAAGGTAATGCTCTGACCATGATACTGTCTGATTTATCCATCAAACGCCCGATATTTGCCACGGTCGTCAGTTTATTGCTAATCACCTTCGGTGTGATCAGCTTTAACCTGCTTCCGGTTCGTGAACTGCCAGACATTACGCCCCCCTCCGTGATGGTGTCCACCTCTTATAATGGTGCTTCTGCAGAGGTCATCGAAAGCAAGATCACCAATGTTATAGAGGACCAGCTCGGCGGTATTGAAGGGGTGCGTTTTATCGATAGCACCAGCCGCAATGGTAACTCCAGAATCACTATTGAGTTTTCCCCCGACCGGGAAATGGAAAACGCTGCCAATGATGTCCGTGAAGCCATGTCCCGGGTGATCTGGCGACTGCCGGATGAAGCGGAGTCACCCATTGTCTGGAAAAACGACGGCAGTGGTGAAACCATTATCAATATCAGCCTGCAAAGCGACACCATGTCACTGATTGAGCTGACCGACTATGCCGAGCGAACCCTTCAGGACCGGCTCTCTCTGGTGGATGGTGTCAGCTCCGTGGATGTGATGGGTTCCCGTGAATATGTTATGCGCATTGAGCTGGATGCCCAGGCCATGGCCGCCCGTCAGATCACCACCAGCGATGTGCGCAGCGCCCTGCGCAGAGACAACGTCGAACTCCCCGCCGGTGAGTTAACTGACACGCTCAGAACACTGCCCGTTCGGGTTAACCGGGAATACAACACCGTTAACGACTTTCGCCGTCTGTTAATCCGCCAGGACGGTAATAACAAAGTTTACCTGGAAGACATCGCCTCCATCCGCACAGAAGCCAAAGAGGTCGAAACTCTGGCCAAAGCCAATGGCCGTAATGTACTGAGCCTTGGTATTGTGCCACTGTCTCAGGCCAACCCGCTGGAAGTCATTCAGAATGTTAAAAATGAAGTAGCAGCGTTCACGCCGTTCCTGCCGGAAGGCACCTTTATGACCACCACCCGGGACTCGTCAATTTATATCCAGTCCGCCATTGACGAGGTGTATTACACCCTGGGCATGACCATTGCCCTGGTGGTCCTGGTGCTTTACATCTTTCTGGGCAATGCCCGGGCAACATTGATCCCCGCAGTGACCGTGCCAATCTCACTGATCAGTGCCTTTATTGTTATTCAGCTGATGGGCTACTCCATCAATCTACTGACCTTACTGGCCCTGGTACTGGCCATTGGCCTGGTGGTGGACGATGCCATTATTGTTTTGGAAAACATCCACCAGCATCTGGAACGGGGTGAACCACCACTGGTCGCCGCCTGGAAAGGTGCCCGCGAGGTCAGTTTTGCTGTGGTGGCGACCACTGTCGTACTGGTCATGACCTTTGTGCCCATTGTCTTTATGGAAGGTTCCGTAGGCAGGCTGTTTTCCGAATACGCCATGACGCTGATTGGCGCCGTGGTCTTCTCCAGCCTGATTGCCCTGACGCTCTCACCGATGATGAGCTCGCAGCTATTAAAGCTGAATATCAAGCCCTCAAAAGCCAGCCTGGTGATCGAAAAGACCCACCAGAGACTGACCGATGGCTACCGGAAAGCACTGGCAAAACTGCTGCGTTTCCGCTGGGCAGGCCTGCTATTACTTGGCGCATCCCTTGGCACTACCGCCCTGCTCTACCCGATGATTCCACAATCTTTCACGCCATCGGAAGATCGGGGTGAGTTTATTGTTATGGTCCGGGGGCCAGAAGGCGCCAACTTTGACAGCATGGAAGACAGCATGCTGCAACTGGAAGAAAAACTGCTCCCGCATCTGGGCCAGGGCGTTTTGAAATACCTGTTTGTGCGCTCTCCCGGCTGGGGTGGTAACAGTGGCAGCAACTCCGGCATTCTAATTGGCACGCTGGAAGATTGGAGCGACCGTGACGTCAGTGCCGCCGAGGTAATGAATCAGGTTCGCCAGTTAACCGCCAACATTCCCAATGTCCGGGCCATTCCCGTGATGCGCTCGACCATCGGTGGACGCTCTCAAGCCCCTGTTCAGTTTGTGCTGGGTGGTGGTTCTTTCGAGCAACTGGTGGAGTGGGCAGACATTATTGCTGAAAAGGCAAGAGAAAACCCCGGCCTCAGTGATGTGGACATCGACTTCAACCAGAACCAGCCGCAGCTGGAAATCACCATTAATCGTGAACGGGCACAGGAGCTGGGTGTCTCCGCAGAAGAGATCGGCGCCACGCTGGAAACCATGCTGGGCGGTGTCACCGATACCACCTTTATGGAACGGGGTGAAGAGTATGATGTGTTCCTGCGGGCCAAAGAGGAAGCCTTTACCAGTGCCCTCGATCTGGCATCATTATACGTCCGTTCTCATACGACAGGTGCCCTGATTCGCATGGACAACCTGGTCACCGTGCAAGAGGTTGGCAAAGCCGCCACGCTCAAACACTATAACCGTAATCGGGCTATTACCCTTTCTGCCGGCCTTGAAGGCAACTATTCCATTGGTGACGCCCTGAGCTTTCTCGACCAGCAGGTGGTTGACCTTCTGCCGCCGGAAGCCATCGTCAACTACAAAGGGGAATCACTGGATTACCGGTCAAACCAGAGTGCCATCGTCTTTGTTTTTGCCATGGCCATGCTGATCGTTTACCTGGTACTGGCCGCCCAGTTTGAGAGCTTTGTGCACCCGCTGATTGTTATGCTGACCGTACCCCTGGGTATTTCTGGCGCCCTGTTTGGACTGGTGGTAACAGGAGAAACACTCAATATCTTCAGCCAGCTGGCCATGATCATGCTTATCGGATTGTCCGCCAAGAATGGTATTTTGATTGTCGAGTTTATCAATCAGCTGCGTGATCAGGGGGTAGCCTTTGAGCAAGCGGTACTGGAAGCCTCAGCCCTGCGACTGCGGCCTATTCTGATGACTGCATTGACCACCGTCGTTGGTGCAATTCCACTGCTAATGGCGACAGGTGCTGGTTCTGAGTTCCGGTTTTCAATTGGTGTAGTGGTCTTTGCCGGTGTCACCGTATCCAGCCTGATGACATTGTTTGTGGTGCCGTCCATGTATGCACTAATTGCACGAAAAACCACGTCACCTGATCATGTGACGAGAAAGCTCGAGGAGCTGCTTTCGACCTGATCAGATCCCGCTAACTCTCTGTGATGGTGCCTTGTCTCTCAGGCCTGGCGCCCTCCTCTTTCTGCATATCGCTATTTCGAGACCCGCAGCCATTTTTACGGATCAGGACAGTAGCTATTCCTGTTAATTTTGAGCAATTACGAACTATTCCGCCTGCCATGGTCGAACCAAACATTGTACAGAGCAGGCGACCGTACAGGCTGTAGTGAACTCTCACAACTTACTGCCCCGCGTCGTTCAGATTACGTATTCCTTTCTCTGTGATCAGGTTATTCCCAAACGCTCACAGGCGTTCCAGGAAGCTGTCCGAGAATAGCGCCCGTAGCGAGGACAGCAGAAAACTGAGGATAAAAATCCGGTTTTTGTGAGGAGAATAGCGCGCTATTTCGCACGATTACCGCTCCCGACCTGCCGAATCAGGCTTACTTGTGCTGTGTACCTCTGACTTCCTATGGCTTCCTTCAGACCTTGCTGCTGGCCAGCAACGTCCTCGCCTAAAGCGCCTACTTTTGATGCCATTCAGATTACCTTCCCCCCAGTCGGGGTGGTTAGGCTTCTTTCAGCCTGACGGGTTTGCCCGCTTCGCTGGGCAAACAAAAAAAAACAGCACCTGCAGGTGCTGTTTTTAATCACTATCAATACATCACAGATTCAAAAACTACCATTTTTACTCTGGGTTGAATGAACCAAGATAATCCCAGTCATTATTATCAATGGCGTCAGGAAAGTAACCGTAACCATTTTTCTTTAACTGGTAGTAACGCTTACCACCCTTGTTATAGAAAAATATTTCACCTTTGACACCACCGGAAGCTTTCTCGTCATCCCAGCTTCTGAGGGCATCCTGCCGATACCAGTCAAGCATCAGCTGATCAAACGCTGCCAGTGTTATATTACCCGGCATGATGGGCTCAAGCGTCTGGTTACTGGTGATGTAGATCCAGGATTCACTGCTGGTCTGGTTCTCCGGGAATGCATCACTCTGTGCCGCCGTGCGCTGCATAAAGTAATCCCGGGAATCGAGACTGGCATTGGCATAGACAAACACCTGCCGGTCTTCGGTGGTGGTTTCCCGATCCTCCCAGCCCAGCAACTGGTCAATACCATAGTAACTGGCCACTCGCTCATCCATACTCAGGTCATTATCATGGCGTTCGAAGCTGGCCGGAATGGGTGCAACATTGACATGGTCTTCTGCTGAACCCAGATACTTCCACTGGTTGTTGCTTTGCTGATTATTGGGAGGCAGATCAAAGCCCTGGTGCTTGAGCAGGAAATAATCATGGGTCAGGGTGCTGGCATTCTTTAACCGATAAATCTCACCTGCCTGTCCGGAACCCGATCCAACAACGTCAATAATACTACCGGTGCCGTATGAAAGAAGGATAGAGGCTTCAAATGCCTCCAAACTGGCGACTACCTTCGGAATATCAGCGTTGTCAACAAACAGGGACAGCTGGTCGATCACTTCCGAATAGCCTTTATCCCGGCCAATAGTAATCGTTGGCGGTGGGTTCTCGGCTGAAGGATTCAATGGTCGACTGGTGAGCAGTGTTTCTCCAAGGTCGTCAGGATTCAGAGTGTCTTTGAACACTGGCAGCAGTGTCAGGTCAGTGCCTTCAAAAAACCAGTAGTCATTGGACTCACCAGTGGCCGGGAAGTACCCGTAGCTACCATCCTTTAACTGACGATAGTATTCCGTGGTGCTGTTCCTGCTGTAGGCGTACATATCCCCGGCTTTGGAGTTCCCCTTGTCGGCACCCCAGGCTTTAAATTCAGTTATCTGGAAGTAGTCGTCTATCAGCCAGTCCTGATAAAGCGGCTCAATATCTTCGGCTGGACAATACAGCGATACCACCTCCGGGTTCCGACTTTGTGCCAGATTAATGTGGAACTTGTTGCTGGTGCTGGAGCCATACCGGAGACCATTGAGACCAATGGAATCCAGAGAGCCATCAGCATAATCCACATTCATCCAGCAATCACCCGGTTCCGGTGCATTGTGCTGGTAAACCGTACCGTAATTACCCTTCATGGCCGGGTATATATAAGACTTCAAGGTCTTCTGTGGGTCATAGAAACCCACCATTGTATACACCGGTTTTCCAATCATAACCGGCTTTAGACGGTTACTGTCTGTCAATTCTTCCATGGACTGAGTGTCAGGGTTCCACTTGACATACCCGGTACTGGACTCTGATGACAGGTTGGCCATGGTTGCGAAATTAGCCTGAATGCGCTTCAGGGTGTAACCCGTATGCAGGGTATATTTTGAGATGGGTGAAGAACTGTGACCACCACTCATGGCGTCGGTGTTGTATTTATATAGCTCTTTAAAGGGTTTGGTAATATAACCGTCATAGACATTATCGGAGGGCTCTACAGTCCAGCGCATATTGCCGATCATCCGGTTCTGAAAGCTGTCGTAGCCCCAGCCGCTGACCTGGTTATGAGTGTTCCACTGGCCGCCACCCGGATAATGCCCCATACCATGAGAGTGACCACCTTCATGACTGAACTCATTACCGGTGGTGCTGTACAGTGTCAGCATGCCGTTGCCGCCACTGAGTCCATGTTGTATCTCACCGTTGGTGTAAAACCCCTGACTTTTATGAACCACCCGCTGATTGAAATAGGCAGGTTGCCATTGGGCACCGCCCTGGGAGTCGGGGATTCCGAAGTTGGCATTATTGATACCTATTGATATCAGTTCTTTACCGATACGTTCACGCATATCTCCGGAGTAAACATCACCTTCCGTCTCACTGGTGCCGCCCGGTTCATACCAGGTGCCATCGGGCAGGACAATTTGATCCCAGTACACCGGCAGATAGTTAGCCACCACCAGACTGGCAACAGGGACTTTCTGGAAATAGTCAACGCCAAGCAGAGCCGATTGCTGCTCCATTAGATGAGTGTCATTGGGCTCCATAAGCATCCCGATGCGAATATTCTGCAGCACCAGCTCGGAGGGAACACCGAAGTCTATCTGATCGGACGACAGAGTACCTTTATCACCCTTCTGGTCAATAAACTCAAGAGAAAGGCCGGGCTGCATCCAGTCCCAGGGCAGTTTTGTATTCCAGGCATTACTGGCGTAAATCACTTCTGCCCGGTCGTCAGTATTGTTCTGATCAGTCTTTGGCAGCAGGTGCGGTGGCAGCAGATAACGCTCACCCAGCAAATTCCCGTCCATGTAAGCGATCAATTTAATGAAAGCGTCCGAAGCCGGAGCTGACGATGCAATAAACATCACCATGGCTTCACGATCCCGGGTCAGATCAGGCAACTCCTGGTCAGCGTTATTATTGGCGTTAATCGTCAACGCCTGGGCAAACTGAATCCGGCCCTGGAGGCTACCACTCAGGTCATTCTGCCACGGCAGATCGTCAATAAAGCCAATCGCCCCCGGGTTGGCCGGTGGCTCAGGCTGGATGGGCTGCTCTTCGACTGGCGGTGGCGCGGGAGGAACAGGTGCCTCCGTATCGGCTTCTTTATCACTCTTGCAACCGGCCAGAAGGGTGGCTGCAACCATCACGGTGAAAATTTTTTTCGTAATATCATTATTGGAAATTTATTTAGCCAGTGTTCAGACCATGATAAGTTTTTAGACCAGCAAAAGACTACCGGTAATGTCGAACTTTATGAAAGTATTTTCACTTATGAGGCAGTGGATGATTACGTAACATGAATGCACTTCGCTCCTTATCCATCAATCGCGTGTTAAATGTCAGTTTACGCTCGCGTCCCGAGCTTGTAAAAATCAGTCTCGGCATACTCAAAGGCAGTGATCACTTAATATTGGAAGAGTTAGACAAAGTAGACGTCCCGAAACGTTTCCCTATAGTCATACGTTATTTGACCCCGGACAATCTCCCAACAATGAAAGATCTCTGGCATATCTCAGTAATTAAGCCGTCAGATAGTGAAAGATTTGTGCTTGTTACAATAAACACCTCCATCTGACAGGGGCAAGGATACTGAATCACACACTCACCACCGTCGGTCCACCAAACGCTGTAACCTTCGGTGCCTTACCCCGCCATTTTTCAATCTCGACAATGCAGGTAAATGCCGAGCAACACTGGGCCAGATCGGAAGTGCCGATATCCAGAGTCAGGGTATTGGGATCACCATAGGTATCGATGGAGCCAATCTCAGCATCCACAGGTGCATACCAGGCACCTTCATGAATTCGCACGACACCGGGGTAATAACGATCCGAGACTCTGGCTCCGGCGATCAACTGCCCCCGGTCATTGAATACCCTCACCAGGTCACCTTCCTTAATCCCCCGCTTTTTCGCATCGCCCGGGTTCATATACACCGGTTCACGACCCTTGACCGAATAGGTTTCACGATAGTCGGTAGAATCACATAATTGGGAGTGCAAGCGCTGGTCCGGATGGCAGGATTGCAGCGCCAGGGGAAAACGATCAGAACCCGGACCACCATGACTGCGTTCTGCTTTTTCCAACCAGGCCGGATGCCCCTTACAGTTCTCATACTGATACCGGGCAATTTTCCGGCTATAGATCTCAATCAACCCGGAAGGCGTGCCCAGCGGATTAATTTCCGGATCATCCCGGAACTCGGCATGGCGCACCCAGGGCTTGCCTTTGCCAAAATCCACAAACCCCTGCTGCCAGAAGGTGGTGAAATCCGGCATTTCAAACTTGCCTTTGTTTTTACTACGACAACCATCGTACAAAAAATTAAGCCAGGTAAACTCATCCCGGCCCATGGTGTACTCTTGATGTCGTCCAATACGGGCACTGAACTCCCGCCATATTTCCCAGTCCGAGCGAGACTCAAATAGCGGTTCCGACAGCTTCTGCATGGCCAGCACACCCCGGGCGGCATAGGAGCCATACAAGTCCATATCGTGTCGTTCGAACTGGGTGCAGGCCGGAAATATAATATCGGAAAAACGACAGGTTGCCGTCCAGGTGTAATCCACAGTCACCACACACTCCAGCTTATGGAATGCCTTCTTCATGCGATTTTTGTCCTGGTGGTGATGCCAGGGATTATTTCCAGAGATCACCACCATTTTCAGATCCGGCAACGTAATCTCGCCACCGTTATAATTGATCACTTTGCCCGGTTCCAGAATCGCATCAATCCATCGTGCTACCGGAATAACCTTTGAATAACCGGCAAAGTCATCATTATCAAAAATCGGATCCACACCTTCCGGTGGATTCAGCGGAAAGGAATTAGGCCCGGAACCGCCGGAAGACGGCGTGCCAATGGAGGAATAATGATGACCATAACTGATCCCGCCACCGGGCAGCCCAATTTGCCCGATCATGGCCGCCAGCACTGCTGCCATCCAATAGGGCTGCTCACCATGCTGCTGCCGCTGAATACTCCAGCCCATCAGGATCTGTGTCCGCCCGCTGGTCATAATACCCGCCAGCTCTCGTATTTTTTTCGGGCTGACACCACAGATCGGTTCAGCCCATTCCGGGGTTTTCGGCGTATTATCCGTGTCGCCGTTAACATAGGCTTTAAATTCTTTGAAGCCCAGGGTGTAACCACGAATAAACTCAGCATCGTAGAGCTTGCGGACAATCATCTCATGGGCAACGGCCAGCATCATGGCTACATCGGCCAGAGGGTTGACATAGAACGTCTCGGCGCCAAGAAAGGCGGCGGTTTTCGTCACGGCCGGATCAATGCTGATCACCCGGATTTTTTTGTTCTGAACTTTACCTTTCAACTGTTTCAGGTAACCAATGCCGTCGTGGGTTTCACAGGCCCAGCCCACCTGGAGATTCTTCAGTGGGTCATTGGCCCATAAGATAATAGTGTCGGCATTTTCCAGAATCAGTTCCCAGGACGTACCCTGAGAATACACTTCCGTGGATCCCAGTATATAGGGCAGGATCACCTGGCCGGCACCCGTCGAATAATCCCCTATTTTTCGGACGAAATTACCGTGCAGGGCCATGGCTCTCTGCATATGATTGGTGCAGGAATGAAACTGCCCGGTAGCCCGCCAGCCGGTCTGTCCGGCAAACAGAGCCCAGGGGCCATAGGTGGTTTGAACTCGGTTCAACTCACGAATTAACAGGTTATAGGCTTCCTGCCAGGTGACCCGGACGTACTGATTATTCCCCAGATTGGAACGATCGGATTTATGGCCATTTTTCAGAAAATCCAGCCGCACCATGGGATAGCGAATTCGGGAAGAACTGTAAATGGAGCCCCGGATTCCCTTCAGCATATCCGAGGGATTATTGTCCAGTTCAAAGGGCCGAACCTCGGTGACAATACCATTGCTGCGATAAGCCCGGAAGGCACCAAAATGAGAGCCGGTTACCCGCCAGCCGTCGTCCAGAGGCAAATCACCGGCATCTTTCGCCGAATCGGCAGCCCTGAGGGGAGAAAAGGGTAATAATGCAGCCGTAGAACCCGCCAGCGCTCCCTGAAGAAAACGTCGCCTTTTGATGGTCATAAAAGTTTACTCCTGGCGCAGAACACAGGGTTAGGGTTACTTATAGCCGCGCTACTGCCCCATCTCCTGGTTAGTACTGACACTGACAAAAATATTTTTGATCACCGCAAAGGATGCGAAATAACGTCCTGACGACAGGCTTAGATCCACGCACTGGTATTGCAACAATAGAATCTGCTGGCTGCCGGCAGCGATCAGCCCGAATAACATGGCGCTTATTACGGCGTTTTCTTTCTCAATGATAAATACGGTATCCCGCTCTGACCCACCGCAGATTTTGGCAATCCTGCCCATGGAGTCATTAAAAAATGCCTGAAAAGGCAGATAGCTTTCACTGGCCTGATCGGCAAAGTCGTGGTAGCCATAGGTTGCAGAGATAGGTGTGCCAAAAAATTCTTTGGTCTGGGTAATGGCCGGCCCTTCCTGACTATTGGCAAGTGCTGTATCCGGGAGCGGCCCTATCAATACTGTCAATAAAAATACCTGTAAAACAGCCAATGAAGCTTTCATTGTTCACCTCCTCAGATTGCTTCCTGTTACCAGACCGAATCAGACGAGCTATCAGCAATTTCACCAGCAATGGTAGACTCATCCGCTTTTGTTTGCTCTGCCCCGATGGGTTCACCGGGTTTCTTTTCGGCATCAGAGCCATGGGGCTCCGCATAAGTCGATGAATGGAACTGAAGGTATTTCAACACCAGATTCTGGGTATCATCATCCATATTGACAAAGGCAATCATGCCATTAAACATCCCGGGCCAGGTATTGGCGTCGAAATGCGCCACATCCGGCTGACTGTGACACTGGCTGCAGGACTCACGATAGGTGGTAGCGGCAAAATCCCATAACCCGGTAGCCGAGTCGGTCAGCTCGCTGGCATCGGTCCACAGGTCTACGGTTACTTTTTGCCAGGTCAGTCCAGTCAGATCATCCTCTTTCTCTTCCAGAACCTTGACTACGTCGTCTGATTTGGCCGCGGCTTTGGTCAGTTCAGCCTCTTTAATATTGATGCCAAAGTCTTCATTAATTATCCGACCGGCACCAATGCGTTTCCGCCAGCCTGCTAACCGGAATTTAACCCGACCTTCGCTCTTTTCGGTCACGGTAATTTCAGTAGCAATATTCAGTTCCCCGGCTTCCTCTTTGGTGGTGGCATCCATATACAGTGGCTTCTGAAGCACGACGAAATAGTTTTTCCCAACCTCAGGAATACTGATGCTGACAACAGACAGTAACTGGTGCGTACGACCATCCGTGACCGGCAGGTGATGGGCAATACCCTTATGACAATCAATGCAGCTCTGATCTCTGGCCGCCGCCCCTTTCATCTGTTTCTGGGCCAGCGGTGACATATCCTCCCATTTCATGCTGTCGTAGCTATGGCAGTTTTTACATTCCAGGGATTTGTTGGCCGAAAAGCGGGCCCACTCATTAGAGGCCAGATCTATCCGCCTTGCCTCAAACTTTTCCCGGGTATCGATAGTCCCGAAGATCATTGCCCACACTTCTTTGGATGCCTGCATTTTCCGGGCAATTTTATTGGTCCAGTTGTGGGGTACATGGCAGTCTGGACAGGTAGCCCTGACGCCGGAATGGTTGCTCCAGTGCACTGTCCCTTGCAATTCCTGGTAAACATTATCCCGCATTTCATGGCAGGAAATGCAGAAGGCTTCGGTATTGGTGAACTCCAGGGCGGTATTAAAGCCACCCCAGAAAATAATGCCCATCAAAAACGAAACAGTGGTAATGACACCCAGACTGATATACCGGGCCGGTCTGGATAAGGTTTGCCAAAGCTCTCTCAGAAACCGGAGAACATAGAGAATGAAGTTACGAATCATAGGATAAATGCTGAGAGTGACAATCGTGGCTAAAGAGGCAGAAGCAGCGAGCGCTACAAAGGTTTACCCATGACCCGGAGGCCCCATCATCAGTTGGGAGAACCAGACCATAAAGCCATAGCCACTGACCACCATGATGCTCAGCAAGGGGAAAAGAACAACAATAACCAGAGCCAAAGCCTTATATTCCCGGCTCCGGGTAGTGGGTTTGTCACTCACAACGGGTATCCTCAATCAAAAAATAAACCATGGCGAAGGATTCAGAGCAGCAGGTGTATCAACAGGACTTGCAGGGCAGGTAATTGGAAAAACAGTGTGCTCAGAATCAACCAGGGTAAAACAGCATTTTAATACTGCTTTCTATTTCTTATGCTCCTCTCTCTGACAAAGCGTAATAAAGAGGAACGATGTCGAAATTATTTTCACCACCGCAGTATAGGATAGAATCCTGCTTTACCTGTTAAAATTTCAAAAGAACCTGTTACATCCACCTCAACCCATTGCAGTCCGCGATTAGCCGCAAGTCGAATGCCTGCGAGCGTGTTTTCCGGCGCCCCCCGAGACCTCGATATCCGATAACCCGGCTCATTATCATGAATGACCTCGCCACAGATAAGAACCAAAACAAACACAGGAACAGGGCTATTCTTACCAGACACCCTGTTCTAAGGACACTAAGATGCGGCTGGTTTTACTCAGCATTGAGCCTGTTGAGGCCGGGTTTGTCACCCACGGATTTATTGTTCAGGCTGCGCAGGGCTGTCTGCAAGAATGCAGATAGTTGCTCGTACATTCCTGCCAGAACCACAGGCTCGCCTACTTTCCATGATGAAGGGTTTGGACCCAGACGATAAGCGTATAATTCAGGCTCCATCTCTGTTTCTTTAATTAATACTTTGTCACCCTCGATCAGGGCTACCAGAGGATCATTACCCGATGGCTTGATAATGGCAAAGCCAGGATCATTTTCATCCAAAGCGAGAATATCTCTGCCCCAGCAGTGTTGTGCGTAGGGTGTACCGAGCAGGCTGATAGCGGTGGGTACAACATCAGGCTGCGACATGACTTTGGTGACCGTTCCCCCGACGGCATCACGCAGACCCGGAGCGATCATCAGAACAGGGACTTGGTGGCGTAGCAGGTCGACAGGTTTGTCACCCACGACGGTATCCTCAATCAAAAAAGAAACCATGGTGAAGGATTCAGAACAGCGGGCGTATCAACAGGACTTGCAGGGCAGGTAATTGAAAAAAGGCGTGCTCGGAGTCAGCCAGAGTACAACAGCATTTCAATGCTGTTTTCTATTTCTTATGCTCCTCTCTCTGACAAATCGCCCTGACAAAGCGTAAAGAGGAACAATATCGAAATTATTTTCACCGCCGAGTATAGGACAGAATCCTGCTTTACCTGTTAAAAATTCAAAGAAACCTTCTTACTATGGGAACTAATCGACCAATAGAAAGACTAAGTCCCTGATGGCTCTCGTTCTCACAATATATCAATGCACGTTTTATAGAAATGGTAACTACTAATCGACAGTTATGGTATCGGTGAGGCCCCGGGGTTGCTCTATCAACTAATAGCTGACTGGAACGGGGCTAATAGCAGTGGGCATTATAAGGGACAGAATATCGTAATTTTGAATAAACCTGATTCTCCTGTTGCTGATACCAAACATAAAGAGCAAAGCAGTCGCAGAGAACAGAAACACCAATCCACCATTACGGATAAGCCAATATGGCAGCGGACCATTGCACTGGCTACACGGGCAGCAAAGTACTGTGGCAATAACGCTATCAATAATGCCACCCGGGCAGGCAATCTGATCATAAACAACCGCTACAGTCTCGTGTACAAAGGGGCGTTGACCATGTGGTTCGGGAGCCAGGTGACATTGGGTCAGCCAGACTGTCTGCCCATGGCGGCCAATACTATCGCTTATCAGTTCGGTAACCTCGTCCGGCTGTCCTATTGTGGCGATTATCTGTATTCAATAGGGGCTAACAGCCAGAGCAAGTTCTATAACCAGTCCTATCAATGGCATGATGAAATGCCAAAACATGAGGCTGAGCTGGATGAAGATGATGCAGAACACCGGTATATTTGCCAGCAGCATCGAAGCGTTGTTATCACCGTAAAAGTTGAACAAGAGGAGTATTCGGTCAGGGTGTTAGTGCTTAAGGATGATCTGATTAACCCAGGGAGATCCCAATTTGAAGTCAGCCACCCTCTTCCTGAAACACTGAGAAGAGAGCTGGCTCTGCAAGTTGCCAATCTGATAACAGAAAACGCCCGGAATACTTTTCACCTGGAAACCAGTAAAAACAGGGACTGTGCTGAGGCCGGCAGCCCTGACGATGTTTTGCAGCGGTGTAATGGCGTCTCCGCATTACCCGCAGATATAACACAGACAGGCGATATCCATCTTATGAGTTGTCCTGATGGCCAGATAGCCAGCCCGCTTTGCTCTTTTAATACAACCTCTGCCGAACCGGTTTATCAGCAGGGATTTGATCTTTATAAGGGAGATAACCTGGCCTTTAGTGCCACAGGAATTTGTCATCAGAAAGCCTCTGTCGAAGTAATGCAGGATGGGGAGGTTTTAGCGTCCTCACACTTTCCCGGCGACGCCAGTCAATGCTTTTTAGAAAACACCGTTCTACCGGAAACCAGGGCATTTGTTAAGGATCTTTCACACGTTAATCAGGAGGATATCAATAGTATATGCGCTGACTTTTATGGTCGGGACCACGTTGCAACGGACCTTGGCCCTTGTTCTCACAGAGTTATGCCCTCATCTGACGTTAACATATTCTCTCCCTCTGCCCGGGAAGATGATGTCAGGTGTCACCTCGAACCACCCACATCACCTTCTGAAACGGCCTCCGCAACAACCGATAAAAGGCAAAGCCCACAGGAGCCAACCACGGATAAACCACCGTCTACAGATAATGGCATTTCATTAACGCCGGCTACCATTGGTATTGGCTTGGGAATCCTGAGTGTGGTCGCTATCGGTACCGGTATTCTGGGTTATGCCCTGCACGGAGTAAAATGCGCGGTAAACAACAGATACCGGAGCAGTGATTCAGATAGCGATTCTGCCCGGGAGGCTCAAACATTTGTATAATACCAATTCCACTTTCTAATGCTGAATGCTGCCCGTGGAAACTCAACAACCTCAAGCTCCCCTTGTTTGATTGAGGTCTGCCGCCTCAAAAACGACCACCTCAGAGGGGGCTTCCCCCAGGACGATAGCACCGAAAGCACCGAAGAAGGAGGTTATGGGGGGCAGGCTAATGAGTGGGGGGAGATGAAACGGCAGAAGCTGGATGAGTTGAGTCGAAAGATTAATCAGACCTCTACTGAAAGCGGTTGTATGACAGTCATCATTAGTGATCAAAATTCCTGTCGTAGCCGGTAAAATAATTCAGGGATAGTTCATTCCTTAATCCAGTTTTCTACTGACGACTCAAGCTTTGTCTTGCTGATGTATCTACATAGTATATACTTTGATCATTCGCCATGTAAGGAACAGGCAATGAGAACAGAATCAACGATCAAAAAATGGGGCAATGGCCTTGCCCTGCGCCTTAGTGGCCCAATGAGGGACATTCCCGGTTTCGAGGAAGGTATGGGGGTAGAGGTTGAAATCAGCTCTGACGGGCTGATTATCAGGCCAAAGACCCGAAAATCGATATTTCCCTATACCGAAGAAGAGCTGATCGCCAGTATGAAAGAGGTGATAAAAGAAGGTGATCTGGGTGACTGGCTGGAAGATACCCTACCCTCAGAGGATAACTTTTAATGGCTGATTATATTCCGGATCGGGGAGATATTATTCTGCTGAATTTTTTCCCGTCAAAGGGGAGTGAGCTTGGTAAACGCAGGCCAGCCCTGGTGCTTTCTTCCCGCGCATACAATGAAGTAATCGGGCAGGTCATTTGCCTTCCTGTCAGTTCCCAGGAAAAGAGCCGGCCTGCCAATGTGGAGGTTTCAGGCCTTGATATCAATCCATCTTTTGTCATACCCGGCCTGATCCGAACCCTTGACTGGCAACAACGAAAGGCTGAGTACGTAAAAACAGTGGATAATGAGCTTTATAGAGAGGCTATTGCCAGATTACTTCCACTGATAGGCGCTGAGGTTCTGCTATCCCCGGAAGGTCCGCAGGATTAGTTTTCCGAAGCCCGGGACTACAGTTTATCCCACCGAATTTCATCCCGATGAATACGCTGGGCAGACATATAATAGATAACCTGACCCGCCTCCACGTTATCGTTACTGGCTGGATTTAATCGAAGGTCATTACCCGTGGCTGAGTCAGCAACCCCCAAGGCAATAGCTTCATGACTGGTTTTGAAAAATTCCAGTAACCGGCCAAAGGTGGTGCCGGGAAAGTTTTCAGGTACACGAACACTGTATTGCGTCGGCCCGACCAGGGTAGATAACAGCTGCTGCTGAATACGGGATGAGCCAGGATCCTGGGCAGAGCGCACCAGCAGTTCCATGGAAATATTGCTATGGCATTCAATTTGCGGACAGTGGGAACGAAGCAAATTTACCATCTGGTCATTTTCAAACCAGGCGACAATATGTGCTTTTGTTTTGGTCACAATGGTGAGACAAGTGGCCAGTGTCTGATCATCGGAATCACGAAACACAATCACCCGCCCGGCACGTTCAACACCCGTCCGCTGGATCAATGCCGGATCATTCAGGTTTTCGCCACGAACGAACAGCACCTTGTCCGGAAACGGGTTATCAATCTCTTCTGAAATACACAGCAATACTTTCCGGTTATCCCGACGGGTATCCCCAAAAATAAGGTCCACCATTTTCTCTGTACGATGACGGTGCCAGCCAAAAATGACCACATGATTTTCCAGTGCCGAGAAATCCCCGCTACCCTGCATACCCCTTCTCCATACGGTAATAAAAAAAGACGACAGCTTCCCGAATACGGCCGCGAGAACCATAACGCCACCCGGCAAAATAAACAACGAGGCCAATACCCGGCCCAGCTCACTGCCAGGGCTCAGATCCCCATAGCCAACCGTGGTCGATGTGGTGACATAGAAATAAAGCCATTGGGCCGGAGACAGCAATGCGGTTTCCCCAGCCAGCCACATCAGAGACCAGGACAGAACAAAATGCCCAAATAATAACAGCAGTACAGCCAGCCAGCTCAATTTGAGAAACTGATGATGAAAAAATCGTACGGTTAATTTAAGAAAATCCAAGCCATTCACTCCATGAATTATCTGAATGGGATATTAACATATTCGTTTATTGCAAGATCGGATAATAATCGGTTATTCAGCAATAGCACTATGCCCCTACAGCTCTATCCTTATGTTTTCAGATGAATGTGATACATGCAGCGTTTTTTTGAAAGAAAATCGGCACAAACACGGATTGTTCAGATAGCGTGCATATCGCATTCTCTCTGTCTGTTTTTCATCGCACTTTTCACTTCACTCTTTTCCTTAAGAATGGATCACCATGCGGCACCTGAATCCTGATAAATACCCCGCTTTTGTATTGATTATCCTGACGCTATTTGCGGTGGTAGGACCTGTGTCCATTGATATTTTCACGCCATCGCTCCCGGCCATTACCGATTATTTCGGAACAACATCGGCCATCGCTCAGTGGAGCGTTGGCCTGTTCATGCTGGGCTTTTCCCTGTCCATGCTAATTGTTGGCCCTCTGGCTGACCGTCTGGGGCGCAAAAAAACCCTGATCATTGGCTACTCGCTCTATCTGGCGGCCACAGGCGTCACGCTGTTAACCGACAGCATTCATGTGTTTATTGCGGCCCGGTTTGCCCAGGCCATCTTTGGCTGTTTCGGTACCGCCGTTGCCCGTATGCTCGCCAGAGATTATTATCAGGATCAAATGGAGGTCAAAATGCTGGCCTACATTGGTGGCTGCTTAACTATTGCACCAATGGCTGCTCCCATTGTCGGTGGCTATCTTCAGGAGTACGCCGGCTGGAAGTATAGCTTTATCGCCATGGCGGTTATGGCGATAGTGGCCATGCTGGCACTGGTCTTCCTGCCTGAAAAACATAAAAAAACCACGTCAGAAGCCACCACTCAAGGATCGGTTATCGCCGGCTATAAAGCCGTACTGTCTGATATTCGCTACCTGCGCTTCACCGTTGCCGCAGGCTCAGCCTTTGCCGGCGCCTTTGTTTTTGTTGCGGGTGGTTCATTTGTCATTATCGGACAACTGGGCTTATCCCCTGCCACCTATGGCTATCTCTTTGCAGTGGCCATCGCCAGCTACCTGCTCAGTGCTTCTCTGGGTCCAAGGCTGACGGCAAAGATGAGTCGCAGTCAAAGTACCCTAATAGCTGGCACTTTGTTACTGATTGGATCCATGGTTTCCCTGGGCAGTGGTTTATTAAGCGAAGGTCAATCCATCACTGGCTACGTGGCCGGCATTGCTATTTATGAGTTGGGTCTGGGTTTGTTCATGCCACTGTGTCAGGCCAGAGCTACTGAGCACATGAAAGAGAATATTGGTACTGCCTCTGGTCTTATATTCTTTATTGAAATGTTGCTGGCCACACTGATCAGCGCACTGATTGGCTTATTGCCAGAAGCCGGTACGCTGTCTCTGTCGGTCATTACTCTGGTGGCTGTGGCCATTTCCGGTCTGTGCCTGATGAAAACCAGTAATGCAACAACTCCGGCTCCACAGGCTGCCTGAATCTGTTACTATCAAAACGGTCTGGCTCGCTACTGAACCAGGCTTCTTACGTTTTGAAATTGCTTCAGGTGCCTGATATATATGAGCGATACCATTTACATGGAGATGGCCCACTCTCTGGCCAAATTATCAAAATGTGTGCGCCTACAGGTAGGTTGCCTGCTAGTTAAAGGTGGGCGGGTGCTTTCTACTGGTGTGAATGGCACTCCTTCCGGCTATATCAACTGCAATGAAGCTGACTATGAAGATCACCATCAATGGTCACTGAGGCATGAAATTCATGCGGAGCTAAATGCCGTAATCTGGGCTGCCAGACTGGGAACGCCTATTGAAGGGGCTACCGCCTATGTCACCCACAGCCCCTGCGACCAATGCACCAAGAACCTGCTGGCCGCTGGCATTCATCGTATTGTTTATGACGTTCAGTATGACCGTAATCCGCAGGAAGAGTTGTCGCAGTTCTGCCGGGAGAATGGGGTTGCTATAGAGCAGGTTTCAATAATAAAAACGACCGTTTCCTGAAAAGGGACGTATTCAGTGTGAGCAGTCAGATAATATCGGAATTATGTTCTGGGTTTACAAAATTTCTGAAATAATAAAATTTTTTGGACTGCTCATGAAACCGTTTCGGTCTCATCCCACAAAGTCGATCCATCAGGTCAGCACTGTAGCCTTCTAAATTATGCCAATCATAGAAATCTTCCATAACATGAGCAGCCATTGAAAATTGGGCGCCGAGCTGAACCCTGAATCGGAGTGGTGCGTGATTGATAAGAGCTATAAAATGTTCAGTTTTCAATTTATCCGGCTCACTAAACCAGCCATCTGGTAGTTTTACACCCAACAACCTGCCATATAAGTTTGCTATTTGCTTTTCGGTAATTTCAAGAATTTCAAGGCTTGCTTTTACTTTAAGTTCAATAACCGGATAACCTGTATTTCTCGACTCAATAATCATCATTCCATTATCAAAAACTTTCATCCGAAGAAGCCATTCTTTGTTTTGAATAAAATGAGATTGAACTACAGGGTTTTCGCACGACTGTATTTGCTGATCAATAAATATCATTAAATTATGAAAGTCATCTTCTCTATATCCAAGACCAAGATTCAGAAATCTATCATTCAGATCAAACCTGATCATACTTGTCTTCATCATATACTCATCAACTACCTCATCTGAAAGTATGTGAGGAATACTGCTGTTTTTTACTTTTGTTGAATATTCATGGTGGGGCCGACCTTTCTTGTTGACCACTCGCCATGGAGATTGATCATCCCCGTCGGTATCCGCACCATCATTATCAAGATAAGGAACCTCTTTGCTATAAACCAGCTCGGACTCTGCCTGACCCAACGGAAAACTGCCAGATTCTGAATCTGAATCGACACATCCGGTTTTCTTGAACCCTGCCGAATATTTAACAGGAAATCCCCTGGCTGAAGTGCCAGATAACGTATCTTCAACCAGAATTGACAATTCTGAAGCATTTTCAAAAGTTTTCAATGGTGTCGCCACAGAAGATTGACTTCCATTTTTTTTCGAACCTTGTATCGTTCCTTTAAGTTTTGTATTACCGTCGAGGAATAACTCGTCCGTAGGTACTGATGGTTTATCAGAAGAAGACTCTATCCTATTTTGTAAAAAATCAATCTTTTCATTTACAAGAATTATTTCAGTAGCATAAGTAAAAGCAGTTGCTCGTTGCATGCTACCTTTCTGAACACTTTTTTCCAGAAAACCCTTATATTTCAACCACGCCTTTAACGCTTGCTCATCTTCACCTTTTTTCCCCAAAACTCTCGCCAGGTTCTTTTGTAATTCTGGACGGGAGGAGACCACCTTTTTTAAGTAGGTTATCGAATTTTCAAGCCGTTGTGCATTTTCATCCCCTTGCACAGTAGAATCTGCCAATTTCTCATGCAGAACAGCCAGTAATGCTTTTATACGTGCATCAAGCAATTTAATACTGGAACATTTGCTATCACTTTCCAATATACGGATTGCAGCTTCATACTGGTTCTTTGCTATCATTGCCAGAGCCAAGTATAGATTGGGCTTATCAATTTCACAGCATTTCAAAAGTTCGTCCCCTTTTGAAACCTCACCAACAAGGAAAAAATACAGTGCTGACCGTGCTGCCCAAACTTTCGAAAATTGAGTTCTCCCCCCAACAAATATTGACGCCTCATAATGCCCCTCCATAATCGGCCTGATCAAATCAAGCTCACTTTTACTGCCAACAAGAAAAGACAGATATTCCACCGCCTGATCTGGATTAATCGTTTCAAAGGGCCATTTGGATAAACCAAGATTATTTGCAATCAAAATCAACAAGGCAACCAATGAATACTTCGATGAATCTTTAATTTTATTATCAAAGTCAGCAGAATCTTCATTTATCTCCGAAATACAGATTGCGTTGTAATTAGCAACATGAATATCATTATCTTGTTTAGCACTGGCAAGCATTGCATCGCCAATCTTGTTAAGTATTTTATGATGATTTCTATTACCTTTTTTATAATTCTGCAAAAACGCGCCACCGACCAAACCCATGCCAATGAAGTCAACTAAACAATGTTGTTCGTTATCAATCATACTCATGAGCATGTCCAATGGCCGATCTGACAAACTATTAGCCTTAGTAACGGGTGCCTGCCTCCCCCTTCTTTTTGATACCCCCTTCCCAAACACATCATATGCAGTCATTTGATTATTTTTATTACTAATATACCTGCTTAAATTTTTTATCAAAAACACTGAAACCATTCTAAAGTCATTATTATTAATAAGATGATTTGCAAGATCTTCCTTAAGCTGCTTGTTGTATAACTCGATAATCTCAAAGGTTTTTACATCTACCAAGCCACATTCATCCTCTCTGTACAATTGATAAGCAACCAGCATCCTACATTCTAACGGAGACAAATCATATTGAACTTCATGATCGAACAGTTGACTATTATGCGCCAAAGACCCACTAACAGAAATATCATCTAACGAAAACACTAGATAAAAATGCGAAAGAAAATAATCAAGATCATCAATAAAAGTAGCTTTAGTGTCAGATATTAATTTTTCATACAAGAGAACTTTTCTCACATTTCTTTTTTGAGATTTTAATAGCTGATAGTCTCGAATAATCTCATCTACTTTATTCCTGGCAACCACAACACTTCTGATAGAAATATATATACTATCATCCTTCAACAATTCATCTGAAAACACACCAAACCCTTTATTACTTAAAATTTTACAATACGGGGAAATAATGGATTTATTTTTTTCCTCTAGTTCTTCAATAGCAGGAAGCAACTTTTCAATAAGACCATCAATATCATTTGTTTTAACACTCCGAGCACAACTATACCATCCCAGCTTACTCTTACCTGACAATTTCCATATAGAAAACAAATCATCAAATGATTTTCTTTTTTTACAATGAGATAACAGCTCATCAATAGTCTCTTCCACTTTAGTATTTTTCCTGGATGCTACACCTTCTACAATCCCATCTAATAAATGTTTATAAAGAATCAGTACGGCAAACTTTCTCTTCCCATGTTGATCAATGGGCTCGCCATTATAATACTTGATAAAATTAATTATTTGTTGTCTTACCTTATTCAAAGATTTTTTGTAATTATCACTATTTGCAACAATCGGCATTTCCGCAGCCTGATTGACAGAGCCATAAAGAACTCTATTTTGACCGCTCGAATAATAACTTTCCTCAGGACTCTCTGATACCGTGCCTGCAGATCTCGACAGATTTCTAACCGGATCGGACTTCCCCACATCTCGCACAGCAATTACAGAACTTGCTACACCATTATGAGGTGTTACCCATTCCGTCTCACATCTACCAGAGATTTGTCTAACCACTCCACCTGAAGCAGCTTTTTCTGAAGCTGCCTTTTTTTCAGAACCACCGGGCACCGTCGATTGAAGATAATCTACTGTGTGCACGCCTTTACCTCATGTCATGAAACTATATATTGATAGTTAGACCACTTAATGATTAATAGGTTTCATTTTAAAATCAGCCACTTCTAAATACTTGAATCCAGCAGTATTGTCCGGGGTACAACCCTCAGCCTTTCTGATACCATTCCCCACCAGAACTAATAATTACTGGTACGCTATCCATGCTGCAAGCTACGCCAAAACAACAAAAAACCCTGTCCCGATCTCTAAAAGAACAGCTGCAACAACTGCTGAAAAAACAAATTCTGATTCTTGATGGTGCCATGGGCACTATGATCCAGGGCTATAAACTGGGCGAACAGGATTATCGTGGCGAACGCTTTGCCAACCATAGCTGTGATGTTAAAGGCAACAACGACCTGCTGGTACTGACCCGTCCGGATATTATCCAGCAGATTCACCGGGATTACCTGGCAGCGGGTGCCGATATCCTGGAAACCAACACCTTTAATGCCACCACCATTGCCATGGCCGATTACCAGATGGAAGATCTGGTGCCGGAAATCAACCGGGAAGCTGCCCGGCTGGCCCGGGAAGTGGCTGATGAATTCACCAGGGCCAATCCGGACAAACCACGCTTTGTTGCCGGTGTGATCGGCCCAACCAACCGTACCGCCTCTATCTCACCGGATGTGAACAACCCCGGCTATCGCAATACCAGTTTTAATGAACTGGTGACGGCTTATCAGCAGGCAGCCCTGGCGCTGATCGAAGGAGGTTGCGATATCCTGTTGATTGAAACCATCTTTGATACGCTGAATGCCAAAGCGGCTATCTATGCCGTCAAGGATCTGTTCGATCAGCTGGGCTTCTCTCTGCCCATCATGATTTCCGGCACCATTACCGATGCCTCTGGGCGGACATTATCTGGACAGACGACGGAAGCCTTCTGGAATGCTATCGAACATGCGGAACCACTTTCGGTGGGTTTGAACTGTGCCCTGGGTGCGACTGAACTAAGGCCCTGGCTTGAAGAACTCTCCAATTGCGCTGGCACCTGGATCAGTGCTCACCCCAATGCCGGACTTCCCAATGCTTTTGGTGAGTACGACCAAACACCGGAAGAGATGGCCGAAATTGTGGCAGAATTTGCCCAGTCAGGTCTGATCAATATCATCGGAGGCTGCTGCGGAACCTCCCCTGCTCACATCAAAGCCATTGCTGAACGGGTTGCCAGCATCACGCGACGCTCGATTCCCCAGATACCCGTTGCCTGTCGCCTGAGTGGTCTTGAACCTTTTAACATTGATAAGAACTCCCTGTTTGTGAATGTGGGTGAACGCTGTAATGTCACCGGTTCTGCCCGATTCAAGCGCCTGGTTATCGATGGGGATTACGATACCGCCCTGGATGTGGCCCGGGACCAGGTGGAAAATGGCGCTCAGGTCATCGACATCAATATGGACGAAGGCATGCTCGATGCCAAAAGCGCCATGACCACCTTTTTGAAGCTGGTGGCTTCAGAACCGGATATTTCCAGAGTGCCGGTGATGGTGGACTCTTCCAAATGGGAGGTGATTGAGGCAGGCCTGAAATGCATACAGGGCAAAGGCATCGTCAACTCCATCAGCCTGAAAGAAGGTGAAGCTAACTTCCGCCAGCAGGCAAAGCTCTGTAGAAATTACGGTGCCGCTGTGGTGGTGATGGCCTTTGATGAGGAGGGTCAGGCCGATACCGAAGCCCGTAAGATTGAAATCTGTCAGCGTTCTTACGACATCCTGGTCAACGACCTTGGATTTCCACCTCAGGATATTATTTTTGACCCCAATATTTTTGCCGTGGCTACTGGTATTGATGAGCACAATAACTACGCTGTCGATTTTATCAATGCGGTGACGTACATTCGGGAAAACCTGCCTCATGCCATAACTTCTGGTGGTGTCAGTAATGTCTCCTTCTCTTTCCGGGGGAATAACCCGGTTCGGGAAGCGATCCACGCGGTCTTCCTTTACCACGCCATCAAGGCCGGGCTGACCATGGGAATTGTTAATGCCGGTCAGCTGGAAATCTATGAAGAAATCCCCAAAGACCTGAGAAACAAGGTTGAAGATGTCATTCTTAATCGCACCAGTGAAGGGACAGAAGCCCTGCTGGCCGTTGCCGATCAGTTTCGTGGCGCAGCCACCGGCGAGAAAAAAGTCGAGGATCTTGCCTGGCGGGAATGGCCCGTCAATAAACGGTTGGAACACGCGCTGGTGAAAGGGATTACCACCTACATCGTGGACGATGCCGAAACGGCACGCCTGGAAGCCAGTCGTCCTATTGAAGTCATTGAAGGTCCCCTGATGGACGGCATGAACGTGGTGGGCGACCTGTTCAGTGCCGGTAAAATGTTTCTTCCCCAGGTGGTGAAAAGCGCCCGGGTGATGAAACAGGCCGTTGCCCATCTGGTGCCGTTTATCGATGAAGAAAAAGGCGGAAAAGCCCGATCCAATGGCAAAATCCTGATGGCCACTGTCAAAGGTGATGTACACGACATCGGTAAAAACATTGTCGGTGTCGTATTAGCCTGTAATAACTTTGAAATCATTGACCTGGGCGTTATGGTGCCCTGTGAGAAAATCCTGAAAACGGCCATTGAAGAACAGGTGGATATTATCGGCCTCAGCGGCCTGATCACCCCTTCTCTGGATGAAATGGTGCATGTGGCCAGTGAGATGCAGCGTCAGGGGATCAACTTACCGTTAATGATTGGCGGCGCGACCACTTCCAGAGCCCATACGGCGGTTAAAATTGAGCCCAGGTTCCAGAATGATGTTGCCATTTACGTCACGGATGCTTCTCGCAGTGTGGGTATCTCGACTCGTCTGATGAGTGACACCCTCAAGCCAGCGCTGGTAGAAGAAACTCGCTCAGAGTATGAAAAAATTCGCATACGTCATGAAAAACGGAGCAATAAGCGGGCACTGTTGACCTATGACGAAGCCGTGGATAATGCCTTCAAACCCAACTGGAAAAGCTACGAGCCACCGAAACCGGCTTTTACCGGTGTAAAAGTTTTTGAAGATTACCCACTGACAGAGCTGGCTGACTATATCGACTGGACACCATTCTTTATCACCTGGGATCTGGCGGGTAAATTCCCTGCTATTTTGTCGGATAATGTAGTGGGTGAAGCAGCCACCAGCCTCTATGACGATGCACGACAAATGCTTGATAAGCTGATTAATGAGAAACTGATCAGCGCCCGGGCGACGATAGGTTTCTGGCCTGCCAATCAGGTGAATCATGATGATCTCGTGATATACACCGATGAGGCTCGAACTGAAGTCAAAGTACAGCTGCACCATCTCCGTCAGCAGGCACCCAAACCGGAAGATAAGCCTAACTACAGCCTTTCTGATTTCGTCGCACCGGAATCATCGGGTCTGGCTGATTACATCGGTGGCTTTATAGTGACTGCAGGCATTGGTGCTGATGAACTGGCTAAAAGTTACGAAGCTGCCGGTGATGACTACAACAGCATTATGGTGAAAGCACTGGCTGACCGTCTGGCAGAAGCTTTTGCCGAATGCATGCATAAGAAAGTCAGGAAAGAGTACTGGGGTTATGCGGGTAATGAGCAACTCTCCAATGAAGAGCTGATCAAAGAGAAATACACCGGTATTCGTCCGGCACCCGGCTACCCTGCCTGCCCTGATCACACTGAGAAATCCGCACTGTTTACCCTGCTGCAAGGTGAAGAAAATTCTGGAGTCTCACTCACCGAGCATTTTGCCATGATGCCCGCAGCCAGTGTCAGTGGCTGGTACTTCGCTCATCCGGAGGCAAAGTATTTTGGCCTTGGTAAAATCGATAAAGATCAGCTGGCCTCTTACGCCGAGCGTAAAGACTGGTCAATGGAGGAAGCTGAACGCTGGCTTCGCCCAAACCTTACAAGCTGATTTTTTAAGGGGCTATAAAGGCCCTTTTTTTTTGGTCTCCTCCATATTTCGACCACCTGTTTTTTAAACACAATCATACGCAACTATTGTCGGCGGCAGTGTACTCAAGAACAGGCTCATTACGAGTACAGGAGGTATAACACACTTCGTTTGTTATATTTCTTACGTTTAATCCTTCTGGAGTTTTTTTCCATTCAGGATTATTAATGTTATAACCGATGCCAATCCCAATAACTCTGATATTTCGATGACGAAGAGGGGTCGTCAATACATGATGTAGTGATTTAAACTTTCCCTCAGGAAAACCCAGTAAAACAATACCTTTTTGTCCTTTGGATAATTTTATTGAGAATCTTTCCACAGAATCAATTGCACAAGAAACTACCACCTCTCTCCTGTAAAAAGAGGCATCGGTTCCATCCTTATAATATCCCACACTAAAATTATCAGATGCCTCAATAGCCACCCCTTTGCCTTTTAATTCATGGGAAAGCCAGCCATTCCCTGCATAAACTTCTATGCATTCCTCTTTGCCTATGAATCTGGCTAAAGACTCTACAAACCTGCAGTCTAAAGAAACAGATGACTTTTTTTGATAAACATCATAAAACTTTATCTCCAGGGCTTGTAACTTATCTAACAATTCTTTACCCACAATTCGCTCAGGGATAAAAATTGGAAACACATCTGGCAGTTTATCTTCTTTAAACCTTCCGACAAATGAACGAATTTGACTTATTGTTCGCCTGACATTTCCACTAGCGTCGAACCTTTCTTTTCCTTTTTCATTCAGATCACCAAAAAAAATCTCGCACTCCTTTATAGAACTTTCCAGTACTGTAACTTTATTCATGATAGAAGTTGGCTGCTGATCAAAGTGCACCTGACAATCCTTCTTTGAACTTCCCTCAACCAGAGTTACATTCTTCTCTTGTATTTTCCCCCTTCTCAGACGTTCTGCATCACCATCCCCAGTGCTTTGTTTTTTATCACCATTAAGAAGATTTACTGCGTCACCCTCAATATTCCGATACTCTGATCGTTTTTTTGTTGGCCTTCCCTGGAAAAGACCCTGATCACCCGTTGATGTAGGCATTTTAATAGAAGACGTCACATTACGGTCATGAACAGAACCATTTAAACTAAACCCAGCTGGATAACTCATCGCATTATTCCTGATTTTAGCTCTCTAAAAAAACCGATTATCAATCCCCCTGTCACTTCAGAGAAAATTCATGCTGTATCTGTTTACATAACATTCTAGTCAATAATTTTTCCTTTTCCGTAAAATCCATGTACCAAATTAGCACTTAGATCATAGGCCTTATTTTTTCTAACATTGCATACAAAGCAACAGACATCCCTTATAAAAGTGCATACAATCGAGATAGTTTCCTGCTATTTATTAGAGAAATATCCTGCCATAAACCAACCATGAACAAGGTTCCGGGGACAGGGCATTTCTGACTCATGACGATTTATCCGGTTCACAACTGTTTAGAATAACGGAGTCAGTTTGAAGCAAAGGCTTGCCACAATTTTTCAGCTCGGCTTCCCCATCATGCTGGCCATGCTTTCCCAGAGCATGATCAATCTGGTGGATGCCGCTCTGGTGGGCCCCCTGGGCGAAAGTGCTCTGGCGGCCGTAGGCGTTGGAAGCTATGCCAATTTTGTTGCCCTCTCCATGATGACCGGACTTTCTGCCGCCATCCAGGCACAGGTGGCCCGTCGTGTTGGCGCTGGCCGTTTGGATGAATGCGCAATGCCCACCAACCATGGGTTAATCATTGCTTTTTGCTTCGCTTTGCCACTCAGTCTTATGTTGATGTTTGCCGCCCCTTTGTTACTGGAACTCTTTAGCCAGAACTCCCCGAATTTTAAAGGTGAAGCCACCAGTTACTTCCAGATTCGGGTTATGGCGTTGACAGCTGCAGCGATGAATCTGTCATTTCGCGGTTTCTGGAATGGCATAGGTGAGCCCAAGGGCTTTCTTAAACTGCTGGTCTTCACTCATCTCTGCAACGTCATTCTCAGCTATCTGTTAATTTACGGAAAACTGGGGTTGCCTGCTCTTGGTGTGAAGGGTGCTGCTCTTGGTACATTCATTTCCATGTACCTCGGGGCTTTTCTCAATCTCTGGATTTTGAATAAAAGAGCCAGGAAATATGGTTTCCTGACCCGCTGGAAAAACGGGGCTGCGTTAAAGCGTCTGGTGTTTCTTGCTATTCCCGACTCCCTGCAACAAACGTTGTTTGCCCTGGGCATGATGATACTCTTTGCCATTGTCGCCCAACTGGGCATCCGTGAAATGGCCATTGCTCACGTTTTGCTGAATATCTCACTGATGCTGATATTACCGGGGGTAGGCCTGGGCATGGCGGCTAACACTCTGGTCAGTCAGAGTCTGGGGGCACGGGAGCCTGAGGTCGCCTGGCGCTGGGGGCAGGAAGTTATGTATAGCGCCAGTGCGGTTTTGCTGGTACTCAGCATACCTTTGATCTTTTTCCCCAAGACTGTGCTTTCACTGTTTCTACATGACCCATCACTGCTGGCCATGGGAGCCATACCACTGCAGCTAACCGGTATTGGCCTGGTTCTGGATGCCCCCTCACTGGTATTTGTTCAGGCACTGTTGGGTGCCGGGGCAAACCGGACGGTGCTGTGCATCCGATTTGTCGCCCAATGGCTCATTCTGTTACCGCTGTGCTGGCTTATAGGCCCCATTCTTGGTCTTGGATTGACGGCAGTATGGGCCGTGCCAACGTTACAGCGAATGATTACCTCGATAAGCTTCCTTGCCGTCTGGCATTCAAGGCGCTGGAGCAAGATTCAGGTATAAAACGTTCTGAGCAGCGTTGTTTCCAGTGATGGTTATGACTTGTAGATATCCAGAATAATCTTGCAGGAATCAGTTTTCAGGCCTTTGTCACAGGTAATCACTACCGCAGACTCGCAGGTCTGCAATGCACCAGAATACATGATGGCAAGAATTTCATCAGAAGTGACGGAGTTATCTTTGAACAACGCCTCCTGAGTATCCTGCACGCAACGCTCATAAGCTTTCTGGACAACTTCGTTTTCAGACATTACGGGGATTTCTCCCGGCATTATCCCGGGCTTACTTTTACCGCACCCGGTCAAAACAAGAGATATCCCCAGTACCCCTGACAGGCTCAATAAAGAGGACATAGAATAAGTAGAAGAACGATAAAATCGAGAAGCTGACGCTGTTTTTATTGTCAGTGCATATCGATTGTGCATATCCCTGTGCGCAATATTTCTTCCCGTTGAAATCAAAGCAATCGTCAAAAATAAAGAAGAAAAAGCGACGCTGCCCGGGAAGAACTGATAAATAAAGAAAACCAATATAATATCCGGCAAGGTTTTGAGCAACATTTAACCAGTAATTCCCTGCGTCTGCTTATATGAACAGAATGTGACACTCCCCGCCTTATCATACCCGAGGACCCGAGGACCCGAGGGCCTAAAAGCCTAAAGGCATAAAGGCGAGGGTTTACGACTGTTTTGCTAATCCACCAAAAAGGTCAGCTCACTTTTTTCACCCGCCTCAATTTTCTGCCAGTGCTCTTCAAAATTTGTCAGATTATGCAACCCTTCACCCGCCTGAACTCTGGCAAGGACAAGCTCTTCTTTGGCTTTGATATCTTCAGCAACAGGCATGAGGTGTGCCGCTTCTTCCAGTGATAAAACCAGAAGACCGTCATCATCACCAAAAACAAGGTCACCGGGATGGACGGTTATGCCACCACACTCAATAGCCACCTGGGTATGAAATGCTCTTTTTGCGGTTCCAGACATGGGAGTAATCGTGTGCGCATAAACCGGAAATTTTGTTTTCCTTACCGCTGCAGTGTCACGAAAAGCACCATCAATGACAAAGCCAGCAATCCCCTTACGCATGGCCTCAGCTACAAATAACTCTCCGGCAACAGCCAGTCGACTGCCCTGTGTTTCAATAACAATGACATCACCCGCTTTGGCATCATGAATCGATTTGATAACCGTGAGAAAATCATTGTGACAGTTAACAGTAAAAGCACAGCCTACCAGCTTCAGGCCAGACTGAACTGGTCGAATTGCCGGGCTGACGACTCTCAATTTTTTATCAGCATCGGCAAGGTGGGCTGTTGTTAAATTTGTCAGGCGGGAACGTATCTCATTCAGATCCATGGAAAAACCTCAGGAAATACCGGTCAGATAATTCCCTAAGAGCTTAGTCTGAATATGACAAATCCTCATGAAATAGCATAAAAACTATTTGCGAAACACAACCAAAATATCGGTCAGCCTGAGTATTATCAGGGGTTCTGAGGATCACACTCAATATGGCATTTAACCAGTGGTTCAGCAGGACCTGCCCAACCCTTCGGGTGCTCGGACTCTTTTCTGACAAAGAATACTTTGCAGCTTTCACCGTAATGGATAACATTAAGGTCCAGATCAATACTATTTATTGTCGCAGCAACCTCTATATTCTGGCCCTCTTTGAGGAATCTGAGCATATCTTCAATATCACGGATATTCTGGAACTCAGGAGCAAGGGCAGAAAATGCAGAGGCAGAGAAAAGAAAAATACCCACGGTCAGAAACAACTTTTTCACAAGATAAACTCCAGACAAAACGAGCTACTAAGTGTAAGTACAGATTTAACTTTTCGCCAATGACTGTGACCAGACTTAAGACCGGAGATCTGTCTACTATAAAAAAGTCCAACGAGGAAACATGGCAGCCTGTCCATGGAGGCTCCCATCCTTATCAATAAGGTTCCAGACAATGGCATTGTTAATGGTGAAACGTTGCCCCGTTGAGGAAATACGGACTCCTGAGTAATGATCGATATAACCCTTTGCAGAGACTTCCTGTAACAATCTCTGGCGTTCATCCCGTTTCAATGGTTCTGCAGACTTTCTGGAAGGTAAGGCGATAAAGTCCTCCCACTCCATTTCAAACAACGTCAATGCAACCTGATTACCATAATTAAATATCGGATCATCGCCAATACCATGGGACACCAGTGCAAAAGGTGCCTGATCAATAGCACTGATAATCTCCTGACCAGGTACTTGCGGCAGCAGAGCTTTGCCCGTTAATGTGGCAAAGCTCTGATAAACAAGCTCACCATGAGCAATATAGGACGGTGCAGATAGTAACTCCGGGCGACTGGTCATAACACTTCCTTAATCAACGGATTCTTGTTTTGAGTATCAATCATTGATACCTCATTTATCAAAGTAGCTCCTATTCAGCAATAACGATAATCTGCACGTGGCGAATGGCTTTTCTCTGCCATGTATAAACAATATGAATAGTGCCTTCTGAATCCTCTATCGCAGCCGGGTAAGAGAATTCGCCATCACCATCTTCAAGTATCATAACCTGACGCCAGTCAATACCATCATCACTCAGGGCTACCGCCAGAGGTGTGCGTCCGGCAATCACCGGATTGTAGACTAACAGGTGTTTACCACTGCGAAGTGTAATGGCATCGATACCCGAGTTCGGGTTAGGCAATCCGGTTGGCTCCATCTCTGACCAGCTAAGGCCATTATCCACAGACCAGGTCTCTGCAATAAGACCAGAGTGCGTTCGGCAGAGCGCCTGAATCCTGCCATCCGGGTGCGTCAGAATCGCCGGCTGGATGGCTCCAAGCATTTGCGGGTCATCAACATCAACACGCAGAGGCCCCTGAGACTGCTGTAACTCAAAATGTACCCTCCACCCTTGATGCTCAGTGCTGGAAGGATAAATTATGCGCTCATCAGGCAAGATCACAGGTTTGTTTCGGACAGGCCCAAGAAAACCTTCGTGATGAGGCTGAACAGACGACCAGTGCCTGCCCTCATCAGAAGAAGTCATATAAAACCCATGCCACAACCTGGGTGACTTGCCCACTTTAAAATGCAGCTGAAGCTCTTTTCCGGTATTAAAAAGCACAGGATTCCAGTGCGCTTCCTCACCGCTACCAGACGATAGGTCAGTTAATAGAACAGGTGTGCTCCACTGTCCCTGCTGATATTGCGCCCCCCAGATTCGTACATCATTCTGTCCTTCCTGACTACCTCCAAACCAGGCAGCCATGAGCCGCCCCGGAGCAATTTCTGTCAAGGTTGCAGCATGGCAGGATCGGGTGGGCATATCATCGGGTGATACGACGTACGTTTTGCTATGCATTTTTAATAGATTTTCGTTTGCACGGGTCATCGTGAAGGCCGTTGCCAAAACCATAAAAAGGACGATAGATCTAATTATCATAATAATTAGAGCCTCAATAATTAAGCCGATAATTATTCAAGCAGTAAAGCTTATTCAAATCGATTTACAATAAACTTTTTATCATTAGATGGGTCTTTAAAACAGACGGAGCGGCCTTTGTCACAAGTGATGACACAGGTTTTTCCTATTGCTTCCTCTGGTACCCCTTCTGTTGTTATTGCCCAGATTCTGGATGTGCTGCCGGGAGCTTTCGAGGCCTGAGGATCAACCTTGCTGCCTCCCCTGTTTCGTTGCACTGTTTTATCCCAGTCTCCCTAAGCTCAATTTCTACCTGCCCTGTATGGCAAGACTTCCCGGTCTTTTTGTCTGGAAGTGGCTGGCACCTGAATCAATAATCGCAACGGGTCGCCTATTAGCTGGTATATTGGGCAATATTATTTGTACAATCCTACTGCTCCGGTGAACAAAAATAAAAAAGTGGTCGCTGTATCACGATATAAGCCCATCAAAATAGTCTATTTTCATCCTTCATAAACTATTCTGTTTGCCGCCTGTCTAAACAGCAGTCAGAGCGATTTTATATCTGCATCTTCCAGAAGGAGATGAATCGTAAAGGATATGTATTGTTATGTGTCAGGCTGAAGTTGTTCAGTATTCCAATAGTAATGAAAAGGTGCGGGCCTTTTTCAAAGGCGCTGCTGCGAGCATTCCATTAACGGTCGCGGTGCTGCCCTGGGGGCTTCTCACCGGTTCCCTGGCCATTGAGGCTGGTTTTGACCCTCTGCAAAGCCAGGGCTTGTCAGCCATCATATTTGCCGGTGCTGTTCAGCTGGCCATTATGGGTATGATTCAGGCCGGGGTCGGATTCGGCAGCATCCTTATTTCTGTCCTGCTGATCACCTCCCGCCATTTCCTGTATTCCATGGTCATGCGCAATAACATTAGCCCCCTGCCCCTCAGATGGCGTCTGGCACTGGGTTTTCTGTTAACCGATGAGCTGTTTGCCATTGCCAATCCGGGCCAGCTAAAGCGCTTTGACCGCTGGTACGCACTGGGTGGCGGGCTCTGCTTCTATTTTGGCTGGAACCTGGCCACACTGGGCGGCATTATCGCCGGTGAGAGCATTGAGAACCTGGATGCCCTGGGGCTTGATTTCGCCATTGCCGCCACCTTTATCGCCCTTGTGATCCCCACCGTCAGGAATGCCTCTGTACTGGTCTGTGTGCTCACGGCAATGGTCGCTTCGGTGATATGTGAAGTCATGCATATCCAGGCCGGACTGCTGATTTCTGCACCTCTGGCCATGCTGGCAGGATTTGCCTATACCAGGGCAACCGGCAAAGGAGAACATTGATGGATATCTGGGTCATCCTGTTAACCGTAGCTGCACTGGTTTTTGGGAGTCGTTTCTTCCTGATGGAACCCTGGCTGCCACTAAAACTCAGTCAGAATGTACAGCAGTTTTTGAGTTTCTCTGCACCGGCGGTATTGACGGCAATTGCCACACCGATTGTGTTTATCAGAGATAACCAGTTCAGCCTGTCCATGGATAACCAATACCTGATTGCCGGCATTATCGTGGTCATTCTTGCACTGATCACAAGAAACACATTAATGACTGTTATCCTGGGTATGCTGTCATTCCTGGTTTTAAAACATGTGATCTGAATGACAGGAAGTCATGCTGCCCCGGCCTCAGCAGAGTACAATGAGTCCTGCAGCATGCTAGACTGAACGTGAATTATTTCATGGATGATATTTTTTCGGGGGCATGCTCATGTATAAATTACTCTCTGCTATTTTCCTTATCCTTCTTGCCGCCGGCGTTATGGCAAGAAGTTTTGACCTGTCGGTATACAAGGATGGTTATTATCTGCGCTACGAATTCCCACGCCACACCAAAGAAAACTGGTTTGAAGTGACTCTGGGCAAGCGTCAGGGGCTGCCGGGCATGATCGATGCCGTAAAAAACAAAGCCAGCAAATAGTTGCTGGCTTTTTCAATCCGCTTAAAGTACGAGCACAAGGTAATCATTCGTTAAACCACCATCAGAATCCAGAAAGTATCATTACCGGCAGAATAGCCAACCATCTTACCCTGTTCTTTTTCCGTTTCAGACCTACAATGCAGTAGCTTCTGACAGTACATTGGAGAAATCATGGAACGGTCATCAGGTATGTCAAGTGCTGGCTGGAGCACGCTGGCTACCGACAATACAGGCACACAAGCGATTCGAGCCGGGGGTAGTGCAACTTTTTCCGGTCATCAGATCAAAACGAAGGAAGGGGGTGAAACCGTTATGGCAACAGCCCGGAACTGTTGCCCATATTGTCACGTTCCTCTTTCCGATAAATCAAAAAACACAAGCATCAGTGTCGTAAATGTAAACACGATATACCACACAGGTTGCCTGGAAAAGTGCCTGAACACACCATCCGGAGCAAGCCAGGAACAATTAGAGTTGGCACGTAACACTACACATTATTTAGACATAGATTCCTTAACAGATAAAATAAACTCTTTGCAGTCATGGTGTTCTAACGATCTGTGTAGAACCAGTGGCTCATTTCAAGAATTATCCAAAAGAGCCGACTGCCCCTACCCTCTCAGTCAAATGGACTGCGAGCAGTCTATTACAATAAAAGCAAAGACTCTTTCTAGCTGGCTCAAAACCGAGTTTGAAAATGCCGGTTACAGTGAAGTCGCAACAACTCATTCGAATAAAAATAACGACTGTATGATAAGGGTCGTAGCCAAGGATCCGGGAATTGGTTGCTACAAAAAAACCTCATCATATTTTTATAAGGCCAAAACCATTGTGTCAGGTGAGAATACTAGAGAGTGCTTCAAAATTTTGCTGAAGCAGTTAAATGCTGACATAGCAGTAAGACAGTTCTCAATCGATCGGCCTAACGCATTTGATGAATCAACAGACGTGTACATTAAACAGTACGATGTCCCCAATAATTGTCTTTTCATTTCTGTTCGAGACGAGACACACGTAATCCCATTAAATTATGTTTTCGATCTCCATACCAGGGAATGTAAGGAGTCTGAGTTCAGGACGACATTAGATAGATTAGATATAATAGGACTTAACTATGACGAATTATTGAGCAATGGTCTACCATCCAACGCAGGCTATCCCGGCCAGCTGGCGAATCCTGCTCATAATGATCTTCCTTATGGTGAAGACTTTCCCGGTTAATTATTGATTTCCAAAGCACGAATAATGACCGGGCAGCTGTTTTATAAACAATATGAAAGGAAACATCACAAGACAGCATCCTCCCCCGGCCACTGGCAGTCAGCTGCTGACAGCAGTTGCACAACCGGGCCAGAGATAAAGTGGGTCACTCCTTATGGGAGCCTGTAATCGAGTTCATCAGCTTCGATACTGATTTTTTGAAATCGTCGATGGCAGATACACCCAGCTTTTTGACGTCGACCAGATGGGGCTCCGCCTGATCGAAGTATTCATCAAGATGATCCACTTCTTCATGCTGCATATCCTGCCGCTCTTCTTCCAACTCCTTCTCAAGACGTTTAAGTGTTGCCTTAACCTCTTTGATCTGGGCCTTGAGTTCCTTGCGATGTACCTTATATTCCTTAAGCGTCGTCATAATGTCCTCCTCAGGCACTCTTCAGGCAGTAATAGCGATCAGAATAGCGGGTATAACAAAAAAGACCCCCACCACATAGACCAGCACCATCCATTTATTCCGACTCGCCACCTGGGCAAAACGACGGGCCAGTGTTGGTGGTATAACGCGAAGGAAAGAAATATTGTAAATCAAAAGCACCGCTGAAACATTAAACAATAAATGCACCAGAGCGATCTGCAGGGCAAAGAACCCCATGGAGCCTTGAACGGCAGTAGCCGCCAGTAACGCGGTAATCGTAGTACCGATATTCGAGCCCAGGGTAAATGGATAAATCTCCCTTAATTTGAAAATACCATTACCAGCCAGGGGAACAATCAAACTGGTACAGGTCGAAGAAGACTGGACCGCAACGGTCATCATCATACCGGAAAAAATACCGGTTGCTGGCCCCCGGCCAATAGCCTTGTGCAAGAGCTGTTTAGCTCTACCAACCATCAGATGCTTCAGCAGTTTTCCCAGGAAAATAATGGAAATAAAAATAAAGGCAAGACCTGTCAGTGCCAGACAGATACCGCCCCAGAGGTCAGGCAGAGAACCAAATACCCCTTTAAACAGATCCACAACCGGGGCGGTCATCACTTTTACAAAGTTCAATCCCTTGATACTGAGCGAATCACCACCCACCAGAAAATTGGCCAGATACTCGGAAGTGCTGGCCAGAAAGCCCGTCATAATTTCAAGGGGAAGAAAGATCATGACGGCCATCAGGTTGAAAAAATCATGAACCGTCGCCGCCGAAAATGCACGACGGAACTCTTTTTTCTTACCGATATGCCCCATACTGACCAACGTATTGGTAACAGTCGTGCCAATATTGGCACCCATAATCATGGGAATGGCGGTAGCAACTGGCAGCCCACCAGCAACAAGTCCGACAATAACAGTAGTCACGGTACTGGATGATTGCACAACCGCTGTTGCCAGTGCACCCGCCACCAGGCCCATGACTGGATTAGTAGCAAAAGCAAATAACTGACGTGCACCTTCAGCACCACCGGAAGCCCACTTAAAGCCAGACCCTATCATTCCCACCGCGACCAGCAGTAGGTAGATCATCAGTGTCACAAAAAGCCACTGAACAATCATATTTTTTGATTGTGTCGACTCGCCTGTATTACTGGGTTGCATTGAAACATCCTGCAAGGTGAGAAAAACAACGATCCGGTGACAGCCCTATCAGGGAGCACAGGAAATTACAACATCGAGTAAGGTAAACAGACGACAAATTACAATCGTCCCATTTAAGGGAGGCAAGCATAAAGAAACTGTAAAGGAGTCTCAAGTCTGTCGCCATTACAGAATCTATTTTATTTGGATATAAACCCCTGACCAGGAGCCAGTCCCTCAATGAATTCCGTTCCCCCTGATAATCGTTGCCGCTCTGGAGGCTGCCAGTATAGTAGCAGTGGCTGGCTCAATGTAAGTGGGATTGATGCCCAACACCGTGAAAATGGTCACCAGAAAACCACCGAAGGTATAGTTCATCTTTTTGTTCGCATTGTAGTCCGTACCAAGGGAGACACTGACTTGGTGAGCCAGCGCCTCGTCAATACCGATACGTTGAAAGTTCTGGAACAATAATTCACTCATACCGCTTGGGAAGAGGTTGGTTTACCTCGTTTATATATAATACGACGACGACAGCGGGAATAATTTTTACCCTTGAAGTTAAACCTGAAAACATCTCTCTAAACTTAACCTCCCTGATAATCTTTCTATAAGATTTCGGAGCTAACGTTTTTTCCGTCTTTAGACTTGCGGCTTCAGTCTGAAGAAAAGACTGCGATTTTAACCAGGCAATAACATGCAAGGGTTGCGTTAATGCAGCCGCACAAATCCCTGCAGAGATACCCGCAACCGGTTTAGATATCCGTCCATTCATCCCAAGATTTTCATATTTAGCTCTTAATAATGGCGCAAGAACAACAGTCCCGGCGCCGATACTGCCACACTCTCTTAGCAGACTGGCTGTACCACCAGCATAACTCCGCCGTAAATTGTTTTTAATTGAATCCCAACTCACAACGCTTTTTTTTCGTTCCTGAAAGATCCCACTTCGTTCCTGTACTGCCTCTTCAACTGAACGAATGATGTTATTATATAATAAGGTCTGGCATAACATCCCCGAAACTCCTAGTGTGATGGTCTGATTCATTGTTGTAGTCCTCGGGCTCCAACTACTGACAACGTCGTTTGATGCTTGAGAAATCCATACCTGCCCAGCTTTGACCAAAAATTGTATCGGGAATTGCCTTATGGTTATCTTTGCTACGGTTCTATAAGAAAGACGGGAAACTCTAATGGTATCGCAATAGCCACTTGCAGCAAGAAATGGAACAGTAAGACCTAATATCACACTTGATTTTGAAGCTCGTTCAAAAAAGATGCCTTGTTTATAAAAATCAAACCCTGGTTTTTTGGGATCAGATCCATCACTCCCTGTGTTTGGTGGCGAAAGACGATTCTCTTTCCCGTTGGATGCCGCTATTTTCTGAATTGGTTTTTTGCATGCAGAAACTGTAGTACTGTTAAAAAGGGCAAACAATGGAAGGACTCCTCTCTTAACCTTCTTTTTAAATAGTTTCATCTCAATAAGACTAATGCTTCAGCAAGATGTCACCGCTACTAAAAAACCAAGAGAATCAGGATTATCTTAGTTTATCTACACCGTCAACACGGCTGCACACCGAGGTATGTCTGACGCCACTCTTGTGTAGGGTTTTGGGTCGAGCTGTAACGTGTCTCGACCATAGTTATCCAAATTTACGCTCGCGTTGAAATCACGGTTATGAAGTGTTTTACACACAGGACACACCCACCACTCAACGCCAAGGACTACCTCATTATTTTTGAAACCACAATAGGAGCATTCCTTGGTGGATGGCAACCATCGATCAGCAACAACAACGGTACAGCCCCTCAACTCAGCCTTGTATTCGATAAACTGACGCAGCATTCCAAAACCAGCGTCGCTCACGGCTCTGGCCAGTTTATGATTCGTCGTCATACCTTTTACATTCAGGTCTTCGATAGTGATGACTTTGAAACGGGATGTCAGGTAGTCACTGACTTCGTGTAAAACAGCTAACCGCTGATTACTGATACGGTAGTGAAGTTTGGCAACCGCTTGCTTGGCTTTCGCACAGCGGTTACTGCCCTTCGTTTTTCGACTTAGCCTTCGCTGCTTGCGAGCCAGAAGTTCCAGGGAGAGCTTCAACTTCTGGTTAGCGGCAAAGGTCTTGCCATTAGAGCCTACAGCTAAATCCTTGATGCCAAAGTCTACACCTACGGATTCCTCTTCCTGATGTTTTGGATCGTAATCCTGAGTATCAACCAATAGGGAGGCGAAGTATTTTCCAGCACGCTTGCTGATAGTGACCTGGCATGGGGTACCAGAGAAGCGCAGCTTTTCACGCATTTTAATTTTTGTTTTCAGCTTTTCAATACGGAGCGTTCTGCCTTCTACGTCAAACTTCGGTTTTTCCCGTAAGGAAAAACGGTCGTTCAACCCTCGTTTTTTAAATGTTGGGTATCCCGACGTCTCCCCCTTTTTCAATCGTCGAAAGAAGTGCGTGAAGGCATTGTGCAAATCATCCACTGTATTACGGGTAACACGCTGACTGACTTCTGCATACCAGGGGAACTCGATTCTTAGCGCTTTGTATCTCTCATTTGCCGCTTTCTTTGACCACTTAACATCCTTCTGGCTGAAATGAGCCAGAAGCTGGTTAAACGCATGACGACGGGAACCACAAGCTCGATCAAGATACTCGGCTTGACTGGCGGTTGGCCGCAATTCAATTTTGTGTGCCAACAACATCATTAAGAGTCTCAAGCATTTTCTTATGATTTTTACTGGGGCTTCCGTATAGTCTGGCACTAAAGACAGTGATTATTTCCAGTACCTAATAAGCAAGCTGCTTCACCAATCTTGAATATTCTCTTATCCATAGTGCGAGATTATGGTACATAATCCTGGATTATCAATACTGTATTTAACCCCCTGGAATTTTCCGGAAAAAAATATTCAAAAGTAAGCGGTTAAGATAAAACAGACCTGAGAAAACTCAGGCCGAATACCTACACCTGCTCCCTGACCAGCAGTACCATGCCGCAACAATCAGTGACAACAACCTTACCTCCCTGACTCACACTGCGATCAACCTCTACCCGCCACAGGGTATCGCCGATCTGCAGTCTACTCTGGCCTGAGGGTAAATCCTGATCCAGAGAAATGGTTCGACCGATCAGCTGGCGTGCTCTGTTATTCAACTCCGGACTGTCATTTTCATCATTCACCTTGCGGAATAATTTCCAGTAGGCCAGAGTAAAAATCAGACTGCCCACACCGAAAACAACCAGTTGAACCGGCCATGTCATTTCCGGGAAGAACCAGAGGATCAGCGATACCGAGCCAGCTGCAATGGCACTGCCCAACAGAAAGCCCCCTGCCCCCAGTGCTTCAGCACCCAGAAGCAGGAAAAAAAGAATCAGCCAGTGCCATGGCTGAAGTGTAAACGCTATATCCATTAGCTTCCCTTCTTCCCGGTTGCTTCGCCCATCAGTTCCTTAATGCCCGCCAGCGAGCCAATAACACTGCTCGCTTCCAGAGGCATCATGATGACTTTGCTGTTTTCTGCAGAAGCAACGCCTTTTAATGCTTCAATATACTTCTGGGCAACAAAATAGTTAATGGCACGATGATCGCCTTCAGCAATCGCTTTGGAGACCGACTCGGTGGCTTTCGCTTCCGCTTCCGCTAATCGTTCTCTCGCCTCTGCTTCCCGTTTAGCCGCTTCCAACCCACCCTCGGCTTTAAGAATCTGTGCCTGTTTTTCCCCTTCCGCTACCTTAATAGCCGCTTCACGGGCACCTTCCGCCTCGAGAATCTGAGCCCGTTTTTCCCGCTCAGCCTTCATCTGTCTGGCCATTGCCTCCACAAGATCAGCCCGGGGCGCAATATCCAGCAACTCAATCCGGGTGACTTTCAGCCCCCAGGGGTCAGTAGCTTCATCAACTTTGATGAGTAACTGGCTGTTAATCCGGTCACGGTTGGACAGCATTTCATCCAGCTCCATGGATCCCAATACCGCACGAATATTGGTCATCACCAGATTTTTCATGGCTCTGTCCAGATCATTCACTTCGTAAGATGCTTTCACGGCATCCTGAACCAGATAAAAACAAACCGCATCCGTGGTTACCTGGGCATTGTCTGAACTGATGATTTCCTGGGGTGGAATATCCAGCACCTGCTCCATCATATTTATTTTTTTCCCGACAGCATCAATAACGGGAACAATGACGTGCAAGCCGGGGGTCAGCGTCTTGGTGTATTTACCAAAACGTTCCACCGTGTAGTTATAACCCTGTGGCACCATACGCACACCGGTCGTAATAAGAACGGCAATCAGTACCACAAAGGCGATTGCCGTGATTTCCATACCCATAAGGAGGCTCCCATTATTCAGTTTTTTATCAGGAAGGACTGCTCAGAAAACAGCCCCGTAATTTATATCATCAAGAAAAAACCTGATCTTAGGGAAGCAGCAAACCAAAAGATACCGTTTTTGCCACGGAGGCACGGAGACACAGAGAAAGCGAAGCTTTTAAATAAAAAGCTCTTCTCCGTGTCTTTGTGCCTCCGTGGCAATCAAAGGCTGGTATCTTTTTAAATGCCACTTCCCTTATGCCATTCACCAGAACCTGTCAGTGTTATGACTATTGCAAAACAAAACATTTCAAAATAAAGGCATAGTTAAACGCCTCTTCATCAATCCACTCATAGCGCTTACTGGCGCCCGCATGACCTGCATGCATATTCATATTCAATAGCAGCAGATTATCATCGGTTTTCAATGCTCTTAACCGGGCTACCATCTTGGCGGGTTCCCAGTAAGTCACCTGCTCATCCGATATACCGGAATTAAACAGCATTGGCGGATAATCAATAGCCTGAACATTGTCGTAAGGTGAGTACTGCATGATATAGGAAAAATCATCGGCACTGGCAACCGGATTCCCCCACTCTTCCCATTCTGGCGGAGTCAGTGGCAGAGAGGCATCACTGATGGTGTTAATGACATCCACAAAAGGGACATCGGAAATCACACAACCAAACAGGTCTGGACGCAGGTTGGTCACAGCCCCCATTAGCAGTCCACCGGCACTGCCACCATTGATGGTCACTTGCCCTTTGCTGGTATAACCCTGCCCGACCAGATATTCCGTAGCATCAATAAAATCAGTAAACGTATTCATTTTATGGCGCATTTTGCCATCGAGATACCACTGGTATCCCTTTTCATCACCACCTCGAATATGGGCGGTGGCGTAAACAAAACCACGATCCACCAGGCTGAACAGCTTTGAAGAAAAACCCGCTGTCATACCATAGCCGTATGAACCATAGCCGTATATCAGGGCACGGTGAGAACCATCCGGCACAAGGCCTTTTCGATGAATGATGGTGACCGGTATCCGTTCACCATCCCGGGCATTGGCATACTCACGTTTGACCTGGTATTTCTCCGGGTCAAAGTTGGGCGTCTCACGGGTATATACCGCTGTCGTTTGAACTGTTGCCAGATCAAGTTCAAGAACGGTACTGGGTCTTATCGGGGAGGAATAATCCAGGCGAACATTGGTAGCGTTATGATCCCAGTCACCGGAAAAATCCAGCTCATAGGCTTCATCAGGCATGGATACGCCTTTCCTTTGCCCTGAGTCCATATCCTGAACCACCAGCTCATCAAGGGCTCTCTCGTTATTTTTCTGCTCGATAATCAGATAATGGTTGTAGAAATGAATATCGGTAAGGCTGATGCTGTCACTCTCGGCCTGAATCAATTGCCACTGTTGCTGATCCCACTGACTCACCGGCGTTTTAAACAGCTGGAAATTATTGGCACCTTCAAGGTTGGTGAGAATATAAAAGTCATTTCTGAAGTGATCCAGGTTAAAAACCACATCATCAGTACCCTGGGCGAAAAGGCGGAAATCTACCAATGACCGGGGGGAAACATAAACAACCTGACTGGAGCCGCTGTTCAGGTAAACCATGGCATATTCATGGTCTGTGGTTTCAGCCAGGGACAGGAACATCCCGTCAAACTCATCCGGCTTGGAGAAAACCAGAACTTTCTGTTCAGGCCCCTGGTGAATATTAATCTGGTAAACATTTTTTCCCCGGGCCTGCTCATCACGCTCAACCACCAGCAGGTGTTCATCATCGATCCAGAGTATAGAGCCGGTACTGTTATGGTAGGACCAATCACTATCCAGTCCGGTCTGCAGGTTTCTGACTCGAATGGTTCGCTCCATGGAACCGGTCAGGTTATAGCCATAAGCCAGAAAAGTGTTGGCTCGGTTGGTGACGGAAGGACCAAACATATAAAGATCCTTACCATCTGCCTCCCGGTTAACATCTATATAAACCTCTTCAGGTGCATCCATAGAGGCCTTTCGACGGCAGAGAATCGGATAGTTTTTGCCCTTCTCTTCCCGGTAGTAATAAAGAAAATCACCTTTTTTAACCGGCCAGGATTGATAGTCTTCCTTAATGCGAGACAAAATCTCCTGATAAAGACGCTCCTGAACGGCCTTACTATCCTTCATTTGGGCATCTTTATAGGCACTTTCTGCTTTCAGATACTCCAGAATACCCGGATTTTTAAAATCCAGATTCCCGGCCACTATTTTCTGCCAGTGTTCATCTCTCAACCAGTGATACTCATCAATACGAGTCAGGCCATGTTGGACAATGGAGTGTGGAATTTTGGGAGCAACAGGTGCTTTCAAACGGTGTACCTCAGAAACTGTCAACATCGAAGAGATCATCCGTAAAGATAATAAACTGTTTACTGAAAAAAGTTCAGTAGTTGGGCCAGCCTGCCGGCATTGGCTAATGAAGCCGGAATTTCCCCCATCCAACTGATTAACATTTATTTCAGATCTATAATGAGGTCATTTACTTCATAATATATGATTGGATAATATCACTTAGAACCAAGACAACACTTTGTCATGATCAACAGACAGAGTCACAAAATCATCATAACCAATGGCTTTAATGTGCTCTGGCACAGAAACACCTCGAGCCCTGGCATCTACATCCAGTACCAACAACGAACAGTTATCCGGTAGCGTATCGATCGTCTTGCCCGATGACAGCAACTCATAAACGCCGTCTTCAATCAGCAGTACAGAATCCCCATCGGCAACAGCTCGAATACAAAGCGCCATAGGCTGCCCGGGCTTATTTACGGTATGCAGTGTTTTCATCAGAAATTAAGAGCCCTTGAATGTTGCTGGATAAACAGAGGCAACTCCCCCTGACTCAGAATGGTGATGGCATCATGAAGGTCGTCGATATTAAGACCACGCTCATCCAGTGAAGCCTGATCCACATGGATGGTCTCTATGCCATACAGAGGCAGTACCTGCAGCATGGCTGAAAGGTTCTTACGGGGAATATCGCTGGCCTCCTGCCCTTTCAGTAACTGAAAAACCCCATCGCCCATCAGCAGAAGGCTGGTGGGAATATCATAAGAAGCACAAACCAATGCAGCATCCAGCGCCTCTCTGGCAGCCTGACCACTGTAGGGTGCACGGGTAGAAATAATGCAGACCGTCTGGCTCATATCAGGCTCCAAAGGTAATAATTCGATCCGCCACAAGAGCACCGTCCAGTAGCTGACCAAGGCCAGAGAGTTCATAACCCGGGCGAAGATTATGCCCCGGCAGCTGGTAGCGCCCGGCTTCTGCCTGATCAACCACCCCCCTTCGCAATGCCGCTGCGATACAAACGACCGCATCCAACTTGTGCTCTTGTATAAAAGCCTGCCACTCATTGGGCAGATTGGCCTCATCCTGGGGCGGCTGGGCGATCGCCGTCGCGGTATTCACACCATCCTGATAAAAAAACAGCCGCACAATCTCATGCCCCTGGGCCATCACAGCCCGGGCAAAATGCAGTCCACTCTGGGGAGCCTGACTGTTGGCCGGAGCGCCATATACGGCCAGTGTAAACTTCATATCATCAACTCTCGGTGGGCAGAATAAATCACTGCTTTATAGTGACAGACATTAAAAAAGGAATGTGGAGCCCATAAAAAAGCCCCACCACAATGGGCAGGGCCGAAACCAGACCAGACAGCCCGGAATTAATCGTCACTCATGCCCAGAAGATGAAGCAATGCAGTGAACAGGTTATAGATATCCAGGTACAGCGACACAGTGGCACGAATATAGTTAGTCTCGCCACCATGGATAATGCGGCTGGTATCAAACAGAATAAATCCGGACATCAGCAGCACGATCAACGCAGAGAGAGCCATGCTGGCAGCCGGGACGTTGAAGAACATCAGCGCGATACTGCCAACCACAGCGACAATCAGGCCAACCATCAAAAAACCACCCATAAAGGAGAAGTCTTTGCGGGTAGTCAATACATAGGCAGACAGGGAAAAGAACACCAGAGCCGTTCCACCCAGAGCCTGCATAATCAGGGATGGGCCATTGGCCATACCCAGATAATGATTCAGCATTGGGCCCAAAGCAGCACCCAGCACACCGGTAAAGGCAAATACAGCCACAATACCCTTGGCAGAATCAGCAGTCTTATTAACAACAAACAACAGGCCAAAACCCACCAGAGAGAGAACCAACGCAGTCATCTGGCTGATCTGCAATGCCATTGCAACACTTGCAGTCAGAGCACTGAACAGTAAAGTCATCCCCAACAGCATGTAGGTGTTACGTAAAACCTTGTTGATTTCAATGCCAGCACCCAGGCCGGTAGAAGCAGCAGCAGTCATGACGGGTTTGCGATCCATTATTATCATTCCTCTATATAGATGTAATACAAAGGAGTATATCAGACCCATTTACTGGGGCTATAGTTTTAACATTTACTGACATTTCACCAATATTCAAACCATCGGTCATATATACCCCTCCGCCTACTGGCATCATAGAAAAGAATTACTGATAATCAAGCCGTTGACAGAATTCTGATTTCAGGTACTATTTGCCACGTCGCGGAGGGATGGCAGAGCGGTTGAATGCACCGGTCTTGAAAACCGACGTGGGTTTATAGCCCACCCAGGGTTCGAATCCCTGTCCCTCCGCCACTTCTGCTTCTATTCTTACGCGGCTTACACAGCCAGCAGCAGAATAAAGTCCTGTGGAGGGATGGCAGAGCGGTTGAATGCACTGGTCTTGAAAACCAGCGTAGGTTAATAGCCTACCCAGGGTTCGAATCCCTGTCCCTCCGCCACTTTTGTGATTACACCCCTACTCTATCAAAATTCTCTTTATTTCGTTTTCTTTCGCTATTTCAGCAAGTTACCCCCTGTAAAAACCCACCTATTGCTTTTTACCGCAACCACATAAACGCCGACATTTGCCGACAAACGCCCCACACTCTGGTTTCTTCTCTAAAAAGTTTCCCACTTTTGTGTTTTTGGTGGGTTATTTTCTTTTCCTTATAGAACAATCGGTTACGGCAGTTTTTACACGACATCGACATATTAAAGTTTCTCCTAAATCTCGCCTATCGGTATCACCTTAATTGGTCGATTTTCAGTCTCATCTACCACGCTAATCCCCTAGCCCACGCCCACCAGCACCGGAAAAACCCACCAGAGAATACTACTTATAGTACTACCGTGGTTTTACTACTGGCCGCCTACCGGCAAGAGTTAGTACAATCTTCCAACTTACAAAATCACCATTGCTGAGCTACCTGGAACCATGCTCCCCAACGTCAATAAAAGACGGCGGTAAAATCTACGGGCGGTAGCGTGCTTTTTGCTTAACTGGGGAAACTTTGGTTGACATAATGCACAAAGAAAGACCTGACCCCGGTTTTCTGGGTTAATCAGCATGAAGGCCGGTTAAGACCCGACGACGTATTGGCAAAAATCCAGAACTGGTCAAAACGGAAAGGGCAGATGTTTAAGCCTGCTCATATTGAGGTGGTGTTGACGCATTTGGGGCATTAATGAATACCATGATTTCATTCAGTATTTTCATAGACCTGTTTTTTGAAAGCAGTGGTCGGAAGTAGTAATACATACAGGACAGTCCAACGTGAAGCCAATACCCTGGGGACCAGTTAGATCCTTGTTAACCAATTTTACTTTTGCAGAAATTAAGGAAATCACCGGTTATGCAGATCTTGATATCTCAAGTCTGGCGCATATGGAACAAAAATCCGGGACAGGTAGCGCTAGCAAATCCCAGTTATTGACAGCGATTGATAAGCAAATCAGTCTCCTTGATCACAAGCGCCAAGCTCGGATTGCGACTATTTGCTGTGAAGAAATGCTATCCAAAAAGCCAGAGTTAACTGACAGACTAGATCAAATTTTCTCAAGGATAGGATGGAAGTACTCTGGTTCAACACTATTACCAATAGATGTATTTGATGCCAGTGAGTTAATGGATATGCCCGAAAAGGCTCACGATGATATTACAAAAGCTGCAGCCCGTTTAAGGGACGGCGACCTGAGTGGCTCTTTATCAGCGGCATGTGGAGCCTTAGATTCAGTGACCAGCTCAATATATAGAGAGTTTAGCCTTGGAAACCCTAACGATGACTCATTTCAAACAAGGATAACAAAATCTCTGAATGCCATAGCAGCAAAAGATAAACTACAAACAGAGTTAGAATCCCTTAGCTGGGAAGAACCAGCTTATAAGCCTTTCTTGAAAAATCTTGAAGGCTCGCTCAACCAGGCAGCCTATGTAATGCAGAAATTAAGATCTGATATGGGTGATGTTCATGGCACCAAGCCAGTTCTCAATGCGCTGGCCTATGACTCGATTAAGTGGTCCCTCCTGCTGCTTAGACTGTTAAATACACGATAGATTGTCTTACCCATTCTGGCGAAAACTCTATGCGGTTATTTGCCAAGGTCTTCTACTTAGACTCTTAACCAGCCTCTGAACCAGAGGCTGGTAACCTCTCACAGTTTTACCTGTTCAAACTTCGCCTTCGCACCATGACTCAACTTAACCTTAAAAGCAGAACCACCCGTCATCCGCTCTGCTTGCTCCATGATAGATGGCCACCAGCGAACAAGGTTGTGCGCTTTATTCCAGTACTGCGCCTGTGACCACTGCTTCGCCAGAAAGAACACTGTAAGCCCAC
>NZ_JAVRMB020000354.1:0-3877 GCF_031844845.1 Endozoicomonas sp.
CTCGTGGGCTCGGAGATGTGTATAAGAGACAGCTATTGGAGATGACAGTTCAGTGTGGCCAACGACCGTTATTCGAGGTGATATGCACTCTATCACTATCGGAGCCAGAACCAGTATTCAGGATGGCTCTGTTCTTCATATCACCCACGCCAGCGACTACAACCCTAATGGCTATCCACTGGTGATTGGTGATGATGTAACCATAGGGCATAAAGCTGTTTTGCATGGCTGCACCATCAAAAATCGCTGCCTGATTGGTATTGGAGCCATTATTCTGGACGGAGCAGTGGTGGAAGAAGAGGTGATCGTTGCTGCCGGCTGCCTGGTTCCCCCTGGCAAACGCCTGGAGAGTGGCTTTGTTTACAAAGGAAATCCAGCGACCAAAACCCGGGAAATATCTGAAAAAGAACGGAGTTTCTTTAAATATTCTGCAGACAACTATGTAAAACTGAAAAACCGCTACCTCGATATTTAGCGCTATCTCCCAAGTTAAATAACGACTCATAGATGTATTACGGACCTTAGGGAATTATCATTGTAGAAAGTACCAGCCATCCGTCATTCCCGCGAAGGAGATTGTCGCAAAACTCTCCGAGCTCGTTCCCACGGTCCCCCGTGGGAATGCATACCGAATCCTCCACAAATGAAACAACCTGCATGAAACCCCCACAAACCCAGGCAAAAAGAGGTTGTTCCTCATTCGGCCAGCTCCGGTATGCATTCCCACGCAGAGCATGGGAACGAGGTGTCCGGAGGGTTTTGCGACAGCCTCGAAGGAGGTTGTCGCAAAGGTAATTTGAGCGATCTCGGCGTAGGTCAGTTCGCTTGCGAGCCGACTTGTGGCCCAGCCGCCATGCAACCTGGTGGTGTTTGGTGAGTCCGCTCGTCGGCTTTTAGGCCTTTAGGCTCTCGAGTCCTCGGGTCCCCCTGAACGGGGAATCGACCTACAGATAACCTTTTTCCTCAGCGTCGTCGTGAAACCGACGTTAAGCTGGAAATGCCTGAACTGGGTGATTTTGAAGCGGTGACTAAGGCAGTGGAGTGCGTGAAATCTCCACCACCATGGCTTATGTCCGTATCTTGGGTGTTCTGGCCAAAGACAAGAGCCTTGGCAAGCACATTGTCCCGATCATTCCTGACGAAGCCCGTACCTTTGGTATGGAAGGTATGTTCCGTCAGCTGGGCATATACTCCGCTGAAGGTCAGAACTATGAGCCGGTTAATTCCGATCAGGTGATGTTCTACAAGGAATCCAGACAAGGTCAGATTATCGAAGCGGGTGCTCATGCCGCGTGGATTGCTGCTGCGGAATGCATAGCCAGCCATAAACCTGAATTCAGCAGTTGAGCGCTCTATTTTCTCTACAGCCCTTGGGCGCAAAGTGTCAGGCGTCTTTCCAGGGCTCACCTTTTGGCTGAATGCAGGATTGCTATGGGGTTTTGTGAAAAATCTGGGCGCCCTCAGCTGCGTTGCGGTTTTACGGCCATTGACTGCAAGCCGCGCCTTGCTGAGAACGCCCAGATTTCCCACAAAATCCACATTCAACTGCTGAATTCAGGATAAACACTTTACTTGTTGATGAGGCATGGTGCTACCCCGTATGCAGAGCGCAGGAGCGAGGAAGTTTGGAGTGGCTTCTGAATTCAGGTTGAGGCATCCTCCATGAAGATATGGAGGGTGTGATCACGAGTAACGGTCGCCACAGTGCTGCCATCGGGGCTGAGTCGGGCGTATTTTACCGTGCCTTTATGCGGCAAATCCTGCAGATCCTTCCAGTGGCCTGTCTCATCAACGGCAAGGATACGGGCGATGTTGTCCTTGGCGGTTAACAGACGTTGGCAATCAGGGTAGAACTCTGGTGGGTGCCCGTAACCGTCACAGTGATGTGCAATCTGGGCCGACTCCACAAAGAGAGCCTCATCGCTAAGGGTATAAATAGTGGAGATCTTATTATCGCTGGTTGCCACCAGGTGGCGATCATTGCGGCTGAAGCGGATGGATGCAATAGTATCTGAATGCTTAATCCGCTGTTTTTCTACCCAATTGCCCACATTATTACGAGTAAATATAAGGGAATTGAGTTTATCTTCAAGATCGAGTACCAGGTAGCGGCCACTGTTACTGAACCCGGTTGATGATAATCTATCGTGAGTGTTCGGAATCGAGCTCTGCTTCTTCCAGCAGCTCTTATCAGAAACGAAGATACGGGCAGTACAATCAAAAAGGGTAGTAATCAGCATAGTTTGGCTATCGTGGCTGAACTTGATGTGCTTTATACCTGTAAAACTATTAACGCAGTGATTCAACTCCCAGAGCTTTTTCTCCTCACTATAAACATAAATATTGGTAGGCTTTCCCTTGTTGAAAGTCGTCACCAGGGTGTGGCTATTGGGGGTGAAGAGGCCGTTATGAAAATCATCGGTCCCGACGACGATGAAATGCTGAGGCTTCGAGTTCAAATCGTCGAGATCTTGGATTTCGACGTGACGCTTTAACATGGTCAGCAGGAATTGGTCATTGGGGCTGAAGCAGAATTTTTTAATAACATCCGAATACGACTTCTGGGTATTCTGCAGCAAGTTGCGTTGCTCATCACGGGAAAATAAAGTGCAGAGGCTGCTCTCCCATTCCCCCTTATCATCAGGTCGTAAAATGTAGGTTGCCAGGTAGCGGCTATTGTGGCTGTAGCGTGAGGAAGAAAGCTCGGCAGGCACATCCAAAATCTTGTTCCATTCACCCATACAAAAATCGAAGATAAAGGCTCTCATATCGGCGGAGGAAATCACCAGGCTGCAGCTATCGGGGCTGAAACAGGGGGTGTATCCAAACCGTTTATGGTATTCAAACGTGCACTTGAACCAGGTGGCGTCCTCCTTTTTATAAGTCAAGATATGGGCAGTATTGTCGGAGGTGATCGCCAGGTGGCGGCTATCGCGGCTGTATGCGAGGTCGGTGCGGTGTTTACAGCTAGAGTTTTTCACCTCCTCCAGTTTGCTTGCCATTCTCTTGCACAATGGCTTGCCATCGTCAGGACCACCCCCTAGTGAGATGGACTGATTTAGATGAAACATTTGGTTATCCGGTTTGATAGGTTGTACGGTTGTCTCATTTTTTTTTGGGGGGGGAGGGGGGGTATTAAAATCCGCCAGTAAAAGTTGGTCTGCTCTACTAACATCCATAAGAGCGCCTATTATCTAATTTAAATGTAAGTATTCAACATCGGGCGAATACTGCTGGTTATACTTCTGATTAATAAAACAGGAAAAAGTTCCGCGCCTTAAGTCGCAATAGTCTGGTTTAATATTTTCGAATGACCTCATTCCCACGCTTTTAGGCCCTATGGGTCCTGCGTGGGAATGCATACCGCACCCAGTAGAAATAACAGTCGCGTGAAACTCCGGTACACCCAGGCAGTGTAAGGTTGTCCCTCGTTCTCACCCATTGCCTGTCAATTCAGACTACGGACTATCAGATGGCTCTGTGGCATACGGCAAGTTCCGTATGCATTCCCACGGGGACCGTGGGAACGAGCCCAAGTTTTACCGGCATTTTTCAGATCTGTTTATGGAAATGGTTAAAGCACGCAGAATGAGTTTTGAAGCGTTCCTTGTCGAGATCGTTCAGATTACCATTTGAGACAACCTCCTTCGCGGGGGGCGGCTGGGTGCTAATTTCCTTTTTGTTCTCGCTCTGGTTTGGTTTCCGTGCACTCGTACACTGGGTGATAGTGAGGAACATAAGGTCACCTCCCCCGGGTTTTATATAATGCTTGCGCTATCTTATGTGTACACAATTATGATCAGACAGGTATTGAGACCATGGAGTTGTTTGGTATAAGAGATCTGCGGGAGCGGATGGGTGATCTCTCCCGTACTGC
>NZ_JAVRMB020000355.1:0-31118 GCF_031844845.1 Endozoicomonas sp.
TAAGTGCGCCAAAGAAAGAGGCTGGGATGCCATCCATAAGAGAACCCACCTGATTGAGGGAGACTGCTTCATATTCTGCCCCCTGATATTCAGCCAGAAATTCTTGTCCGAAAGCAAGGGAGTTGTGGTGACCGGCTGTCAGTACTACCAGATTGATGACGCTGTTGTTTGCCATTATTGAGTCAATTGAAAGTGGGTTGCAGGCAATATGAATCCGTTCAGCAGATGATCGTTCATGATCTCTGGATGTAATGAAAGATACGGGTGTTACCGCAGGTGAAACCTTGTGCTTCGGGAGAATGAAGTCATAAAGGGAACCCGTGGCAATATGATTTTGAACTGTGAACCTCATTTCGGTATCAGCATCATCAAAGTGGCTGACTATACCTGACAGCCCGAGGATAGGGGACGGTGAGCTGTTGTAAACCCCCGATCGACAGTCATGGCCAAACAGTTCCTTTTCGAGTGGTGAAGTATTTAATTTGCTTGTTTTGTTTCTAAACCCTACCCACTCTTCTTGGGAACTTGAAGCTACTTGAATTACTCGGTTTTTAAGGCTTGTTTCGGGGATAAGTGTTGATGGTTCACCCTGTCTGCGACTGGCTTTTTCTTTCCGGAACTGGAAGCGATAGAAGGTTTGATCAGCGATCACATCCGTCCCGACACAGATGGCATTTCTACCATCTACAATCACGCAATCATTAGTGTCAGGTTTGTCGTCCAGTTGTTTTAGCCGATTTAAGCGAAAAGAGATACAGATTCCCATGGCTATGGCCAAGGGGCTATATATGCTTTCTGGAAGGATCAGGCATCCAAACAGCTTGTTTGAACTATTTCTGGACAGTATTTCGAGGTTTTTCCCAAAATGAACCAGCTTTTTAAACCATTTGGGAAGCTGCTCGTACTGCGGCTTGCCCTTTTTGGAAGTGCTGACGATCCGTAGTTGTTGTTGTATTTCCGATAGCTTTTTTTCCAAGCTCCCATCCCCCGGCCCGGTCAATTGAGTGGGTATTGTGTCCTTAACTGGAGGGGGAGTTCAATTGATTAGCCTCAAGGTTTCGAGGTTTATGGGGAGGGTAACTGGTTATTTTTCATTAGGAAATTCTGTGACCGGGAGTTCTCGTTGTCGGACCGGTCGGGACGTGATGAAGAGGAAGGCCGCCAGATAGTTGCTTTGGGGGGGCTAGCCCAGATATTTCTAAACGACCGTATTTTTTCTGAAGTCCTTAATGTTGCGATATGAAAGGCTTGGTTATTCCGATTTTAAGCTGGAAGTTATAACAGATTTGTACCTTTCAAGATGAAAGACTTGCCCCGGTTTTTTAACCTTCACTAGATCTGATCTGAAAATATTGATACGTATTAATACTTGTTATTCGTCCGGAGAATAACCGGTTTTTCTTGGGTGATGCGTTGCAGGATTCATTTATCGAACATTTCAAGTAGTAGATGGCACCCGGCACAGTGAGCTGATCTTTATCTCCCCGGAGTGATGGCTGCTCTTTTACCGCTGGCCTTTTACAGCTGGTGGATATGACTCACCAGGGCCTGAGTCTCTTCACTGAACAGCTCAAACTCATTGTCAGCAATAAGACCATAATTTTTCCACGCCAGTACCATCAGGGTGGCTTTGCTTCGGGTCAGGCCATCGAAAATATCCCTCATCGCCTTGTTCCGGTTATGCACCAGATCATAAAGTCCCTGATAGGCCTCATGGTAATCACATTCATCATCTTCCGTTAATGCATGAACATCTTGATTGATATGAAATCGGAATTAACTGTAGGCACTGAAATAAAATAATAATAATCATTGCAAAACAACACGAAAACATTATTATTCACCGCGTTCAGTTTTGAGCGACTTTTCTGTTCTGCCGGGACACACCCGGGACTCGGTTTTCTTCTGGAATGGTTGATAACTCAGAGCAAGTCGGGTAACATACTGAAATCTGTAGAGAATATCGTTAGTGGCTAGGTAGCTCAGTTGGTTAGAGCACAGCACTCATAATGCTGGGGTCGGCAGTTCGAATCTGCCTCTAGCTACCATTTATTCGGTGTGACGTTAAAAATTGGGGTGTCGCCAAGCGGTAAGGCATCAGGTTTTGATCCTGACATGCGGGGGTTCGAATCCCTCCACCCCAGCCATATCAAAAACCTTCCTGAGCAATCAGGAAGGTTTTTTTGTATCCGGGTTTTATGTGGTTGCTTTTGGAAGGTGTTTCAACAGAAATTTCTGAACGTTCTCACCCATGACTTTTCGTATTTCAGTTTCAGTAAAGCCCTTTCTGATCATCAGGTCTGTCAGTACCGCAAGTTCAGAGGTATCCAGACTAACCCTTGTTCCTCCGTCAAAGTCCGATCCCAGGGCAATGTGATCCTCTCCTGCCAAATCAATCGCATAACGCAAGGTATTCACGATACCCTCTACAGAGGTGTCACAAATGGCATCCCGGAAGCCAACACCAATCAATCCGCCTTTTTCGGCAACCCGCCTGATCAGGTCATCAGAAATATTACGGGGTGAATCGCAGGTACCCAGTATTCCGGTATGAGAAATGACTACCGGACGCTTTGCCAGCTTCAATACTTCATCAACCACCGACTCTGAGGAGTGGGCCAGATCGACGATCATATTAAGCGCTTCCATTTTTGACAGTGCCTGGCGGCCAAACAGGCTGAGGCGCGAACCACTGACTCCGTGAAGGGAACCGCCCAACCGGTTATCGAAGAAATGGTGCAGGCCGATCATGCGGTAACCGGCATGGTGAAGTCCTTCCAGATTATCAAGGCTGCCTTCAATGGCGTGTGCACCTTCCAGCGCCAGCAGTCCTGCGGTTTGCTGACTACCCTGCTGACGTGCTTTCAGGACTGCTTCCAGATCGGCCTGGCTGCGGATGATTTTCAGTTCATCAGGGCTGTCCTGTTCAATTTCATGAAGCTTTTCGGCTTGGTAAAGGGCTCTTTCATAGAGGCTGTTCCAGGTGGCGGGAGGCCAGACCTGAATCATGGCCAGCAGGGTAATTCCATCAGCCGCATCGCTGTCATTACGGCTGTTGTTTTGCCCTCTGGGCGATTTTGTCGGCACTGCAAAAGTCTGAATAGCAACATTGCCCTCGCGTAATCTGGGCAGATCCACATGTCCATAGTTGGCTCTTTTGGTGATGTCCCGGTTCCAGAGCAGGCTGTCAGTATGAAGGTCTGCGACAATCAGCTTCTGGTGTAACTCAGATGCTTCCGGTGAGATTGGATAGGGAGAGTGGGGAATAACCTGGTTGGTTCCTTTCTCAATGGTTTCTGGCGCAAAGATCAGGGTGAGTCCGATAGCAATCATGAAAAATACAGAAGAGATGGAGAGAGCCAGTTGCCAGCCCCTGCCGGTTCGGCGATGGTGATATTTTTTCTTCATAGCCTGAAGCCTATATACGACAAATTGTTATTATTATGTTGTTTTTATAAGGAGTGTTTTTATAAGGAGTGTTTTTATAAGGAGTGTCAAGGCGCAGCGCCAGTCTATCAGCGGATGACCGTAAAGAATAATGGAAAAGTATTCCCGGCCGGATCATTGATTTATCCATGCCATCTGTTTCCTGGTCTAAGGTTGGTCAGGTCGGTTTGGATTTCGTTCTGGCCGGTTATTTTGCCATTGCAGCAGGCTTTATTGCGCTGGTGCATTTATTTTTTTGCTGATCATTCGGGTTTTTTATGATGAAGCATATATTCGAATCAAGTGAGTGTGTTCAGGCGTTCTATCCGGTTTTTCGGGCAAGGCAGTGGGCACTGTGTCTATTGTCGTTTATTTTTCTGGCCTCTGCCCTGAGCGTTCCGGTATCCCATGCCGATTGTGTTAAGGCAGGGGTTAATCTATCACCTCCACCGGTCACTCTTTCGAATAAAGTAAAGTATACCCTTAGCCTGGATCCTGAGGTGGTGGTGCATGACGTTGTGGAGTCGGATCCGGGGAAATACCTTATTGATGTTTATGTATCGAATGATAATAAGTCAAAAGCCTTAGCCTCCATCATGCTTCCGGAGCACAAGCTGGGAAATCAAAGGGTGAATGTTCGCTTTCATGACTCCCATGGAAATATAGAAGAGCCTGTGGAGTTGAAGACATTATTGGAAATAAAGACCGGCATAAGTAATGCCCTTGAGGGAAATTCGCTGTTCGAAAGGGTAGAGGATAAGGCGACTTTTGGTAAGCCGGTAATCTATGTGATTTTCAGTAAGGTTGTTGTTCAGTTCTGGAATGATGATCTCAGTGATTTTTACAGCAACTTCAATGAAGTAGCTGCGTTTGTTTTTCGTGATCTCATGCTTTCCGGAGCCGGAAAAATACCCATCAATGTTTCCACGGATAAAGAAGAAACATGCAGTATGCAGTCAGGATTATGAGTTGAGGTGACTTAGCACAACAGTCGTAAACCCTCGCCCAAACGGGCGGGGATATAAGACGGGAACGCGGCGAGCGTTCCGCTTGTGTGTTTTTTGTCATGGTCTACACCCCCATGGATTTATCAGTAAAACAGCCGTTGACGATAATCAGGCGATGACTGTTTTACCGTGCTACAACCTACAAAATAGTGGAGGGGCACCCCACTACTGCTAATGGAGGCTTCTGTGTAAGTCCAGTTGTTATAGACTGGCAGTAGCCTGTGAAGTTAGAAGCCTCGCCTGATAAGGCGGGGAGTGTCACTGTTAAAGTCTTTTCCGAATGGGTTGCCGAAGAACAAAACTGGAATGTACGCCGGTGCCCCCCCCCTGAATTCTTGTGATCTTGTTAAGCAGAAAGTTCTGGTAGTCATTCATATCAGGCACCATCACTTTCACCCTGTAGTCTGCAGTTAATGGATGTCCTTTTATTTCTCGATGTCCTTTTATTTCTTGCTTCATAGCCTGAAGCCTATATACGACAAATTGTTATTTTTATGAAGGGTGTCAAGGCGCAGTGCCAGGCTATCAGCGGAAGACAGTAAAGAATCAATGGAAAAACAGTTCATTGTATATATGGTTAAGATCTCCCTGTGTGAAGTGGTTATTTCAATTTGTTCGAGATATTCAGGCGCAGGTTTTCAATATAAAAATAAACTGATGACTGTAGGTTATTTTTCCAGTCCATCCCGTTGGAGGAGCGTATGCTGTCAGTTATATTGAAAAATAAAACGGCCCTTTCTATTGTATTTATCTTTTCATCAATGATATCCAGTGCTTTTGCCGGTTGTCATGATGATGACTCATCAAAAGGGAGGGAGCTGACGCTGGAGGCAAGGGTTGATGCTCTTAAACAGATTAAGCTCAGTGAGAGTCCAGCGATAGAAACGGAACTGCTCTGTCTGGCTGCGCAGGGTCCCGACTATAGCAAAAGGCTGTTTGTTGACAGTGGCAGTTTTGTTGTGCTGTCACAGCAGATTGATCAGCAGACGACAGAAGATGTTATTAACTCAACGCTGTTTGCCCAGTTAGCTGCCAGCCATGATTACAATAAAAATACCCAGATCGCCCAATGGTATAAAAGATACACTGACGTGATGAGCATTCAGGGGTGGGATATCAGTGAATTTGATGATGTTTCTCTTACCTCCGTCTCCACTGATCTCAGTGTCAGTGAAGTCATCTTTGAAATTTTAAAAACGGCACTGACTGACCCTTCCGATCAGGCTGTGGTAGATGCGGCGGTCTCTGCGTTGAAAAAACTGGAAAAAGAAGGCCCTTTTATCTCTCTGTTTAACCACGCTGCAATTCGTTCTAACCAGGCAAACTTTCAATCCTCTTTTGTGACCCGTGACGAGCATGGACTGGTGAGTATGAACCTGGGCTATCTGGTGGTTGGTTTTAAAGATATTAGTTCTACAATTCTGTTTCTTCGTGTTAAGGCCGGTGAGACCTGGATAAAAAGTCATGATGAAACCATAAAGCTTGACTATGACGTCTTTAACCAGGTGCGTGATCAGGTGATTAAAAAACTGGGTGAAAATGCCCGGTCTCAAGTGGCGGGTATTGATATATAAGTATTCTGCCAGTCAGGAAGCAGGGTGTTTCTGGCTGGCTTTACGTTAAGTTTCTATGGCTTGAGATGATTCAGGGGTAAAGCCGTTTTCCGAATGGGTTGCCGGAGAACAAAACTGGAATGTACGCCGGTGACCCCCTGAATTCTTGTGATCTTGTTCAGCAGAAAGTCCTGATAGTCATTCATATCAGGCACCATCACTTTCAACATGTAGTCTGCGGATTGTCCGGTAATCAGCATACACTCTACCACCTCATCATAACGGTTGATGGTCTCTTCAAAGTGCTCAAATCGTTCCGGTGTATGTTGGTCCATGCTGATATGGATCAGCACTGTCAGGCTCAGTCCCAGCTTATCCGGATTTAATAGTGTTACTCTGGCTTTTATAAGTCCTGAATCCTCCAGTTGCCGGACCCTTCGCAGGCATGGGGATGGTGTCAGCCCGATCAGGTCTGCCAGGTCCTGATTGCTGATATTGGCATTCTTTTGTAGCTCTTGAAGTATTCGGATATCGTAGCGATCAAGTTTCATGATATTTTCTTTTACTAAAGTTTCTATTGTTGGCAGATTATTGCGCTATTTCTGCTTTATATCCATTAATTCGCAATCTTTTGCTCCACCGGTTTTTCTATACTTATCCCGTAGTCAAAAGCATCGCCAAAAGTGATGCCCAGTCATCCCGGCCACAAGCCTGCGATGAAATAGTATTTCCAATCAGGAGTGCTAATCAGGAAAACCTACAAGGTTTGATGATGTTATAGCAAAGAGCGTATTAACAGGTTAGGTGTTATGAGCTCAAAGAGATTACAAACCGCTGATTATCCGGGAGATGGTCAGCGGTTTTTGTTTAACCAGGTTCCATGAAAAGAGAATGGTGTGTGGTGGCGCAGATGGACAAGGGCCAGTGGTCCTGCACTGATATTTGCCGCATCCAGTATGGCCAGGAAACTCTTGCCGGTGTCGCCATTCAGAGCCATGGAAAGCAGGAAACCCTTATCTTCTGCCATACCCTCAGGAACAAAGATGGCCTCGCCGACATATATTTTCTCGCCAAAATCATAGTAGTCCTGAATACCGCTGTTTAAATCAATCCGGGTGATTCCGCTGTGGAAAAACTGACCCGGGGCACCCAATGTGGCATAGCCAAACTGGTTTTTCAGGCCTCCCAACCCCGGATGGATCATTGGAAATTCAAGATTTCCATCGGTGATCAGTTCCTCCCTGAGCGTTCCCTGTCCGGGGTTAATGATGTACCGATAGGCCATGCCTGAGTTGTAGGTCAGGGTACATCTCCCCTGCATAATGGCCTTCATCTGTGGGTCTTTACCGATAAAATGGTCAGGTGTGTTATAGGCAATAAAATCGGCAATGATTTCATTGCCTTTCTCCCAGGCATTAAAGCTGTGCCACATAAATTTTGCAGGTGCACTGAAGAACCTTACAGGCTGTCCGGAGTCCCGGGGGATAACCACTATCTGATTGCCCAGGGTGGGATTCCAGCTAAGGCAATCGGTAAAACTATGCAGTCCAGCCAGCATGGGTATTGGGTTGAACTCGATGGCATGGAGGTTAATCAGGGTGTAGTGTTCTGTGGCAAAAAAATCATGGATATAGCAATCCCGTGGCATTGATACCCTTCGATGATTTATCAGCTGTCGATTGGCAGATCTGACAATGACTTCAGCAGAGGGCCGTGGTCCGTGGTTCCAGCCAAGAAACGTCCAGTTTCCGTTAATACCGCATCGCTTGGCATGGGCCTTCAGGTTTGCTGCTCCTCCTTTGGGTGAAATGGTGTGTTCTCCCAGGTCTTCAAGAGAAAAAGGGTCAAGGGCGAAAGGCTGGCCCGCCTCGTCATGGGCCGTCAGAACGCCATCCATCAGGTAGGTGGTTACACCGGCCTGCGAGTACGGCGGGATACCGGGAAGGTTTTCCCAGAATTTTGGGGCGAGCGTGGTCCAGGTTGGATAGAGAAAACGTCCGGCGGCCTGTTCCCTGAGATATTTCGGTGTTTTTACAAAGTGGTTGCGGTAGCGGGCCTTGCCATCCATCAGGTCTATTGCCTGAATCATACCGTCGCCATCCAGAATGTGCTGCTTTCTGTAGCCGTTACGCTCAAATAATCCCGGTCCATTTCGATAAAGAGTACCCTCCAGGGTTGCAGGGATTTTTCCTTCAACTTCTGCCTGGTAATCGTACTCACCGTGAAGGCTGACTCCCAGCAGGGCTTGCCAGGGATACTCACCGGGCAGCTGTTTAGCCAGAGAGGGCCTGGTAACTGAGGCAAGTGCCATCAGACCTAAGGATTGTATGCAGCGTCTGCGGGTGAGGGCCATATAAGTCGTTAATCATTTGCTATTTATGTTGATCTTTCCGACCAGTGGCCAGTCAAAAAGTTCCGGTTTCCGGGCTTCGAGGGGGGGAGCCCGGGTATTTCCACAAATTCACTCTGTCGGTCTTCAGGTCGGCTGTCCTCAGTGCAAGGGATTGGAGCTTGCTTTTGACCTCTTGACTCAAAATATAGGATTACATTTGGCTTATGGCAGATGAGTTTAGCTGGCTGCTGAGTCGATTTCGCTGAATATTTTTTTCTGGACGTTCTATTATTACGCCTCCACGATTCATCACTCTTTTTTACAAGGATTAACCTTGGACGTAACCATTACTCTGGATCTTGTTGTCATTCTTTTTGCGGTGGCCACCGCGGCCGGTTTTGTTGATTCGATTGCGGGTGGAGGAGGGCTGATCGCAATGCCTGCTCTGCTGGCCGCTGGACTGTCCCCGGTTCAGGCACTGGCAACCAATAAGCTGCAGGGAACAGGCGGGACGCTATCGGCCAGTTTTTATTTCATTTCCAGGGGTGCTGTACACCTTAGAGAGATACGTCTGGCAATAGTGATGACTTTTATCGGCAGTATGCTGGGTACGTTGCTGGTACAAAGGATTGATGCCGGCGTTCTTGAGCAGGCAATACCATTCCTGATGATTGGTATTGTGCTCTACTTTATTTTTTCTCCACGACTCAGCAGTGATCAATCACGGCAAGTGATATCGCTGTCGGTGTTTTCGTTTACCGTTGCTGTGGTTATTGGTTTTTATGATGGCTTTTTCGGCCCGGGTACCGGTTCATTTTTTACTATCGCTTTTGTCAGCTTGCTTGGCTATTCCATTACCAGCGCTACAGCGCATACCAAAGTACTGAACTGCACCAGTAATATAGCTTCCCTGTTATTTTTTATTATTGGTGGTCATGTGGTCTGGACGATCGGACTGGTGATGATGGTCGGACAGGTGCTGGGTGCCCGCCTTGGTTCAGGGATGGTATTAAGCCGTGGTCAGACAGTAATTCGCCCCATGATTGTCTGCGTTTCTCTGGCGATGACGGTGAAGTTGCTGTGGGGTAATTATGGACATTTGCTCCAATAATAGGCATCGTTCTGAACAGGTAAGACACTTGTCTTGTATCTCCTGTTGGGAATTTGCTCAATGGAAACAACCTGGTATAGCTGGCTTATTGGTACCGCCTATCTGGGGGCCATTGTAGCTTTTGCTGTTGTGGTTATCATGACCCGGAGGCCAGTGGGTGTTTCCCTGGCCTGGCTGGTCTTGCTGTTTGCACTGCCGGTGGCGGGTTTCTTCCTTTATCTGTTGTTTGGCTCCCCTCGCCTGGGTACCCGGCGTTTGAAGCGAATGCGTGCGCTTTACCCAGACTATGCCCAATGGTATCAGCATCTCTCTCGTATCATTTCTGGTAACGAACCTTCCCGCTGCCCGGTCACTTCTCATAATGGCATTTTCTCGCTGGCAGAAAAGAGCATGAGTGTCCCTCTTTTGCCGGGAAACCAGCTGCAGCTGTTCTCTGGTTTTGAAAACATTATTGGCCACCTGCTGAATGATATAGAAAGAGCCAGACACAGTCTGATTATTGAATTCTATATATGGGAACCGGTGGGGCGTGCAGAGGAGGTGGCTGAAGCGGTTATCCGTGCTTCCAGAAGAGGGGTAGATTGTCTGGTAGTGCTTGATAATGTTGGGAGTCGGGGCTTTTTAAATGGTGCCTGGGCCCGTCGTTTTCGGTTGGAGGGAGTTAGTGTTACTGCCTCTATGTCCGTTGGGCCCTTCGGCATGCTGGTTGAGCGGATTGATATTCGTAACCACCGGAAAATTCTGGTGGTTGACGATCAGGTGGCCTGGACTGGCAGTTTTAACCTGGTTGATCCATCGCTGTTCAAACAGGATGCTCAAGTGGGGCAGTGGGTGGATGCCATGGTTAGAATTGATGGTGTTGTAGCCCATGTGCTCGGTGCGATCGTTCAGTGGGATAAAGCCCTGGAAACCGGGCAGGGGCATCCATCATTTAACCGACAGTATGAGTACCCTTCAGATGAGCATCGTAATAGGGAAGGAGCCTGTGTACACGTTCTGCCATCCGGCCCTGATGCGGACCGGGAAAGGCTGCAACAGGTTCTGCTGGTGGCCATTTATGAAAGCCGTGAAGAGCTACTGATCAGTACCCCTTATTTTGTACCGGATGAGTCGTTGTTAACGGCTTTGAAATCAGCCGCTATGCGAGGGGTTAATGTTCAGCTGCTGGTGCCTGCCAAAAATGACTCGAAAATGGTTCAGCATGCCAGCCGTTCCTACTATCAGGAACTGTTGCAGGCCGGTGTCAGAATCCAGCAGTTCACTGGTGGGCTGCTGCACACCAAATGTGTATTGGTGGACCGAAAGACGGCACTGTTTGGTACTGTGAATCTTGATATGCGGAGTGTCTGGCTGAATTATGAAGTAACACTGATTGTTTATGATGAGGGCTTTGGTCAGCAGATTTTTCAGATGCTGCAGTCGTACATGAATCAGGCTGGCGAGGTGGACATTAATCTTTGGAATCAGCGGCCATTCCAGCGGAAGTTACTGGAAAATACTCTGCAGCTGTTAAGCCCATTACTGTAATTCCAAGCCCATAACTGTCATTCGGTGCTGAGATAATATCTCGTAGTGATTGCTATTGATGTTGTGTTATTTCTGCAGTAAATGTTTATTTATCCATACCTGAATTCGTATCATAAATCCTGTCTTTATTTGATTTTTAGGTGAAAACACTGATGCGGTTCAAGGTCCATCTATGAAATAAAGGTTACCCTCAAGGGGGCTGTATTTCAGCCTCAATGCTTACTTCTAACAAAGCGTTTTTCCTGCCTGCAGGTTTGTTTGGCCATCGTCGTATGGTGAATGCCAGCACTCTTATTGAAAAGAGAGCGTTGAAAAGAGCGGGAAGAATGGATACAGGGGACTGATTTTGCCGCAGACGTTAAAAGCCACAGATATTCTGGCTACAGGCCTGATGACTTTTGCTCTCTTTCTGGGAGCGGGAAATATTATCTTTCCTCCTTTTCTGGGGCATATGGCGGGTACTGAGCTAATGACCGCCATGCTGGGATTCCTATTGACCGGTGTCGGTTTACCGCTATTGGGTGTCATTGCCTGTGCCCGGGCCGGTGGTGGTCTGGAAAAGCTGACGGAAATTTTGCCTCCGAAAATGGCTATGACTTTTGCTGTTATTCTTTTCCTGGCGATTGGCCCACTGTTTGCTGCACCAAGAACGGCCGTTGTTTCTTATGAATTGGGCCTGCTGCCATTTACCGGGGAGTCCGGTACTTTCTCCCTGGCTTTGTTCTCTATTGGTTTCTTTGCCATTGCACTCTACCTGGCCCTGTTCCCTGGTAAATTACTGGAAACGGTCGGTAAGTTTATAACACCCATGCTGGTGGTTGTCCTTGTCGTCATCGCTGCAGGTGCTTTTCTTTTCCCTCAGGGTGAAGCGGGTGCTGCTACTGAGTCGATGATCACTCAAGGCTTTTTTAATGGTTTTCGTGAAGGTTACCAGACCATGGATACACTGGGTGCCCTGGTGTTTGGTGTAGTTATTATCAATGCGATTCAGAGTAAGGGTGTTACCGATACCCGGCAGGTTGCCCGTTATACATTTATTGCGGGGCTTATTGCCGCGGTGGGTTTGTCTCTGGTTTACCTGGTGCTGGGTTATATCGGTTCTACCAGTCACCAGCTGGTGGCAGCCCCTCAAAATGGTGCCGAGATTATCAGTCTGTTTGTTAATGCGGCATTTGGCTCCTGGGGAAAAGTGGTGCTTGCTATCACCGTTATTCTGGCTTGTCTGACCACCTCTATTGGTCTGCTCAGCGCCTGTGGTGAATATTTCTCAAAAGTTTTCCCTGCGTTGAATTATCGTAGCTGGGTTACTCTCTGCGCACTGACCAGTGCCCTGATTGCTAATGTTGGTTTGAACACGCTGTTAAAGGTCACGATCCCGGCATTGCTGATTATCTACCCGGTAGCTATTGCGTTAATAGCTGTGACGCTTTTGAAATCATGGCTGGCTAACCCCGGCCGTGTAATGACCTTTGTGCTGATCCCTGTTGGCCTGATCAGTATTGTGGAAGGTTTGCATGCGGCAGGTCTTTCGTTTGTCAGCCCGGCTTATGAGTTACTGGCTTATCTACCATTACAGCAGGAAGGGTTGGTCTGGTTATTGCCGGGTGTGCTGGGTGGTGTTCTTGGTATATTGACTTCAGCTCGCTCTCAAGGCGTTGCTGACCCTGTCCAGAGCTGATTAAAAGCACCTGGTAATTTGAAGGCTGTCTTCAGAGGTTGTCGCATAAGCTCTTAAATGCTGATTTATACCACTGCCGTCTTTCCCGCCTTCGCGGGATGACGGTTGGTTGTTAATGAGCCCCGGCTTCTATCAGGGTTTTAAGATAGGGCGCTCCATGCTGGTGGTGGGTCACCGTTTCAGCCAGGGTTTTGCCGTCACCATCTCTTGCATTCAGGTTAAAGCCTGCTTCCAGAAAAAAAGGAATGAAGCGGGAAAAATCATCAGCCCGTAAGTAGCGATAAGCTCTAAGCAGGCTATGGTGATCCCGGCTGCCTCCAGCTGCTGGTTGCAGTGTCAACAGGGCTTTCAGGCGTTCATCACTCAGTTCCTCTCCAATGACTTTCTGCTTGTCTTTTTTCATTACTCACCCAGGCGTCATGGTTTTTATTAATGCGTCGACATTGGACGTTTTGTGACCAATTGGCGAAATTGATAATAGGTGGGTTTATTTTACAGGGTCGGAAATAAAGGTATATAACCTTAATAGGACATTTTGGACTTATATTAAGCAAAAAAAGCATATAAGAAGTTGTTTTGAGTGAATTTACAGTGGCTGACAGGTGGTTCACAACTCTTTATTTTTCTGGCTGGTAAATAGTCTGATATTTTTTTGACATTAACTATATATATAATAAACAGAAGGTTATGTCTGTTTCTGCATAAGAAAAATGGCTGGTTTATTACCTGACTTGATATTGAAGGGACGTCTAGACTTAATTTAAACAAGATTAAAGGACTTTTTTGGAGAAGTTGCTATGGATGGCGTCCAGGGCGGGAATGCTCAACAATTTCAATCTGTACAAACTCAGACTGATAGTGCTTCTGAAGTGGGTAAATCCCATACACACGAATCTGTACGTAAAGCAGAAGTTCAGTCAACCCCCGGACTCACAGAGCCGGGCACGGTGAAACATATTTCACTTAAAACACGGATTGCTAATGCCTTGAATAATAACTGGGCACCCATTGGCGATGGCGCCAAAGCAGGAGTTCTTAATAATATTTCGAATGCAGATACGAAAGCTAAGGTGTCCAAGGCTATTGATGCTCATGATAATGGAGTAAAAAAACTTACAAATCTGAAGGGAGAAAAGCAAGGTTTAGAGAGTAAAGTGAAAGAACTGGAAAAAGATAAAAACTTTATGAAAATGGTTGAGATTGTTACAAATGGAAAGTGTTCTGAAAAAGATGTTAAGAAAGGTAAATCGGTTTTAATGCAAGGAAATGATGGTCAGCTAAAGGCAATGGAATTTAAACATAATAATAAAACAGTCAATCTTGGAAGTATGAAAGTCGCAGTTGATAGCTTCAAAAGTAGTCCGCAGTTTTCTGAATATACTGAGAATTTGACTCGAATTAAGGATATTACTCAAGAACGAGCTGAGATTAAAGAGAGTTTAAGGGATAGTGGAAAACAAACAGCTGCTGATCTGAAAACTGATGCCAGGCAACAGCATAAAGACATTAGAGATGGTTTGAAGGCTGTAAAGAATTCAGAGTTGAAGGATGCCGGAAGTGAATCTGAAAAGATTAAAAGTGGCTACGGAGATTTGAAATATGGTATTAAGAAACAGAAGCATGAGGTTGAGAAAGCACTTCAAGAACTGCGAAGTGATAGAAGTAAAGCTCGCAGTAAGGTCAGGGGAGGATTGGCTGCCAAATTGGGAAATTGGAATAAGAAAAATATAGGGGCTCTTGCATCGCGCCTTACTCCAAAGGGGGTAACAGTTGATAGTAGTTCTATTGAGACTGAACGAGCCTCTATTGATGATGATTTACAAAACAATCGTAATAGCGTAAGTAATCTTGGTGAAAAAATAAAAATAAAGAAAAAGACGAAAGATGCGCTGGATAATGCCATGAATGATTTTCGTAAAGGTCGAGATGATGCGTTTAAGGAGGGGAAAGAAGAGAAGCAACTTCTGAAAGATTCAGCCAGAGTTGATCATGAATGGAATAAGCTTGAAGAAGAGGGTCGTTATGATATGGCTAAAGATGATAATAAAGATGTTGCTAAAGCGCTTAAAGGTAAGAAAACAAAAAGTGATAAAAAGTAAATTTAGAGGTTTGGTTCTAACTAATTAATTTTCCTATAAAAAGGCTCCTTTTAAGGGGCTTTTTTATTTCACTTATTTTGTTTTTTTGGTTTTTAAATGATTTGACTGAATTTTGACGAGTCTGTTTTTTTATATGTATCAATCAGTTGCATGAGCTTTTGTTTTTTTTTCATGTGCTTTAAAGTTTTTGGTTTTTTGGAAGATTTGGTGGCTAGAATTAAAAGTAATCTTAACCATGGAGTGGAAGGAGTAATATAAATGGACTCAATGAATCGTACAGGGGGTGTTCAGCCTCAACAAGCCAGTCATGAAGTGCAGACGGATATCGCTGCTGAGCATAAAGGTGTTCTTAACGGTATTACTGTTGAGGTGAAACTTATTAAAGAAGGTGAGATCAATGGTATTACAGTTGATCACATCACTAAAGATATTCCTATAAAAACCAGGATTGTTAAACTCGCTAAGACGGCAGTAAAAAAGATCAAGAGCCTGAAGAACTCTAGAGTTAAAAAGTCAGTGGAGCATAAAATTGCTGGTCAGGCAAAGCGAGCAATAAAGCAGCAGAACTGGTCTCAGATTTCACCCGAGCGGGAAAAAGAATTACTCTCCAAGGTTAAACATGAAGGAGCCAGAGAGAAATTGGCTGACAGGATTGATAGTTTTAATCAGAAGATTAATCTGCTTCAGCAGCTCAAAGTCAATATGAAAACGCTTAAGAGTAATAGTTTTGAGTTTGAAACTATTTATGAATCAACAATGAATGCAGCTGAGAAGAGTCTGAAAGGTAAGTCTCTGCCAAAAGGTCTGGTTGTTGTAATGCCGCCAGCTGAAGGGGGAAAAGAGCTACAATATGTACAGGTAACAGCTAAAGACAATGCTTCAAGAAGGGAAGCTGTTCAGGAGTTGGGTACAATATTCAGAGAGAGTAATGGCTTTAAAGGGTTATTGAGAGACAGGCAAACCCTTACGCAATACAAGAGCGAGAGAGAAGGTCTTAAAAAAGAGATAAAGGCTCTTGAAAAGGATATGAAGGCTCTTTACAAAGGTTATAAAAACGATTGGGTTAAGGAAGATAAAGAAACAGTTAAATCCAAGGCTGCGTCTGACCTGATGGAGAGGGGTACTCAGCTTTCAAAAGATCAAGAGGAGAACGTTGCGGTTATCGAGTCTAGAGTTGTAGAAAGTACCAGTGAGCTTGATGGCCTCAGGGAAAGATCTTCTTCCATGGCTAAGGGAATTGTAGAGCTGAAGGAACAAGTTCAGATAGCCACAACTCGTTTGCAACGTCTTGATAAAAGTCTATCCAAAGTTGAGGTTGATAGGGAATTGGTGGTCGATGAAGTTAAGCCAGTTTTCAATGAGACGCAACTTGCTGCCAAGAAAGTGGAAGCTGAAGATATCAGAGTGGGTATAGCCGTAAAGAAAAAAGATCTGGTAGCGCTCAAGGGCAGTCTTAAAGTGGCTCAGAGCATAATAGCAAGAAAGACGAAAGAGCTTCAAAAGCTTGATGGTGAGAAACAGAGGTTTGTAACGCAGCATGCTAATGAGAAAAAAGCCCTTGAGAAGGAGATTGATGGTCAAATTAAGAAAGAGACCAAAGTTGCTCATGAAGATGGAGAGACTCGGTATAAAGAATTCAGTGCTTTTGTTAGTGGTGAGGCTGATCAGCGCAAGACTTATGAGTCATCAAGTGAGGAAAGCGGCAGTAAGGTTATAGTATCGACCACAGAGGAAGAGTTATCGCCATTACTTGAAAGTGATGAGTTGCCTATTACCGTAGAATCAGAGCAGGATGCTCTGGATAAGCATGAGGGTCATGTGCTTGTTTCTGGAACGTCGAAAAACGGAGTAAAAGTAAAGCTTAGACGTGCTGTAATGGAAGCAGTCAGTGCATTTAAGAAGCTGAATCATGAGAAGAATACACAAAAAACCGCATCAGAAAAAGCTCCGTTTGATGAGGCTCTTGATAAGGTTGAAATGGCTGTGGAAGCGATTCCGGAGGCATCAAAGGAGGAGGTAGATGAAGCGATGACAGAGTGGGATCTTTCTTTGAATAAGTTGGGTAAGGTTGGTCAAACTAAAAAGTCGAGGACTCAACTTCAACGAATCACAGATAAAATTAAAGCTATTGAAATGCCAAAAGCTCGTTCCAGGCCAAAAGCCAGGAAAAAGGTAGATGATTCTAAGATTGAACTATCTCCTCAGCAGATGTCTGAGTTTGAGAAGCTAAAGCAAGAACAACCGCTGATTGATTTAAGCAGTGACGCGGATGTTAGGGTTGATCAAACTAAAAAGTCCAAAAAGAAGCGGGTAGGGGCGGCATTGAACAGGCTGAACCCCGTGAAGAGTGCTGAGCCAAAAGATACTTCAGAAAAAGCTGGACTTAATGATAATCTCTTCGAAGACTTGGTAGACAAAACTAAGCAGGACATCCAGCGTAAGAATGAAGCGAGGGATGAGGATGAAGAGTTACTTGGCTCAAATGGAGAAGATCTGACTATTCCAGCTGAACAGAAACCGGTCAAAAATATTATTAGGCGGAGGGCTAATGCATTTAGGAAGAAGCTGAAAAAAGACTGAGCAATTGACTGTCTTGGAAACCTGGTTGCTAACCCGACCAGCATAAAAGCCTCCGCAACGGAGGCTTTTTTTTATGCCTGGAAAAAACGGTAGGTTTTCAGTGGCCTTTCAGAGCATAAATACCATTGGCATTACGCCAGTAGCCCTGATAATCCAGACCATAACCAAAGATATAGCGGTCTTCGATTTCCAGGCCGGTAAAGTCCGCCTTCAGGTCCGGACGGGCTTTACGGTCATGTTTTTTATCCACCAGAACAGCGGTCAGAACGCTGGCTGCTCCTTCTTCTTTGCAGAAGTCAACAATGGCCTCCAGGGTGTGACCTTCATCCAGAATGTCGTCGATAATCAGAACGGTGCGGCCTTTGATGTCTTGGCTTGGGCGAACCTTCCACTCCAGGCGGCCACCGGTCAGCTGATCCCGGTAACGGGTTGCATGCACATAGGAGGCTTCCAGTGGGAACTGCATGCGAGTCAGCAGTTTGCCGGTAATCACCAGGCCGCCATTCATTACGCAGAACACCAGGGGGTTGCTGTCAGCCAGCTTCCCGGTAATGTTGTGCCCCATGGTGGCGATGGCGTTTTCAATCTGCTGCTCGTTATAGAGGCAGTCGGCTTCTTCCATCACTTGCCGGATATGGTCGAGATCAACAGACATGTTATGCAAACCCTGATCGTTTAATTAAGCAGGAAAAAATACCGTTGTTATCCCCAATGGGCAAGTGAAAACTACACGGTCTTTATGGGTGTAAAAACCTATGGGCGGGTCAGGTATCCTGTGGGACAATAAAAAAGTTTAGCTGTGGTTACTGATTGATGAGGTTCGCATCTTTGATGAAGGGATGTGAGCCCGAGCGGTATAGCGATGAATCCCACCTTGGACGTACTATACCATTTTCAGTAAAAGCGATAATTGAAAGCTTTTGAATGATGGTTTTCTTAATGAGTTCTGCCTCAATGCCATAGCCCATAAAAAGTGTTTTTATCTCAGTCATTCACTTTCTTTGTTTAATTCTCCATTTTTCTCTAATCAGATTGTTGAGGTCATGCATGAGCGTACAGGAAATCAAGCATCCGCTGGTACAACACAAACTGGGACTGATGCGTTCCCACGATATCAGCACCAAGGGATTCAGAACGCTGGCCAGTGAGGTAGGCAGCTTGCTGACCTATGAAGCGACCAAAGACCTTGAACTTGAAGATACGGTGATTGAAGGCTGGAATGGCCAGGTGACGGTTCAGCAGATCAAGGGTAAAAAAATTACCATTGTACCTATTCTGCGTGCGGGTATTGGTATGATGAATGGCGTTCTGGATATGATCCCTAATGCCAAGGTCAGTGTAGTTGGTCTCTATCGTGATGAAGAAACCCTGGAGCCAGTGCCTTACTTTGAAAAGCTGGTCAGTAACATTGATGAGCGTATCGCCCTGATTCTGGATCCGATGCTGGCCACCGGTGGCTCCATGCTGGCAGCCATTGATATGCTCAAGAATGCGGGTTGTAAGGAGATTCGCTGTCTGGTTCTGGTGGCAGCGCCTGAAGGTATTGAGAAGATTCGCACTGCTCATCCGGATGTTAAGATTTTCACGGCGTCTGTTGACCAGGGGCTGAATGAACATGGCTATATCATTCCGGGCCTGGGTGACGCCGGTGACAAGATTTTTGGTACACAATAAATAACGGTTAAGGATATCCAAAAATGAAGCATGCAGCTGACCCGGGGGAAACCCTACATTCATCTCTCCATGAAAAGATGTCGCTCTGGCGACAGGCGCTGATGGGGGGGCAGATGCTGTTTGTTGCCTTTGGTGCTCTTGTTCTGGTTCCTTTGTTGACCGGACTGGACGCCAATGTGGCGTTTTTCACCGCCGGTATTGGTACTCTGATCTTCCAGTTGGTTACCCGCCGGCAGGTACCTGTTTTTCTGGCGTCTTCGTTTGCGTTTATCGCACCGATTACTTTTAGTATTCAGTCTTGGGGTATCGCTGCCACTATGGGCGGAATTATGGCGGCTGGCCTGCTTTATGCGGGGCTGAGTATTCTGGTGCGATTACGGGGTTCGGGTATTCTGTACCGGTTATTCCCCCCGGTGGTGGTTGGCCCGGTGATTATGGTTATCGGCCTTAGTTTGGCATCCACTGCGGTGGGGATGGCGACATCGGCCGTTGAAGGGTTGATCTCAGCAGACCAGGCGCTGTTTCTGGCCGCCCTTTCATTACTGGTCACATTGGTGGTTGCTACCATGGCGGGTGGTATCCTCCGGTTGATACCCATTATCTGTGGTGTTGGTACGGGTTATGTCGCAGCCCTGATGATGGGCGTTGTGGATTTTCAGCCACTGATTGACCGCCCCTGGTTTGCGATTCCGAATTTCACCACTCCGGAATTCAACTGGAATGCTGTGCTTTATATGATTCCTGTGGCGATTGCTCCGGCGATTGAGCATGCACAAACAATATAATTGTCTCCCAGCTTAATATGCTGCTTGCCATTGATAAATATCCACTGATACTTCTTCTGCCGTTCGGCCTTGGCTTCTTTTTTATGCGCTTTTGTTCCGGGGTTAACGGCTTTTTAAGCTTGAGTTGCTTTTTCTTTGACTTCTTCTTTGTCTTTGCCTTGAAGATAACCGTTATGGAAGAAAATAAGGCTCGTTGGCAATCATCTCAAAACACGCCGGCGCATCCAGGTCATGGAATATCTCGATCCACTGGCCGGTATGGCGCATATAGGCGAGAGTGTACATGTAATTGCCGGTGTAGTTCATCCTGGCAAACTTCTGCTCAAAGGATGGACTGATGGCCCTCGGGCTTGGGCAATGATACGTGCCACAGAAATAAAAAAAGCTGCCATGCCACTTGGTAAAAATATCCACCAGATAATTGAAATCGTGGTCCTCAGGAGGGGGCTGGATGCGCTTTGGTTTCAAACATTCCTCAATCCACTTGTTGGCTTCTCTCTTGAGGAGTGCCTTGGTCTCTGCCGAGACTTTGGGTCTTGATGCCTTTTTGGTGGTAGGCATCCACATATAATTACTCATAAATAACTCTGCTTTCAGATTCCGCCCTGATACTCCGCATACACCCCAAGGTAGCCCAAAATCCCCACCCTATCTGAATACTCCCTCTTGAATATAACTATCTTATCCACAATTTCAGTGGATAAGCCGGTATAAAACCTGTTGACCAATAAAGAGGGTAAAGCAGAGCACTGTATTTCACCGCTGGAACATATTGTGCCGCTTTGGCAGATGCCTTATTGATCGCTGATAGCATCATATGTGGTAGAACCACCGGTCGGAGCTGAGATGGTTGAACAGTTTTAAGCATAAAACACCATATTTCCTTCTATCTACGGATTTTTTTTGAACCTTTCCTGATATAAAGTGCCCTCATTTACAAATATTGCAATCCGCCGCAAGCATCGGCGAGTTCATTTTTACCATCAGGGGGCTTAATAATTCCGCAATGACCATGCAACAACGAACCGCCTGGCAGATCCAGAAAGCCGTTCTCCACGCTTTGCTGATCCGGGAGTTGAAAACCCGGTTTGGTCAGTATCGTCTGGGGATTGTCTGGGCACTGCTGGAGCCACTGATGCAGATGCTGGTGTTTATGGGGCTCTACTATTTCCGTGGTATCAGTACCATGGGCGGGCTGGTGTTGCCGGTGTTTCTGGCCACCGGGCTGGCTCCCTTCTTTTATTTTAAAAAGGTGATTAGCCAGTCAATGGCGGCGGTTGGGGCTAACCGCAATTTGCTGATCTATCGGCAGGTCAGGCTGTTTGACGCCTTTCTGTCCCGCTTTCTATTGGAAGCGGTTATCGCGTTTCTTGTTTTGGTTAGTCTGTTGTTGGGTGCCTGGTGGCTGGGCTATCCGGTCGTCGTCGTTAACTCCCTGAAGTTTCTGCTGGTGTTCGCACTGCTCAGCCTGTTTTCGTTTGGCGTGAGTATGGTGTTTGGCGTGTTCAACACGCTATATCCAGAACCGGGTAAGTTTATTCCGGTTATTTTACGGCCATTGTTTTTTATCTCCGGGGCTTTTTTCAGTATTAATGATATGCCGCCATCACTGCATCCGATGCTGTTGTGGAACCCGTTATTGCACGCCTTTGAGCTGTTCCGTTCCTGTTTTTCACCCCATTACAATATTTCACTGGTGAGCATGGAGTACCTGGCATTTTGCACTCTGGTGGCTATGACGCTGGGACTATTGATGGTGCGAGCCAACTGGCGGAGAATGCTGACCCGATGATTGAGTTTCATAATGTCACCAAATATTTTCCAACCCCGAAAGGCCGTCATTACATCCTGAAGGATGTAACGTTGACGTTGCCGGGGGATAAAAATATTGGCGTGTTTGGTGCCAATGGCAGCGGTAAATCCACCCTGATGAACCTGCTGGCGGGGGTGGATTTTCCCAACCGTGGCAAGATCAGCATCAAGGGGAATGTCTCCTGGCCACTGGGTTTGTCCGGTTATCAGGGCAGCATGACGGGGCGTGAGAATGCTGAGTTTATCTGCCGGATCTACGGTAAGGGCAAAAGTGAGTTTAAAGAGCGGCTGGACTATATCAAGGCGTTTTCCGAGATCGGCGACTTTTTTGAAATGCCGCTGAAAAGTTATTCTTCCGGGATGAAATCAAAGTTTTCCTTTGCCGTCAGCATGGCCTTTGACTTTGACTATTACCTGATCGATGAGCTGACAGCCGTGGGTGACAAACGCTTTAAGGAAAAATGCCAACAGGTGTTTGAAGACAAAAAAAACCGGGCCAACTTCCTGTTTGTCTCACACAACCTGAACGAACTGAAGCGGCAGTGTGATATGGGCATCTTTATCAAAGATGGCAAAATACACGTCCATGAACGCATTGATGACGCCATTGCCGCTTATAACGCCATGTAATGGACTTTCTATTAAAAAAACGAATTTGTTGAATTAAGCAGTAATTTTCTATGACACAACACCAGCATGCGACAGCGGCGTCACCGTCATCTTCCGGACGGGAGCCTGATAACATTACAGAAAACCCAGAAAAAAAAGAGGGGCGGACGAATATTCATGCCCTGGAGTTTCGTAAGGAACCTTTAAATAAGCCTAAACCGGTTCTTCTAACAGAAAAAATACAGCAACACCCATGGTTTAAGCTGGCCCGCAAACACTTACTTCAACGACAGGCAGGGCGCTGGTTTGCCCTGATGGTATTAATGCCCTGGCTGGCGTGTGCCGTCTATTTCGTTGGCTTTGCCTCAGACCGGTTTGTCTCCGAGGCCAGCTTTATGGTGGAGAAAAACGATGGAGGTCAGTCTGCAGCCGGTTTCAGTTTGTTGGGCATTACCCCACAAACCGGTAATGATCAACGAATTCTGGAAACCTTTATCCAGTCGCCGGATATGCTCAACTACCTGGAACAGCAGCTGAACCTGCGACAGCATTATATTGAGCAGCCCGACTGGCTTTCAAGTCTTGGTCCGGAGGCCAGCTATGAGGATTTTCTGGCGTATTACCGTGAGCACCTGATGGTGCAGTTCAATTCAGAGAACGGCATGTTGAATCTGGAGGTTCAGGGCTTCACACCGGACTATACACAACAGCTGGCACAACAGATTCTAGGGCGCAGTGAGGCCTTTGTTAACGAAATCAGCCACGCCCTGGCCAATGAGCAACAAGCGTTTGTGCAGAAAGAAGTGGTGCTGGCCGAGCAGCGATTGAAAGCAATAACGGCGGAATTACTGGCCTTTCAAAGTGCCAATGGTTTGTTAAGTGCCACCGACCAGGGAGCCGCCCTGAGCGGAATTCTTAATGAGCTTCAGGGCGAACTGGTGCGCAGCCAAACAGAGTTGCAAACCCTGTCGTCTTATCTGAATGGCAACTCATCCAAAATCGTTACGCTGAAGCAGCGAATCAATGCCCTTGAAACCCAGCTAACCAAAGAAAAGTTACGTCTGGCCAGTAGCGATGGCAACGGCCTGAGTGATCTGGTGGCCAAACAGGCAGAACTGCAGCTGGACATTAATCTGGCGACCCAGGCTTACTCGGCCACCCTGATAGCACTGGAAAAAGCCCGCACCGAGGCCAGTCGCAAAATCAAACAACTGGTGGTCGTCAGTAGTCCACAACTGGCAGAAGATGCCAGGTATCCCAACGTGGGCTACAACCTGACCAATATTTTATTAATGCTGCTGATGATTTTTGCGCTGGTGCGCATGATCCGCGCCACTGTTAGGGAACATCAGGACTAATCCATGTCAAACAACGCTATGTTACAAACGCTGCAAACCTTTCAACAGTGGACGAAACAGCGAGCGGGCTCTTTGCTGCTGGCGGCCACACTGTTACTGCCAACGCTTTTTTCTGCTCAGGCATCCGCTCAAGTGGCGATGCCTGCGGAGAGTGCCACCACTACCGGGCCTGAATTGGTGGCCACGGTGTCCAGGCACCCGGTGTTTGGTCAGAACCTGTTCAGCGGTTTCCGTCAGACGGAATTCAAAGGGTTTAACCCGGACTACCGCCTGGCTATTGGCGACAAAATCACCCTGCAAATGTGGGGTGCTTATGAAGTCTCTGTGGATTTAAGCATCGATGCCCAGGGCAATGTGTTTATCCCCCAGGTGGGTCCTGTGCAGTTACAGGGGGTGGCCAATAAAGACCTGAACACCGTCATCGAAAAAAAGGTGCGCAGTGTCTACCAGAACAACGTCAACCTTTACGCCAGCCTCAATGCCGCTGAGCCGGTGAAACTGTTTGTTACCGGTTTTGTGCAGTCGCCGGGGCTTTATGGTGGTTTTGCTGCTGACTCGGTGCTGGCCTTTCTGGCCAAGGCGGGTGGTATACGTTCAGAGTCGGGCAGTTATCTTAATGTTGAACTCAAGCGCAATGGTAAAACCCGGGCGAAGTTCAACCTCTATGAATTTCTGCTGACGGGGAATATTACCCAGCTGCAATTGCACGACGGTGACACACTGGTAGTGAATGCTCGCCAAAGTACCGCTATGTTTACCGGTCTGGTAGAAAACCCGGTGCAGGTGGAGTTCTCCGGCAGTCGCATCGCTCTTGATCAGGCATTGGATATGGTGGGTCCCATGCCCTCGGCTACCCATGTGCGCATTGCTCGAAACCAAACCGCGAAACGGACTGTGGAGTACTTATCCATCACCCAGGCCCACAACATCACCCTGCAAAACGGCGATGAAGTCTCTGTAGTGGCTGATAAAATGCCCGGCACCATCAGTGTCACTGTGGAAGGTGAGCACGGCGGTCAGGCGGTTTATATTTTGCCCTATGGCAGTACCATCAAAGAACTGATGACCCGAATCCAGGTCACGCCCCGTTCCAATCTTGCGGCCATGCAGCTGTTCCGGGAAGAGGTGGCCGTACGACAAAAAGCCATGCTTGAGGTTTCGTTGCAACAGCTGGAGCAGTCGGCACTCTCAGCCCGCAGTAAAAGCGTCGGCGAGGCGCAACTGCGAAAATCCGATTCACAAGCCATTTTGCAATTTGTCCAGCGTGCCCGGCTGGTGCAACCCCGGGGTCAGGTACTCTTGGGACAAAGTAGCGCTCGCATGGAGGTGATGCTGAAAGACCAGGATCGCATCGTGATTCCTAACAAAACCGTGCTGGTACAAGTGCATGGTGAAGTGATGTTCCCCAACGCCATGGTGTTCAGCGACGGTAAGACCATTGCCGCCTATATCGACAGTGCCGGTGGCTACTCCCAGAAAGCGGATCAATCCCGGGTACTGGTATTGCATACCGACGGCACCATCACCCGCATCGAATACAGCGATGGCTGGTTTACCAGTGGCAAGCTGGCAAAATACGATATAAAGCCGGGTGACGAAGTTCTGGTGATGCCGCAAATTGACGACAAAACCATGCAGTACACCAGCGATATCATGCAAGTGGTTTATCAGGTGGCCATGAGTGCGGCGGTTGTATTGACGCTGTAATTCAGGGTTGAAAAGTAGAAAGGTTCACCACAGTACCTGAGGGCATAAAAGGCACAGAGGACACAGAGGTTTCTTTTAAAAGAGAAAAAACTCTGTGTTCTCTGTGCCTCTGTGGTGAATAAATCGGTAAAAAATCACAGGAAAAAGCACAGGAAAAGCACAGGAAAGGACATTCATAAAATTACCCATATTTATCATGTGGAGAAATTTAAATTAATGGATGTCCTGTATCTTACTGTATCTCAACTCCTGAACAGCCGATTTTGCAGCAATGTGCTGAAATTTCTTCGCCCATCGGCGCAAAGCAATATGGCAACAGTGATGCCGTTTTCTTTTGCTGTTTCAGTGGTCAGGTAAATAATACGAAAAGGCTTCCTTACCAACTGCCGGTATTCGGTGTTCCCAAACTGGGCCAGTTCGGGAACCCATGCGCCTTTGAAGGGCTGTTCTCTGAGACTTTGCAGGGCGCTGTTGAAAGTCTGTCTTAATTTAAGTGCCTGGGGTTTGCCAAAGTAGTCCCTGGTGTAGGCGATAATGTCCACTATGTCCTGTCGGGCATCCTGAGTGAGAATAACCTTTGTCATGGTTATTCTCCTGCACTGTTTTGCGCTTCATCTTCATCTTCACTGTTATCATCCATCAGGAGTTGGTCGATGTCGGCCAGTACACTTTCTGCAGTGACCGTGCTGTGGTCGGCTAACTGACGTTTGCCCAGTGCCAGCAGTTTTAACAGGGCGATATCTTCCTGCAATGTTTCGTAACTGTGGATATCCTGAATAACGGCTTTGGCTTCACCATTCTGGGTGATCACCAGTGGCTCCCGGCTTTTCTGCAGCTGGTTAAGTACCTCGGCCGCGTTTGCTTTCAGGTAGCTGATGGGCTTGACTTGCTGTGAAAGTTTCATAGAGGTTTCCTTATACGGGCAGGACTTAATTAAGACTTTATATAGTCTAGCTGATTTGCCGCAATCCTCAAACCTCCTTTCCGGGACGGTGTTAAAGTCATCGCTCTTATGTGTCCTGATCAACGGAGGTGATAAATCCAGCCAGAAAAGGGATATTGAAAAAGCAAGAAAGCTGCTTAAAGAGCTGGAGCTATAACATGAGTGACAAACTACAGAAATTCGATGTATCCGATTACCTGAGCGATGAAGAAAGCATTGCCGAATACCTCAACGCTGCCATGGAAGAAGGTGATCAGGCCTTATTAATGGCCGCTATTGCTGATGTTGCCAGGGCCACCGGCATGCAGGCTATCGCACAGCAATCCGGGCTGGGTCGGGAAAGCCTTTACAAAGCCCTGGCACCGGGCGCTAAACCCCGTTTTGAAACTGTGTTTAAAATCCTTCAGGCGCTGGGTGTCAGGCTGACAATGAATGCGCAGCATTAATCATCAGATTTCGTGTGGGAATGCCCTGCCTCAATGTCCTCGTTCCCATGGTGGTTATCGAAATTGTTGATGTGGCAAACTACACTTTGGCAGACCGATTTCCAAGTAGTGAGAGGTACCGGTTTAATGATCTTTAGGTGGGTGACAATCCGAAGATATTCAAAAACAGCCAATCCAGGTGATGCAGTATTTTTCAGTGTCGGTAGCCATGGATTCCAGCAATGATAAAGCTGCTTTCCCAGTCTCTGTTTTTCCTGCAAATCTTGATTGTTGCATGAGGGTTTGGCCACGAGTCGGCTTCGTTCTGAAACCGACCTGCGCCCAGATCGTTGTCAGTTTAATCAGGAATATGACTCTCAAAAATAAGGTAACTATGTCTTGTCTTTGATGAAGATATACTTTATTGAGCTAAACTTCTATAAAATAAATCTCCATGAATGTATGATGATGCCCACACTTGATAGCTAAAGGTTAAATATTACTGTGGTCGAAAATGATGTGATCAGGCAAATAGAAAACAGGTTGATAGCATCATGCCAGCCTGTAGAGCACGGACCGATGGATACCCCGGAAATCATTACCGCAATGGCAAAGGCATCGGCGGCTGGTGGTGCCGGTGCGCTCAGGATTCAGGGTGTTGAAAATATACGACTGGTGGCAAATATTGTTGATATACCAATAGTGGGTATTATCAAACGAGACCTGGAAGACTCTGAAGTACGCATCACTCCTTTTCTTGAAGATGTCCGGTCTCTGGCTGAAGCCGGAGCTAAAATAATTGCTTGCGATGCAACCTTCAGAGAAAGGCCGGTACCCGTAGAACGACTGCTTCAGGAAATACACAAAGCAGGCTGCATAGCTATGGCTGATATTTCCAGCTTTGAAGAAGGTGTTCAGGCAGCACAGATGGGCTTTGATCTGATTGGTACCACCTTGTCGGGCTATACCAGCGGTGCTACTCCTGAGGACCCTGATTTTGCGCTAATTTCTGACCTTCATGCCCAGGGGCTGAAAGTGGTTGCTGAAGGGCGATTTAATTCTCCTGAACTCGCTGGACAGGCCATCAAAGCAGGCGCTTACTGCGTCACTGTCGGCTCAGCCATTACCCGGGTTGAGTATATCTGTCAGTGGTTCTCTGACGCCATCAACCAGACTAAATAATCAGTTGGCCATCACCAGGTAAAAATTATGAATGGAATTTTTTCTATACTGCAGAGAGTTGGCAGAGCATTCATGCTGCCAATAGCCGTGCTGCCAATGGCGGGTATTTTGCTGGGGGTAGGCGGTGCTTTTACCAGTCCGGTCCTTATCGAAACCTACAACCTGACCATGCTGGCACCAGGGACAATGCTGAATCAGCTGCTGGTACTTTGCTTCAATTCAGGCCTGTTTGTTTTCGCTAACTTACCTGTTTTATTTGCTCTGGGCGTTGCTATTGGTCTGGCAAATAAAAACAAGGAGACAGCAGCGCTTTCCGCTTTAATTGGTTTCCTGCTTTTCCATACGGTCATCGGTACGGTACTTGGCTTCCAGGGGCTAACTGCTGACAATACGACGGTTGCAGCCTTGATTGAACAGGGCGTGTCGGCAACTAAAGCGCCTGGTTACGCTGCACTGTATGCTCGTGAACTGGGTATATTTACCCTGCAGACCGGTGTGTTTGGCGGCATTATCTGTGGTTTTGTTGCTGCTTTTGTCACCAACCGCTATTCCGGTAAAACATTACCTGACTATTTGGCGTTCTTCAGCGGAAGCCGTCTGGTCCCGGTTATGTCCATGCTGTACTTCATTCCGGTTGGTTTTATTTTTCCGTTCATCTGGCCACCTGTTTTCAACGCTATAGTCGCGATAGGCGCTGAGTTCTCATCAATGGGCTACATTGGTACGTTCTTCTATGGCTCCACTATGCGCATGCTGAATGTGTTTGGCCTGCACCATGCGGTTTATCCACTGTTCTGGTTTACTGAACTGGGCGGCAGCATGGAAGTCGCTGGTCAGTTAGTTTCTGGTGGTCAGAAAATTTTCTTTGCCCAGTTAGCCGATCCAACCGTTACCCACTTCAGTTCTGAAGCGACTAAAACCTTTACCGGTGGCTATCTGCCAATGATGTTTGGTTTACCTGCTGCTGCCCTGGCGATGTATCACTGCGCAGATGCCGTCAACAAGCCAAAAATTAAAGCGCTGTTATTCTCTGCTGCACTGACCTCGTTCCTGACCGGCATCACAGAGCCGATTGAATTCACCTTCCTGTTTGTAGCGCCAGCACTCTACGTCATCCATGCGCTGCTGGAAGGTGTTTCTTATGCGCTTCTCCATGCCCTGGATGTAGCGGTAGGTGTAACCTTCTCCCGAGGATTGATTGACTTCACTTTCTTTGGCCTGCTGCAGGGAACCGCCAAAACGTCTTACCAGTGGATTCTGATATTGGGCCCAGTCTATGCTCTGGCCTACTACGTGATTTTCCGTTTCTTGATTCAGAAATTTAACTTTGCAACGCCTGGTCGTTTGGGGGCTGAAAACAAGCTCTACACCAAAAAGGATCTGCAAGGCGGGAAAAATGCATTAATTGATGAGATTGTTATTGCCCTGGGCGGCGCTGACAATATTGAAACCATTGATGCCTGCATCACTCGCCTGCGAGTAACGGTTAAAGATGAGTCACTGGTTGCTTCTGATGATGAATGGAAAGCACTCGATGCTAAAGGAGTCATTCGCGGTGGTAAGGGAATTCAGATAATTTACGGGACTCAGGCTGAAACCTATAAGAATAAGATAAGGGTCGCTTACGGCTTCTGAATATTCTGAAAGCAACCGGTTTGAGGGCTTGTAATCTGCATAGATTTCAGGCCCTCCATTTGAGTATGGTGGACAGGCGGTTTATATTTTGCCCTATGGCAGCACTTCAAGAATATTATGCCGCTGTACCTGGCTGGCCCTGGTGCCCAGCAGTCCGCCGGTATAAGAGCGCATATGATGGGGAATAACCCGCAGGTGGTACGTTTCTCTTAACCATTCATAGCCAAGTGAAATTGGCATAAACAGAGTCTCCTGTGTCAGGGTAAAAACTAAATAGTCCCAAAAAAAACTAAATATGGCTCATTTTTGCTGCCTGAAACTAAATATTTAATACCATCAAAAAACTTTATTTATCCTCGTTTCCTCAGGGCTCCGTGGGAATACCTGTACTTCCCTTGTTCCTCTGCTTGAGTAAGTACACCCGGATCATTTCCTATTGGCAAAGACTGCTCTTTGACAGACCGGTTGCCAGGTATTACGTTGAGTAATACCTTTGTTCAGGAGACCCATCATGTCCAGCAGCTCTATCACCACCAAGGGACAGGTAACCATACCCAGTGGCTTACGGGAAAAGTTTCAGCTGCAACCGGGTGATAAGGTACTTTTTGTGGAAAAAGACGGTGTGATTACCCTGGTACCCATGAAACAGGATATTACCAGCCTGGCCGGCTGCCTTGCCGACGATGTTGGTGGTCGTCAGGCATCCCTTGATGATATGGAGGCGGCTATTCGCAAAGGGGCGACCAGAGGTTGGAGTCAGGACGAGGCATCTGATGATGGAAGGGATTGATACAAATGTACTTGTTCGTTTTCTGGTCAAAGATGATCCGCAACAATACCAGCAGGCCTTATTGCTCCTGACTGAAACGCCAAAGATTTATCTCTCTCCCATCGTACTGGTGGAAACCGTTTGGGTACTGAGCCACTTCTACCAGGTTAAGCGAATGCGGCAATGTGAAATACTAAAAGCATTGATGTACCAGCAGTGCTTTGTTACCGATTACCGGCAAGCGGTGCTGGATGCCTTGGGCGACTTTGAAAGAGGCTATGACTTTGCGGATGCGATGATAGGACACCATAACAGAAGTCGTCAGTGTAAAGTCACCTGGACCTTTGACCGAAAAGCATCAAGGCTGGCAGCCTTTAGCCTGATTCAACCGGATCATTGATGGTCAGGTGGTTTTAGAAATGTCCGTTAATAATTTCCCTGTTTTGTTCACCACAGTACCCGGGACCCACAGGGCCTAAAGGCATAAAAGGCACAGAGGACACAGAGGTTTCTTTTAAAAGAGAAAAAAACTCTGTGTCCTCTGTGCCTCTGTGGTGAAAAGTCTCTTCTGCGGTGATCAGGACATTTCTCAATAACTTCCCGGTTTAGCGGATTGAAAACTTATCCTGAAACGTATTAAAACCACTCCAGCCAAGAAAGCATTCCCCCTCTATTTACTGCATGCCTGATGCGCTTTTCCTGAAGAATCCAGAAAGCGTGAGAAAACAAGAGACAGGTTCTCGTTCCTATGAAAGAACTAACCTGATTAACTTCGGTGTTCTGTACTAATTTCAGTATTTCCCCATCCTTACCTCTTCCCGCTTTTGCCGTACATTGCGAGCTGACAATTTAATCACAAACCCCAAAACATTCACCCTGGCCTTTGATTTTGCAGGCTGGTGAAAA
>NZ_JAVRMB020000356.1:0-7013 GCF_031844845.1 Endozoicomonas sp.
TCGCCTTGGCATGGGCTGGCTATATCAGTATTACCAGACGACAGATAATAAGGGAGCAATCAGAACAGAGGAGACACGATTTTTTAAAGAGTGTCTCTTTGAACTGCCTCTCTCCTATATGGTGGATAACGGTTATCTCACACCTCCACAGGTAGTTGATGCGCCCATTGTATTCTACGACTTCAGTCAACTGTCCAGAGACAGCTTCGGCCGTTATGGTGAGCAGGATCTTAACCGGTTACTGAAAGGAAAAACCCGGGCTACCCGGGAAATCATCGAGCAGGTAAAAAGAGAAGCGGCTACCCGTAAAGGTGTCATGGTGTTTGCTTCCACTGTTGATCATGCCCGGGAGATCATGGGTTACCTCCCGGAGGATGAGAGCGCCTTAATTATTGGTGATACCCCATCTAAAGAACGGGATCGCCTGATTGATGCCTTCAAGCAACAACAGCTTAAATTCCTGGTAAATGTTTCGGTACTGACTACGGGTTTTGACGCCCCCCATGTCGACCTGATCGCCATACTTCGACCAACAGAGTCCGTCAGCCTTTATCAGCAGATAGCAGGCCGTGGACTGCGACTGGCTCCTGATAAAAAAGACTGCCTGATCATTGATTATGCGGGCAATCGCTTCAGCTTATTCAGCCCGGAAATTGGTGCACCGAAACCAGACTCGAAAGCAGTACCGGTAACAGTCCCCTGTCCAGCCTGTGGCCACAATAATCATTTCTGGGGAATTATTGATAGTGATGGAGACCTGGTCGAGCACTATGGACGACGTTGTCAGGGTTTTGAGACTTTTTTTGACGAAGAAGGTGAAGGGGAAAAGGAACAATGTCAGTTCCGCTATCGCTTTAAAGAGTGTGATCAGTGTGGTGCAGAAAATGACATCGCTGCCAGAAAATGCCATGACTGCCAACATGGACTGGTCGACCCGGATAAAAAACTCCGTGATGCCCTGAACCTTAAAAACTGTCTGGTGATTCGTTGTTCCGGCATGGAGATGATCTCAGACAAGGACTCACAGGGCAGGCAAAGGATAAAAATCACCTACCATGATGAAGATGGTGCAGAGGTAAATGAACACTTCCGACTGGATACTCCGGCCCAACAAGGTGCGTTCTATCACCATTTTGGCAAACACGCATTGATCAATCGTGCTGAGGCATTCAGGGCATCATCTGTGGATAATGTTATCCACAACCAGAAGAAATTTCGCAAACCGGATTTTGTCGTTGCTCAAAAGGAAAAGCATTACTGGAAAATCATTGATAAGCTCTTCGACTACCATGGCAAATACCGTAAGGCTGAAGCGCTCTGATGCAAGTCACTTATCACATTACCGGGCAAGCCCAAAACCGCATCAATCAGTTAATGATTAAATACAGCCCGAAGCATACTCTGGTGATCTGGACTGCCTCGTTTGCCTGCCTGTTTTTCCCGTTGCTGATTTTCCGGAACAGTCTGAGTACCATTCTTCTTTCCGGACTGTTTGGTTCAGCGTTCATTACTTTCTGGATACTGAATCTTGGCCTTAAGTATGCCGTTCATAAACGCTTTGGCCTCCATTACCAGCCTGACCTTGAGCTGGAAATCCGCACAATACGCCTTGAAGAAAATGGGATCAAAATCCACTCTTCACTGCTCAAGCCTGCATACCGCACTTACCGTCAGGTAAAAATGATCACGGTGGAAGACAATATTATTATTATTGCCGGGAAAGGCGGCTGGCTTGAAATGATTCCCAGGGACTATGTGACTGAAGGTAATTGCGGGCTGCTACTGGATGAGCTCTGCACTAAAACAGGGAAAAAGCTCAAAACCCCTTCTTGAAGAACAAAGCTAATCTACAATTCTTTTTACAACGTTCAACTGGCAACCATGATGTTCAAACTGATTACCATCATCGTACTGTCAGTTCTGCTATCAGCATGTATGGCCGGAAGCTTAACATCGAAAAACATATCAGCCAGCAAGGGCGGTCACAGAAAATACGCTGGAGGCTGGCAAGTACTCAGACCAAACCAGGCTGTACTGGAGATGGCAAAATTTGCGGCCAAAGACTTTCAACAAGACTCAGTTGTGAAGGTAACTGATGCCAGGGTACAAAATATTCTGGGTACTTGTTATATGCTGGCCTTCCAGATGAGTAGTGGCCAAAACTGGCAAGCTGAACTCTATCGTGACCTTTATGGCAAGCTGACATTACTCGAACTTCTGGAGCGTTAAGCCATTACCTGCAAGAAAATGAACGATCGCCCTACCTGCCTGCACACGGTCATCTGGCAAGCCAATATCATCCAATACCTTATCAATTAATCGATCTTCAATAGTCTCCCGAAGCCTTGAACAGACATCCCTGAAAAAGCCATCCACAAACTCCGGGTGAGCCTGCCATGTCAGAATTGAAGATCCTTTACGAGTAATGGCATTCTCACAAAAGTCTGATGTCGCCAATAAAGAAAATCCCGGAGCGGTGTTAATCACCTGATCCTGATGAACCGCCAGTATGCGAATGGCATCCCCTGACCGAAAACCGCCAAAGTCAGCTGTGGCGTTTACGGGATAAGCACCAAGCCCCCAGCCTCCTGAGAACTTTTTAACCTCTCCGCCAAGCGCCTGATGAATCAGCTGATGACCAAAGCAGATGCCAACCAGCAACGCCTGACTTTGCTCCAGTTCTACAACCAGCGACTTAATCTGCTGTATCCAGGGATCTGAGTCGTAAGCGGCAGACTTACTGCCACTGATAATCCAGGCATCACAACTATCTACTGATGACGGAAAGCTCCCCTCATAACAACGCCAGACTGAGTACTGCCATTGTCCGGGCATTACCGCTTCTACCATCGCCTTATAATCATTATCAAAAGTGCCAAAGTTCTTGATGGAGTCAGGATGATGCTCATCACACAGTAAAATACCCAGTCGCCTTTTCAAAACCATCTCCCTTAACTTTTGTTGTCAGGCCAATCCATTTAAAGCTTAGACCGCCAGGCTTACGCTACCCCTGACGACAGGGTTTCAGCGATAAGGGAAGAAGCCATGCAAAATATACCATCGTCATTCCCGCGAAGGTGGGGATGACGGAAGACTGATACTTTCTATAACCCCACTTCCTTAAGCACAAACTTTAACCACTTTTTTTTTCAAAATAACCATTTTTATTTACATTCAGCCCTTGCGCTAATCCCGACTCCAATACTAGAATGATAACCATTCTCATTAGCATTAAGAATTTAAATTCACCGGCTCAACCGGACTCTCCCCAAGCACTTGTTGAGCTACCCCCAAGCACTTAACCAACCCGTGGAGGGACTGCCATCGACGAAATTTCAGACCTGACTTAGCTGGCTAATGCCAGTGATTCGCAAATCCTCATCTTTACGGCCTGAATTTCAGGCCGTTTTTTTATTGTTTCCCCATCGCTATCTGTCCATTATTGCAAAGCTGAAATAATTCCTTGAATATGCAGCACGATGTTGCTCCACAGCATCATCAACAGGCGCTTTTGGCTGCATTGGTCTTAATTAATAAAAGAGCCGTAACAGAGGTTCAATCATGGAACTACAGAAATACAAAATGCCCTTGCTCGATGGCAGAATGCAGGCGCTGTCTGACTATGAGAACAAGGTCGTTTTAATCGTCAATACCGCCAGTAAATGCGGCTTTACGCCTCAATATCAGGGAATTGAAGAACTGTATAACAAATACAGGGATCAAGGGCTGATCGTTCTTGGCTTTCCATGCAATCAATTTGGTCGACAGGAGCCGGGTAACAGTGACGACATTGGTTCCTTCTGTGAGAAAAACTATGGCGTAACCTTCCCGGTTTTTGAGAAAATTGATGTTAATGGTGATGATGCCGCTGCCCTTTATAAAGACCTGAAATCTGAAGCCCCGGGTTTACTGGGCACACAGAAAATCAAATGGAACTTCACCAAGTTCCTGCTCAACCGTAAGGGGGAAATTATTGACCGGTACGCCCCAACCACCAAGCCGGAAGATATTGAAGAAGATATCTGCAAGGCATTAAGAGAGCGCTGATCAAGCCGACAAAATAAGTGTCTCAACAACCTGAAACACTTATTACTGTGGATATCAACAAGGCACTCTCCATACTGGCTGACCGTAACGGCTCAGAACTGTTTTTAACGGTTGGCCATCCTCCCTGCCTGAAGATTAACAATCAGTTGGTATCCATAGCCAAAACTTCTCTGACCAGCGAGCAGGCTTCTCGTCTCTTTGCAGAAATGATGGGTGTGGAACGCTTTCAGGAATTTCGCGAAAGCCGCGAATGTAACTATGCCATACAGAATCCTGATTCGGGACGATTTCGTATCAGTGCTTTTTTTCAAAAAGGTGAACCCGGCATGGTGATCCGACGCATTCATCATCACATACCTGAACCTCAAGAACTTGGCCTGCCTGATATTTTGTGTGACCTGGTTCTTCAGGAACGAGGACTGATACTGATCACGGGTGCTGCAGGAACAGGGAAATCCACATCCATGGCCTCACTGGTCAATCACCGGAATAAAATGGGCAAAGGCCATATCATCACCATTGAAGATCCCATTGAGTTTATCCACAGTCACAATAACTGTATCGTTACCCAGCGTGAGGTGGGTCTTGATACAAAAACCTATGAAGAGGGGTTGTCTAATGCCCTGCGCCAGGCACCAAACCTGGTGGTTATCGGAGAAATTCGCTCCCCGCAAGTGATGAAACATACGATTGAATTTGTTCAGACCGGCCATCTTTGCATCGCAACACTTCATGCCAATACAGCCTATCAGGCTCTGGAAAGAATCATTCACTTTTTCCCCCGGGAACGACACCAGGAAGTTCTCATGAATCTATCCCTGAGTCTGCAGGGTATACTGGGGCAACAGCTGATTGCTGCTGAGGATGGAAGTGCAGCCTACCCTTGCCATGAAATTCTGCTCAACACACCAGCCTTGGCAGATCTCATCAAAAAAGGCAAAGTTGATGAAATCAATGGTCTAATGGAGCGCTCCAGTGAAGTGGGTATGCAGACCATTGATCAATCGATATTCAACCTTTTCAAAAGCGGCAAAATCAGCGACCGCCAGGCTATTCAATATGCCGATTCCTCGAATAATATGCGATTAATGATTAAAATGGATGGGCATAAAAACGATCATAGTGATGATGATGATTTTGGGAATTTAACCATCGCTTCTGATTGAAACCCTGCTTCAAAAAGATATCGGTTAATCCTGATCACAACACTTTTATACTTATACGCGATGTTAGAAAAAACCACTGACGTCATCTGAATTTCTGATATTCTCCCCTCCAAAATTTTCTTTCCTTTATCTCTCAGGGAGTTATACATGAGTATTGATCTGCTCAACCAGTCTGCAGATTGGCTGCAGAATAACCAGTCATTATTTATTGAGTACTTCGTAAATATAGTCTCAGCCCTTCTGACGCTGGTCATCGGTATTGTTATTGCCCGCATGGTCAGTAACGCCATCCATAAAATCATGTTAAAGAAACAGGTCGATGGAATTGTTGCCAGCTTCACCAGCAACATGACCAAATACCTGATATTGGCGTTTGTCATTGTTGCTGCACTGAGTCGTGTTGGTATCCAAACGGCCTCTCTGGTTGCCATCATTGGTGCCGCAGGCTTGGCAATTGGTCTGGCTTTACAGGGTTCACTTTCCAATTTTGCTGCCGGAGTATTGCTGATTATCTTCCGCCCGATTAAAAAAGGGGAGTATGTTGAAGTTTCCGGCGTTGCGGGTTCTGTTGAGTCTGTACAGATTTTTACCACAGTGCTTATAACACCAGACAATAAAATGGTGGTTGTACCCAACAACAATGTCTTAAGTAACAACATCATCAATTACACAAGAACCGGTCAAAGAAGAATTGATCTTGTTATTGGTGTCAGCTACTCATCCGATCTCAAAAAGACCCGGGCAGTTATTGAGCAAGTGCTTCAATCCAACGACAAAGTTCTTAAAGACCCGGCGTGGACCATTGGTGTATTGGCTCTGGCGGACTCATCCGTTAACTTTGCAGTGCGCCCATGGGCTGAATCCAGTCACTATTGGGATGTATACTTCAGCCTCAATGAAAATATAAAGACTGCACTGGATGAAGCAGGTATTGAAATTCCATTCCCACAACGGGATGTTCATCTTATTCAGAAAGAGGCTACTGCCTGATATCAAAACTATGTAGCAGGCAATTCCTTGCCTGCTACATAAAAATTACTTTATCGCTCTTACCAGGGATAGCTGCCAGATTGATGTGTCGATAGGTTGACCAAATTTATAACCACAGCTCTCAATCACTCCCACCTTTCTATACCCCAATTTTTGATGTAATACCTCACTACTTTTATTAGGCAAAGCGATCACTGCAATCATCTCTCGAATACCAAAATCTTTAGCTGCATCAAACAGAGCCTTATAAAGCGTAGCCCCTAATCCTCTCCCTTCTACGCCATTTCGCAAATAGATAGACCCTTCTGCTGTATAACGATAGGCGGCACGTGAATGATAATTTGATGCATAGGCATACCCGAGAACAGATCCCTTCTCCTCAAACAGCAGAAAGCAGTGGGATTTTTTTATTCTTTCAGCAAGCTCTTCATGCGTTACAGGATCAATTTCAAAAGTAACGGTGCTGTTCAGGACATAGTGATTATAGATATCTGCTATCTGAGCACAGTCGCCTGAATTTGCTTTTCTTATCATTGATACACGGCCTGTCCATAAGAAAGAGAAGTGACAGCAGCATATTTGAAATGAACCTGGAAATCATTCCCGGAATTTTATTGATTATTTTTCATACATAACAAAAACCCCGGCAGCAACGCTGTCGGGGTTTTTAAATTGGTGCCTGGCGATGACCTACTCTCACATGGGGAAACCCCACACTACCATCGGCGATACGTCATTTCACTACTGAGTTCGGGATGGGATCAGGTGGGGCTAACGCTCTATGGTCGCCAGGCTATGCTAGTGGCTAGA
>NZ_JAVRMB020000357.1:0-4146 GCF_031844845.1 Endozoicomonas sp.
GTTGTTGATATTTATTCTTTTGATGATGATCAGCAATATTATTTTGATCAGATTTATTCAGATATAACAGAGATAGACAAGCCTTACGAAAGAACATTCTTCTCAAATTTAGCCGTCAAAGTGGAAAAGATGGATATGACCTTCTTCGAGGAAAGAGGCTACAACGCGATGGTGGATCTGTTGGAAAAAAGAGGTCTGTCAACGGTAAGTCATAGTTGCTCTAATGATTTACAAGCTGTTAGCGACAATGCTTTATTCTGCTCCGATCCTGATAAAAACCTAATGTTTGCAGTTAAATATTTGTTGCATTCAGGCAAGATTGCAGATTTAAAACTGTACGCTTGGTTAGATAATCGCCCTAAGATCAATGAATCCGGTTCGGAATACAAAACGGCTATGCGGATACTCAATGATAAAAACCTATTGTCACTGGTTGATTAATGCAGAAGTCCTTTAAGATGACTGTCGTATTATCCAAACCACATACTCGATGGTTGCCAGCTTGAAGCGATAGCCAGAGGTGGGATTTTCCACCTTTCCATATCCTAATCAGGCTTTCCATTAACCCTTCTCAGCCGGACACTTGCCTCTTATCTATAGTGCGTCAAAACCATCAGCACGAATAGAGATATTGCGCCCTATCAAATCTGGCCAGCCGGTAATATTCACCCGAAACGTATCCGTATCGTAGGTACTCAGCACTCACCAGGCAGTACTAATCCAGATCCAGACCTTCAGCCCAGCTTCTATCAGTCAATTTTTCCTCAGTCGATTTTGATTCCGGCTTAGTTGCTGCCTGATCTTCCCTGCGCTTGTTTTTAAGTATGCCTATGTAGTAGTTAATATCTGAGCCTTTCACAACGCCTGCCGACTGAGCTTTCATAAGGTCGAGTAATCCTTCTAGAAAAACTTCTCGGGGATAAGTGCGACAGATCGTGAGTATTTGTTTACTGGTAGCATCAGGTATAAACGAGAGAATATATTGCATTGCATCTTTATGGACAGCCGCATCTGAAGGTATCACCGTATCGACAATAGACTCCTCGCTTTCAACTTCTACAAACTTCTCATTGTGTCCAATCTTGAATTTAATAGAGTCAACCTTTCTTCCTTTTCGTACCGGATTGAAATCAAACATAAGGTCAGTATGTAATTTAAGCTCTGCCTGGCTTCGCTCCAATACATACCGCCTGAAGTCATAAAACTTCGGGTACCTGCCTTTTTCTACCCCAAGATATTCCCGCAAATCCTTCAAGGTAATATCCCTGAACGCTGCCTGCCTGCCATTGTTGACCCCATTTAATGGCAAGAACTGTCTAAACAACTCGTACAGCCGGAATGAATAAGTGGATTTAAGCTGTGCAACCTGGTTCAGGTGATAGGTTGTAAAACTGCTCTTCATTTGAAGAAGATAAGGTTTCAACTTAGGGGATATTGCAAACTCTACGAGTCCGTCTGACGGTAAGTATTCAGCATGAGAGAACCATGCTGTCACCAGGAACCCTTTCGGGTTACTCGGCTCCTTAATGGTAATGGCACTGGTCGTCAGGCAAGTACAGATAGAGTGTATATCTCTGTACAGGTTTTCCTTGCTGATTCCTGTCAGCGAAATCAGTTCATTGATCGTAATGCGGTAATTTTTGAAATCTTCGTCATCAGGTGATATTTGACCGACAACAGCCAGTATGACTTTCTGATCCCTCATTTTCAGCCGGGTCCCTACTTCCAGCAACTTGATCTCGACCACCTGATTCGCCTTGGTGATTTTTATGTGATCAATATCGGTCATAATTCTTGCCATGTGAAAGAATCCATTCAGGAGAAAAGGTAATAATCATAATCTCACTAACGGAATAATAAAATACCGTTTCCGCTTTAATATGTAAAAGGTACCGCTTCAAGGTGTAAAAGGTACCGCTTCAAGGTGTAAAAGGTTCCGCTTTAAGGTGTAAAAGGTTCCGCCATAGACCGCTACAGCCCTTGTATTCACTGCTCTGTAGAGGAGGGCAAAACAAGAAAAACAAGTAAAAACAAGAAAAACAAGACTAACTGACTGCGTCGGTTTGTTGGTTGAGTTCTTATTTCTGTAAATGAGAAAAACACAATTCTGTAAATAAGGCGTTGTGGAGTTCTTACGTAGAAATAGGAGAAAAGAAGTGACTAAGAAAGTTTTTAAGGTCGAATTCGATGGTGTTGATCAATATGAAAATGTGGATACCGGAAGAGAAGGCATCATTTTTGTTACAAAGCTAAAAGGACTACGGACAATGAAGATAACTCTGGATGGCTGGGATGCTACCTGGATAGCCAGACAAATAGAGCCTATAAAAAAAGATGGTTATGGCTCCATTATTCTGGAATGCCCAGAAATCAATGGAACAGGAGAAGCGATAATGCATAAGGAATACATCGAAGGTAATTTGAAATATTTCTACTCAAATATTTATGTTAAAGAAAAGTTTGAACTCCTGAAGCTATCTCGACTGAAGTAAAAATCTTAAAGACGGATTCCGTCTTTGCCCTAACCGGCTGCGCTGTTTTGTTGGTTAGGGCTGTTTGTCAGTCTTTACCGGATATCCGGCATTGACAGTAACCAAGGGAGGTAGAGGGAAGAAAACAGGAACCAAGATTATTATTACGAAAAAAACGACCGTATTTCTCATCAATATAATTACGGCCGGAAGTGGTTTGTTTCGTATGAATAGTTACGGAAAAAGTCGTTTTATGGTTTTATCCGTAATTTTGGTATTTAGACCGTATTAGTTGTCCGTTCGACCATGCGTTGCGCAGTAACAGCAGAGAGACTGCCAAGCTATTCTTCCATACCCTCAAATTCTGCCCTCATATAACCAGTGCGCTCTGCGACAGATGGAGCAGATGGAGCAACAGGAGCAACATGCTCTGCAAACGTAAGTGCAAGTGCATCCCCGCAATCAGGACTTGATAGTCCCCTTTTTTTCATATCCTCCTTTTTCTCCAACTGGATCTGGAACTTTGTCGCTGTATAGCCGTATTCCAGCCCCGTTAGTTCGTCGCCTAACTCTGGATCATCGGGAATATCAACCTCACCAGCTAACCACTCTCTCATTTTCCCCCACATCTCAGCCCGCTTGTTCAGGTACATCTCTACTTCATTCGGCTTTGCGGCTGCGCTCACTTCCTGTATCCAGAAGCCCAAATCTACTAACTGATCAACGACACCACCACCGACACCAATCCCATCAACAAACGTACACTCCGGGGTATGTTGGTTGATCTTCTCCACCACTCTGGCGGCTAACTGCACGGTGTTCAGACTGCGGTATTTATAAATCTCGATGACTTTACGGCCTTGCCTGACACAGATTACAGACTGGTCATCACCAAAACGGGCAACGTCCACGCCCAATACAACCGGCATGTGATAATAAACAGAGTGTTCAACAGTTCTTTCCCTGGCTTCAGCTACATGGTCTGAAGGGATAAATTGCAGACTGCCTGCCCTGGGAAACTCTCCCTTAACTCTAACCCTGACAAAATCAGAATCCTCTCCGTAGTCATCAACCCATTGCGACAACTGTTCATCATTCGTCATCTTGCAGGTACGGCTGTCAATTTGAGTGTGATTCCAACGATGCTTAAATTTACCAAAGCATTCACGAAACCGGCCGGTATTCCGTGTCGGGTTGCCATAGCAAAACCACATGGCTCGTGGTGTGGTCATGGCACCCTCAGACACTTCCCATATTGCATCAGGGATTGCAGAGGCTTCGTCGTAGAGAATTAACACATGGTCGGCGTGTAAACCGGCAAAGGCTTCCGGCCGTGACTCACTCCAAGGAATGGCAGATACAAACCATGTTTCAGGATGCTGCACTTGGTAAAACTTGGTAGCGGTCCATTGAAACCAATAATGATGGACACAGCGTTTGTGCCAGACCGACAGTTCCCGCCATGTTTTGGTTCTCAACTGAGCTTCTGTATTGGCGGTAACAATGCCTGCCAGATGCGGCTTGGTAGACATTGCCCACAGGATGATCCAGGCGACTAAAGCCGATTTACCAATGCCATGGCCTGAAGACACCGCTTCACGAATCACTGCCAGCTTGTCTTGCTCCAGAGCATCTCGAATACGGTTCAATTGTTCTGTCTGCCATGAGTCTGGCT
>NZ_JAVRMB020000358.1:0-28769 GCF_031844845.1 Endozoicomonas sp.
TGCCATTTCTTTAATGGGGAAATGCACCGTGGTGACGGCCGGCGTTAACATGGTGCAGAGGCTGACACTGTCAAAGCTGACCATGGAAATATCACCGGGTACCGTCATGCTGCGCTCTCTGAACAGATCAAAAGCCCCCACGCACATCTCTTCGCTACAGGAGTAAACAGCAGTAATGTCTGGATGTTTTTCCAGAATTTCTGTCATGGCCTGATAGCCGCCCTGTCGGTCGTAATCCGCTTCCGCCACCAGTGATTCATCCAGCTCAATATGATGTTCACGCAGTGCCTGTTCATAACCCTGAAAGCGAAGCCGGGCGGTTAGTCGTTCCCGGGGGCCTGCCAGGCAGCCTATTTTTCGGTGGCCATGCTCGATCAGGTGTGCAACCGCCAGCTTACCCGCCTCCGCATGTTCGAAGGCGACGCAGCGGTCTTCAAGGCCGTCGACTTTTCGGTCCAGAAGAATGAAAGGCGTCTCTTCCTGAGCCAGCTCAATTAATTCTTCGTCGTATAAGTTGCGGGCATGGAGGATCAGTCCGTCGCAGCGCATATCCTTCAGCCGCTGTAGCGCCAGCTGCTCGCTTTCCCTCGTTCCCACGCTCTGCGTATCTCGTTCCCAATAGTGCGGGAACGCATACCTCGCATTCAGCTCTGTACCTGTGGATAGCTCTGCATTCCCACGCAGAGCATGGGAACGAGATGGACGGGATGATGGGGCGAGATGCTGTCGGAGAGTCTGTCTCGTTTCCACGGTCCCCCGTGGGAATGCATACCGAACCCGGTACAAATGAAACAGCCAGCATTCCCACAAACCCGGACAAAGAGAGGTTTCTCCTCATGCGGCCAGCTCCGTATGCATTCCCACGCAGAGCATGGGAACGAGACAATGCGGCCAGCTCCGTATGCATTCCCACGCAGAGCGTGGGAACGAGACAAAAGGCTTTTCTTTGTGCCTTTGTGTCTTTGTGGTTAAGCTTATTCAGCCTTATGGGTCAGGCTATATACATAGGCTGTAACCAGATGAACTTTCTCTTCACCGAGAATGTTATGCCAACCCGGCATTACACCATTACGTCCCTGACGAATGGTGTATTCCACCTGCGTCTGGCTGGCGCCGTAAAGCCAGATATTGTTGGTCAGGTTGGGCGCACCCAGAGCGAAGTTGCCAGTACCATCGGCGTTATGACAAACGGCGCAAGTCGTATTAAATATCTGCTTGCCTGAGTCCAGGTCGTCCTGACTCACTGTGGTATCCAGCCCCGACAAACTGCGCGCATAACTGGCCACCTGCTTCACGCCTTTATCACCAATAACGGCTCCCCAGGCGGGCATCTGTCCCTGGCGACCCTGGGCGATAGTCGTCTTAATGGCATCAGGCGTGTCATCGTAGAGCCAGTCATTATCGGTCAGGCTGGGAAAGCCGAAGTTACCACCGGCGTCCATACCATGGCAGAGCGAACAGTTGTTGATAAAGACCCGCTCACCCATTTTCAGGGCTCTCGGGTTTTTGATCAGCTCTTCAATGGGCGTGGCCGCATAACGGGCAAACTCCGGTGCATACCGTCGTTCGTGCTTAAGCTGATCCCGTTCCAGCTCGCCCACGGAGGTCCAGCCGAAGAGACCTTCCCACTTGCCCATGCCCGGGTAGAGAATCAGGTAGCCAACGGTGAACACCAGGGTGGCCACAAACATCAGGAACCACCAGTGCGGCATGGGGTTATCAAGCTCTTCAATGCCGTCGTAGGCGTGACCGGTTGTTTCTTCGGTCAGCTCCTTGCGCTGAGCCTTGCGTGTTGAGAACAGAAGCCAGGTGGTCAGGACAAGGCAGGCGGTGGTCAGTAAAACGATCCACCAGTGCCAGAAATCACTCATGGTTATTCGACTCCTCTTGTTCGGGAGTTTTCCCTGTGGCTGGTTTTTGTTGGTGTTGTTGATGATGAGGGTGATTCATCAGCAAAGGGCAGTGCAGCGGCTTCTTCGAAGTCGTTTTTTTTCCGGCCACTGTATGCCCAGAGTACTACCGCGGTAAACGCCACCAGGGCGGCCAGTGTCGCCAGTCCTCGAATTGTATTGATATCCATTAGCGCTTACTCGTAATTGCGGTGCCCAGTCCCTGAAGATACGCCACCAGGGCGTCCAGCTCAGTTACTCCCTTAACGGCGGCCTGCGCGCCGGCAATGTCTTCATCGGTATACGGGACACCCAAAATACGCAGGGTCTCCAGCTTGCGGGCGGTCAGTTCGCCATCCAGGGTATTTTCCGCGAGGAAGGGGTAAGCCGGCATGATGGACTGAGGCACCAGGTCTCTTGGGTTAATCAGGTGCGCACGGTGCCAGTCATCCGAGTAACGACCACCGACACGAGCCAGGTCAGGGCCGGTACGCTTGGAGCCCCAGAGGAAGGGATAGTCGTAAACCGATTCACCGGCTACGGAGTAGTAACCATAACGCTCAACTTCAGCACGCAGTGGGCGGATCATCTGGGAATGGCAGCCAACGCAACCTTCCCGAATGTATAGGTCACGGCCTTCCAGTTGCAGTGCGGTGTAAGGCTCGAGCCCGTCAACGGGCTGAGTGGTTTCGTCCTGGAAAAACAGGGGAACCAGCTCCACCAGGGAGCCAAAGCTGATGGCAACCACCACCAGAACCACCATCAGGCCAATATTCTTTTCAACAATATCGTGTTTGAAAGCCATTATTATTATCTCCCTGCAACCGGCTGAGGCGTCTTTTCAAGAGAGTCAAGAGCGTCGAGAGCAGTTCCCTCCGATTCACTGGCGGTACGATACACGTTGTAAGCCATAACCAGCATGCCGAGAAAGAAGAAAGCACCACCAATGGCCCGGACGATATAACCGAACCCGCTGGCTTCAACGGACTCGATAAAGCTGTAGGTCAGCGTGCCGTCTTCGTTCACTGCCCGCCACATCAGACCTTGCATGATGCCGTTGACCCACATGGCGACGATATACAACACAGTACCGATAGTTGCCAGCCAGAAATGGGCGTTAATCAGGCTAACGCTGTGCATCTGTTCTTTGCCGTACAGTTTCGGAATCAGGTGGTAAAGCGAGCCAAAGGAAATCATTGCTACCCAGCCCAGGGCACCGGCGTGTACATGGCCAATGGTCCAGTCGGTGTAGTGGGACAGGGCATTAACGGTTTTGATGGCCATCATCGGGCCTTCAAAGGTGGACATGCCGTAGAAGGAGAGAGACACCACCATAAAGCGCAGGATGGGATCGGTGCGCAGTTTATGCCAGGCGCCCGACAGCGTCATGATGCCGTTGATCATACCGCCCCATGAAGGTGCCAGCAGTACCAGTGACATCACCATGCCAAGGCTCTGGGCCCAGTCAGGCAGTGCTGTGTAGTGAAGGTGATGAGGGCCGGCCCAGATGTAAATGGCAATCAGCGCCCAGAAGTGAACGATGGAAAGACGATAAGAATAAACCGGACGCTCGGCCTGCTTGGGTACGAAGTAATACATCATGCCCAGGAAACCGGCAGTCAGGAAGAAACCAACGGCATTATGGCCATACCACCACTGAATCATGGCATCCATGGCGCCGGAATAGGCCGAGTAAGATTTGGTCAGGCTGACGGGCAGGGCGGCGCTGTTAACGATATGGAGCACGGCAACGGTAATAATAAAGGCGCCAAAGAACCAGTTGGCGACATAAATGTGTTTGCTCTTGCGCTTCATAATGGTGCCAAAAAACACCAGGGCATAACTGACCCAGACGACAGTAATCAAAATGTCGATGGGCCATTCCAGCTCGGCATACTCTTTGGAGGAAGTCAGGCCCATGGGCAGAGTAATGGCGGCGGCAATAATCACCAGCTGCCAGCCCCAGAAGGTGAAGGCAGCGAGTCGGGGCAGGGCCAGTGTCGCCTGACAGGTGCGCTGAACCACGTAGTAAGAACAGGAAAACAGGACACAGCCACCAAAGGCAAAGATAACCGCATTGGTATGCAGCGGCCTCAGGCGTCCAAAGCTGGTCCATGGCAGGCCAAGGTTAAGTTCGGGAAAGACCATTTGTGTGGCAATCAGCAGGCCAACGGCCATGCCGACCACTCCCCAGACCACGGCCATGATGGCAAATTGCCGAACTACCTTGTAGTCATAGGTCGGCGGTAATAATGCTGTACTCATGCTCCATGCTACCTTCGGTTTATGCTTATAAGATTTGGGGGTTATTGTGGGTAAACCGAAATGGAATTGTATTGATACGGATCAATGTCCGATCAAAAAGTGAGTCATTAGCGTTGGCTGTTGGGTGGTTAAGGGTTAATCAATTCCTGATTGCACTGGCTGAAAGAACCTTTCTTCACGGCCAATGGTAAACGGTTTGAAAAAGCAGAATGCGCGTGCTGTTTTTTGTGATTTTTTCAGTATGATAATGCTTATTCATTATGACTCTCTGGCTATTATTGCCAGAGTGGTAAATTGCACTAATCCCCTGAAAAATTAAAAGCACCAGTCCCTGCTGTTCCCCTTATTAAGCTTTAAACAGGCTTGGTGTACCAACAGCCGTGACTTCTTCTCTATTCTCATTCGGTTTTCAGGCGCATATTCCAATGCTCCTGAAATTTCGTCGCAATCATACAGAAATATAAGTGTGCCTGCTAATGCTTTTTCGGTCTTTACGTGGGTGGGCTGTTTGTCTTTGCTGTGGAAGAAAATTGCTACGGAGGGTCGGTATTGAAGGGATTATGTACCGACCCTCCGTGGCCAAATCTTTCATGTCTCTGGATGGGTGACGAACCACCGTTTAGTACATTTGTGTCTGCTGACTTGATTTCTGGCAGGGTACGCGCCGGACTTATGTACCTTTCTTTTCGGCCAGCCAGTTATTACCGGTTTGAGATGTGTTCCTGGCTGGTTCAGGTTGTAAACAGGAAGTGCGCTTACTTAGAATTATTCACAGTCTCTCAGGCTATACGGTAGTTGTAACTGACCCACTCGTTCCGGGCTGGGAATCTATATCAAGGGGATCCACTGGTTCTTGCTGTTGGTTCTCATGATGCTCAGACGGTTTGTCAGTTGTCTCAGACACACCAATGTATTTTTTTCCATCCACAGTAGGTCCTACAGCTGGACTGGTTAATATCGGGTGTTTTTTTGCATATATGCTTATTCCGCCAAGTAGTAAAAATACGCCAAATATAACCAATCCCGCAGCAATGAGAATGCAAACGGGGTTAACTTCCTGAGCATCAGTTAACGTAGACTCTGTTGTATTTGTTAATACGTCGCTGGCGTTGTTTTTTAGAGTTGACATAGATGACATAGTTGCATTTTCTGTTACGTTTGCGGTATCTGTCATACGGATTAAAGTACAGAACATTGTTGCAATGGTCCATTTTGCTAATGAAGAATCTCCAGATTGATGAAGTCCAGGTGAATGGTTTTTGCTTAAAAAGTTTGTCTTATTCGTTTTCGTAATGGAATGAGCTCCATCAGAGCCTTGCTCTTTTATGCCTGTCGGTTTGGTGTTTTGATTCGGCTCGAAATTATTCCCGCCTCTTAATGATTCAATTGACATTACTGCGAGTCCATTTTATTTGGTTGTAATTAAAAAGTTTGAGTATCATATAGATTTAGAGTGTTCATGAGATGAGAGTTTCTCAATGAACGGCCAAGCTAGTCTTGATGCCAGTGTAAATAAGATAGTCACAGAAAAATGGTTGTAAAAATAATTTTTTCTCATAGCTGGCATTTAACTGAATGCATTGAGTTATTTAAATGTTTTTTCTATTTCTGATCAGTAATGGAATGACTTTCTTTTGTTTTAACGGCCAGAGATATAGAAAAAGTCTGATTAAAGGTATCAGGTCGAACCGTAATGGTGCAAAATTGTCCGATTGTTTTTGAAATCAAATCAGTCGAGTTTCTTTCGGGAGGGTTAATTGGATTGGAACTGATATGGAATAAAGCCAGTGATGATGCGGAAGTACTGATTCTGGCCCACGGTGCGGGTGCGGGTATGGGCAGTGAATTTATGGAGCGTATGGCTCAACGGCTCTGTCAGTCCGGAATCACTGTCGTACGTTTTGAGTTTGATTATATGCAGCAACGACGGCTCACCGGAACAAAACGTCCCCCGGATCGGCAGCCAAAACTTTTGGCCTGTTGGGAGCAGGTTATTGAATTTGTGTATAAGCAGGTAAAAAAGCCGGTTTTTATCGGTGGTAAATCCATGGGCGGACGTATGGCTACATTATGGGCTTCAGAGTTGCCGGGTGGTGACCCGGTTCAAGAGCGGAAGTCCTTACCGGTAAAAGGTATTATCTGTCTGGGGTATCCGTTCTACGCATCAGGAAAAATGGATAAGCCCCGTATTGAACATCTGCTAACCATAAAAACACCGGTGCTTATTTTGCAGGGGGATCGTGACACTATGGGCAGCCTTAAGAGTGTAAATACCTATTCACTCTCATCCGCTGTGATCATTCGCTGGTTGCCCGATGGGAATCATGATTTGAAACCCCGGGTGGTTTCCGGTTTCAGCCAGAACGACCATCTTCAGACGGCGGTTGAAAAGATCAGGGATTTTATTGCGCAGGAAAACTGTGTTTCTCTTTAACATCAGGGAGTGAATCATTATGTCTTCACCGGGAGTTCAGGCAAGCAAGTACTGCCTGGGCTCTGAGGTATTTCTGAACATTCCTGCCAATTGAGCCTTTGATGTCTTCTTTAGCCAGACGCTTCAGTTTTCCTTTGAATCGACTCAAGGTGTTTTTGTCTTTCCCTGAACTTTTGTCGGATAACTTGAAATCTGATAGCAGCATAATTAAATCATCTGATATTGAAGGTTTTTTCTTAGAATCATCCACCCAGCGACCGATTATTTGCCATCTGTGCTCCGCTGTCTTATATGTTCTTTCTTTCGCCTTCATCCGCTCCAGATAAGCACTGCCAGGTTTTTCAGGTAATGTGTTCTGGGGCAATACTACCGGGTCCGGTTTAGGTAGCTGCTCAAATATCTTTAGCTTGTTTTCATCGGTTAATTTGTCGTCATTCCATATTTTTAGAGATTTTACTTCATTTTTTTTATTTTCTTTATTGGTGCTAAGGTAGTCTCGGATCAATATATAACCGGTGTTAATCAGTAAATCCGGCGGGCTGTTAATTTCGAGTATTGTCCATTTTTTACGTCAGGTGCGAGTTCGAGAAATGCCTGATACAATTCTTTTCCCCTTTTAGCCTCATAAACATAGAGCAATGCAGCGAGGGATCCAAATGCAAGCTGGTTTTCGCAGTACAAATCATTGTCAGATAGTTCCAGCCATTCAGCTCGATGTTTCAGGAATAATTCCATGGGGTTAAGTTCCCCGTTGTCGGCAAGTTGTTGAGTAATGTCCTGTAGTGTGTGGATACACTTATAAACATTCTGCGTCAGGTATAGGTATATCGAGCTTTTACTGAAGTCTTTTGCCCGGAAACCAGTAATATTGATGATCCAATACGTAAAATAAAAGTTCAGTTTTTCAATAGATAAGCTCTTATTTTTCAATTCGGATTTGATATGCTCATACGTAGAATTTGGACCTTCGTTATTAATCCAGTGACGCAAGTGGCTATCAGGCATAAAAGCTATCTGCAGCCAATCTATGGCGTTTGCGATGCTTCGCACTCTTTGAACTTTTCGCGCAACTCCTTGGCCAGAGGGTATATCTTATCCGCGCAAGGAGTAGTGGCACTGGCTCACACTTCCCGTGGCATTGACTTTGATACGGTTATTTCAGGCATTTACCGGGCTCAGTGTGAGGCCAAAAAGAAATTCGGACTCGAATCCCGGCTGATAATGTGCTTTCTCCGCGACCTGAGTGCGGAAAGTGCTGCAGAGCATTTGCAAATGAGTTTGCATTACAGGGATTGGATCGCCGGGGTTAGGCTGGATTCTGATGAGCAGGGCAATCCGCCATCAAAATTTGCCAAAGTATTCTCTGATGCAAGAAAGCAGGGCTACCAGTTAACCATGCATTGCGATGTTAATCAGGAAAATACCCTGATTCATATCAGGGAGTGCCTTGACCTTATCGGGGTTGATCGTATTGATCATGGGTTGAATGCCCTTGAGGATGAACAGTTGTGTGCTGATATCCTTCACCGAGGCATCGGTTTAACCATTTGTCCGGTTTCAAATCGTTTTGTTGTGCAGTCGCTGACCTCTGAAGAGATCAGAGTCATGCTGGACAAAGGTATAAAGGTCACCGTCAATTCAGATGATCCTGCTTATTTTCGTGCCTATATTAACGAAAATTTAATGGCGCTTGTTGAAGAAGGTGATTTTACTCAAAAAGAGATCGTACAACTGGTGACCAGTGCGTTTGAAGAAATAGCCTGGTTGCCTGATGATATTAAAGCTGGTTATCTTCAGAGGCTCGACCAGTATGTTGCCGGGAGTGTCATGGACGAGGATGAGCGTCTTTGATAAATAGTTTGACTTGCCCTGGTCTACCTGAATCTATAAAACAGATGGATATGGGCGATCAGGGCTGATAAGGCTCAATGACTTTACGGAGTTGCTAATGACAATGACTTCAGAGTGGGTTGCCGCGCTGCCAAAAGCAGAGCTGCACATACATATTGATGGCAGCCTGCAGGCAGAACGGATGTTGCAGCTGGCGAAAAAAAATAACATTGATCTGCCCTATGGGACCGTTGAAGAGGTTGATAAAGCCTACCAGTTTAAGGATTTACAGAGTTTTCTGGATCTTTACTACCTGGGTGCTTCTGTTTTGCGGGAAGAGGCTGATTTCTATCATTTGTTGATGGATTACCTGCTTAAATGTCAGGAGAACACCATTGTCCATACGGAGATAATGATAGAGCCCCAGACGTATCTGGCCAATGGCATTGGCTTTGACATCTTTATGCCGGGTTTTAAACGAGCCATTGTTGATGCCCAATCCCGGTGGGGTATCAGTGTGTTGTTAATTCTCAGTCTGTTAAAACATACGACGGAAGAAGAATGTATTGAGGTTTTGACAATGGCTGATGGCTATCCGGGGGATTTTGTTGCCCTGGGTATGGCAAGCACGGAAATGGGTAATCCGCCGGAAAAATTCCAGCGGTTATTTCAGCTGGGCAGAGAGCGGGGCTATCGCCTGCAAACTCACGCCGGAGAGGAAGGTTCTGCCGATGTTATCTGGGGCAGCCTGCGGGTGATGCAGGCGGAACGTATTGATCATGGTGTCCGTTGTACCGATGACCCGCAGCTGGTGGACTATCTGTGCAGCCGGCAGATACCGTTGACCGTCTGCCCGCTTTCCAATGTTCGTCTTCGGGTTTTCGATAAAATGGCAGACCATAATATTATTGAGCTGCTGAAAAAAGGGATTCTGGTTACGGTGAACTCGGATGACCCAACTTATTTTGGTGGTTTTCTAAACGCCAATTATCAAGCGTTGGTTGATGCCTTTAACTTGGATAAAGAAGACGTGCTTGCATTGGTGAAAAACGGATTTCGGGCCAGTTATTTGCCTGAAGATCGGGTTCAGAAGTTTCTGGATGAGTTGGATCAAATGGAGGCTGGTTAATATCGCCAGTGGATCACAGGCGATATGAGAAAAAGCACCTCCCTGAAAAGAGGTGCTGAAGGAATTATCGATTGTTCTTGAGAAACTCAATAGACGGTGCAAAAAAAGCACAGCCGGTAACGGGTGTGGAAAAGTTCATCAGATGATCGTAATGGCCGTCACGGTCAGCTTTGATCATCGCTTCCAGCATCCGATTAAAATGCTCTGGTGTTCTGCCATAGGCAATAAAGAACAGGCCCGCTTCTTTTGAGTCACCGTAGGGCATGCTGTGCCTGAGGATTTCCATGCTTTTGCCATGGTCATCTTTCAGGTTCACTCGCTTGGTATGAGCAACCGGTGCTTTCTCTTCAGAGCTGAATTCAATATTGTCCTGTTTGCTTCGGCCAAAGATTTTTTCCTGATCTTTCAGTGGGCATTGCTGCCACTCTTTCAGGTGGTGAACGTAGCGCTGGCTGTTAATATAACTGCCACCGGAAAACTCGCTGTCTTCATCACCGGATTCTTCACTGAGAATGGCAACGGTTGCCCGGTTACCACCTTCCGGATTTTCTGTGCCATCAACAAATCCGGTCAGGTCACGACTATCGAGATAGCGAAAGCCATTAACCTCTTCCTGTACGCTAACGCAGCCATTGAAATGGCCCATTACCTGCCGCATCAAACTGAAATTAATATCTTTTCGATCTGAGCGAATGTGAAGTAGCAGGTCTCCGGGGGTTGCAGGTGCCTCACGGCTGCCATCTTTCACGGCAATGAAAGGTTGCAGGGCTGCTGGTTTACTACCCGGATAGAGTTGACCCCAGGCGTCACTGCCAATGCTGATGGTTGAGCTGAGTCTGGCATCAGGGTGCTGGAGAGCCAGAGTGCTGGTCATTGTTGGAATATCAGCCAGAGTCTGTCTGATGGTTTTCAGGTTTTCACAATGGCTGTTAATCGTCAGCACAAGAAACAGGGCGTCACTATTGTCATCCGGAGTGATGCCGGATTGGGATGTTGGCATGATATTACACCAATTGGAAATTGGGCATTATATTACCATTGCAGAATCTTTATTACTGTCGGGGATCAATGTAGTTTTTTTTTGTATTAGTAGGCATAAATGCAATCAGAAATGGTTGTTGATTGATCTTATCTGGACGCTGTTTTGTCAGTATAAGGATTAACGTGTGGGGGCAAAGCATCATGGAAGCTGTATTGGTGAAACTGGTATGGATGTATGTGTGTAGCAGGGCTATCCTTTATTCACAATTTTCTTTCATCCTTGGTTTGCTTCCAGGCTCAGAGGGAGGAATGTCCGAGTATAGTGAAAAGTGAGAGTACCCTTTGCCCTCTGTTAATGATAGTCCCGTTCGTTTTTTTGGTTTAGGTAGCAGGGATGGTTTTGCAGATCAGAATTGTTCCAGATGTAAAAAGAGTTTGTCGCAAGATAAGGCTGTTCGCTTTGAAAATGAGCATGCCAAGAGGGTCTTTAGTCATCGGATTGTTTTTTTTCCTTCAGTTTGTGATGGGCGGCACTTAATACATACCAAGTGCGCTATTGAGATTCTTGATAAATCCAAAAAAATCTCTTGCCCGGTATGTAAAAAGAAAGTTGAACCTGTCGGTCAAGTGCGTCTACTTCTTTCAAAATATAGTGCTGTGGAGAATGAATGTGATCAACTTCATGAATTGTTAGACTGGCTGAAAACCGGAGTAGTGGGGAGGTTGATGGTTGTTCAGTTTACTGAAAGAATTGCTGGTTTGAAGAGGTTTGTTGATATTGACCCTGTTGCAGAAAAGCTTTATTTAATGGCAATAAATGTATTTAAAGAGGCTTGTGTCAGTAGAATCTCTAAGCTTTTAGATTCTCATGCGGTTGGTGAAGCCATCAAATTGACCAAAGGACTGTTAATGCATTGGCAGAGTGATCTCAAAAATGAGCTTGAGGATCTTTGGTTGCGCCGTTGTCGACGGTTGGAAATATGGTCGAAGCGTGCGTCTTCAGATAAACTCCGTTATTATCAAGAGGTTAGAAAGATTCTTCGCTGTTTTCATGAAAATAATGATATTAAACACTGCTTTAGGGTAATGGTTTTTTCTGTGGCGAATTCTCTTTTAAGGTGTCCCGATGATTATAAATATGGCGATTCCGAAATAATATGTTTGAAAATCGCCAGATCAAATGGCTGTAAAAAAAGCGGTGAGCTTGTGGCTAAGATTTTGCTGGGGAAGTCAAAATGGGTTCTTGCAAATCCGACTAATGTTTATCTGGAGTCTATTAATAAGGCGTTTGTTGATATGGGTTATGCGCAGAAGTATGGATCACAGAGGGTTAAGGGTGAGCTGAGTACTATTGGTATTTCATTTTTTGATTCATTAAGTAGCCACAGGTTTGATGCTATGAGGAAAAAAGCCAGTGACATTCTTTCATTACCGAACTCGAATAAAGCGAAAATAAAAAAAGTGTTAAATTGGTTGGATCTTGTTTTTTGGTATGGCACTCAACAGCAACAATGGGCTGTCTGGCATCTTAATGTTACGGCTGACAATCGCATAACGCGTTAATGATATTGTACCAATAAAACGGGCTTGGAATGGCTGGTATTATTTTCGAAGAGTCAGCCTCTCATGAACCGGGTCGGTATAGTTTATATGATAAAGTTAACCCATTAAACAGAGAGTGATTACTTATTCCTGTTTTTCTAAATGCCTTTAAAATGAGTCAATTTTAAGGTGCAAAAGGAGTTGACCCCCTTGTTAACGGCTTCAGCAACCTCTCGGCGTGTGTGGCATTTTGCCTGGCCGGCCATTATTTCTAATATCTCCGTTCCTCTACTGGGGCTGGTGGACGCAGCTGTCCTTGGGCACCTTTCTTCCCCTGAATATCTGGGTGGAGTGGCCATTGCTGCAACCTTGTTCAGTATGTTGTTCTGGGCATTTGGCTTTTTGAGAATGGGGACCACCGGGCTGGTGGCACAGGCTAAAGGCCGAAATGATGTGCAGGCACTCCGGAAATGGTTATTACAGTCTGTGGTATTTGCCGGGATTACCGGCCTGGTGTTAATTCTCTGTTCGCCTTTTGTTTTGCAGTTTGCCCTGCCATTTTTTGCGGCCAGTGATGAGGTGGCTCGTCAGGCTCAAATCTATTTTCAAACCCGTATTTTTTCAGCACCGGCCGTATTGATTAACTATGCCCTGATTGGCTGGCTGATCGGGATGCAAAGGCCGAAAGGGCCGCTGTTAATTCTGGTGCTTGGCAATGCGGTTAATATTGTGCTGGATCTGCTGTTTGTCCTGGGTCTGGGGTGGGCTACCGAGGGCGCTGCCATGGCCACGGTGATCGCTGACTATCTTTCTCTTGCGCTGGGAATATTGATTGTTGGCCGTATTCTGAAGACTGAGGGTGGGGTGTTTAGTCGGGATATGGTGCTGGACTTTTCAGCACTGCGTAAGCTGCTGATGCTTAACCGTCATTTATTTGTACGAACGCTGTGTCTGTTGTTTGTTCAGTCCTTTTTTACCGCGCAGGGCGCTCGTTTTGGCGATGAGATTCTGGCTGCTAATGCGCTGTTGTTGAATTTGATGGTGTTGATTTCAAATGGTCTGGATGGCTTTGCTCATGCGGCAGAGGCCTTGACTGGAGAGTCGATCGGTAAAAGAGATCGCAAGCAATTTCATCAGGTAGTCAGGGTTACCGGCTGGTGCTCCCTGGTCTGTGGCGGGCTGTTTTGTCTGCTGCTGGGCCTTGGCGGGAACTCTCTGCTGGGCTGGTTGACCAATATTCCAGAGGTTGCAGAACAGGCGTCTGCTTACTTGCCGTGGCTGATAGCAATGCCTTTGATTGCGGTTTGGTGCTTCTGGTTGGATGGTGTCTTTATTGGTGCCCTTAGAACCGATATGATGCAGAACACAATGTTGATCGCGGTGGTTGTCGTATTTCTTCCGGCCTGGTTTCTCTTTCGTGACTTGGGGAATCAGGGGTTGTGGCTGGCCTATACGGTATTTATGGCAGCGCGGGGCCTGGGGTTAATCTGGGTTTATCGCCGATTCAGTAGGAATGATGTCTGGTTTGCCACCCGGCATGACTTTTTTTGAGGGGCAGGTTTGAAGGGGTTTAATGACTGAAGTGGTTTCTGAAGAGATAGAAGTACAACATGAGCTGGATACCTGTGGCCTGTTTTGCCCGGAGCCGGTGATGATGCTGCATAATAAAATCAGGGATATGTCACCGGGAGAGGTGGTCAGGGTGCTGGCTACGGATCCTTCTACCAAACGGGATATTCCTAAATTCTGCAATTTTCTGGATCACCCGTTGCTTGAACAGCAAGAGCAAGGTAGTCAATTTATCTATTGGATTAGAAAGAGAATCCAGTAGTACAGGGTAAGGAAGAGCCACTGTCATAAACTAAGGAACTGTCCTGAAATAACTTCCACATTTTGAACTCAATCTCCGTTCATCCTGAGCGGAGTCGAAGGGTGCCTGGCACGATCTATCAGCACGATCTATTATGGCTCGAGTTCACGCCTTTAGGCCCTATGGGTCCTTCGACTCTTCGTCAAGCTCAGAGTTCAGGACGAAAGGGGTTTGGATACTCGGATATGTGGAAGTTATTCAGGGTCAATTCCTAACTGTTGATGACAGTGGCTCTTATTATGGGTTGCTTCTGGGAAAACTATCCTGAATTATGGCCATACCAACGCACAAAACAGAATAGATATCCAATCAGTACACTTCTGCGATCAATGTTTTAAACCGGCACCCCAGCGGATTTCGTAAGGCTTTGGATAAGTGCCCTGGCAGCATGTTTGGCTGCGGCCGGGAAGCCCTCTCGAGCTATAAACTCCCTTTTAATAGCATCACTATCGAGTAGTGCTTTTGCCAGAAGGTCTTGTGCAGTTGTAAGTTCCTGGGGTTTTGCTTCCTCAGTTTTCACTTCTTCATTTTTAACTGATGCCGATGGGTCCGTGTTACTGGCATCTGTTGCCTCTTCTTTTTCTGGGGTTTTTAATACCAGAATATGACATGCTTTGAGATAGCCTTTCATTTCCTTTGATAGTGATGTTGCGAAAGACGCAAGGAGTAATGTTTCCCGGGACATATCAGGTATTTTTTTTTGTAAGCTCTCTTTAATTTGGTGTAAATCTGCCTCGGAAAATACTTTTTTTGGTGGGGTTGATGAATGTTCAGATGTTATTGTTACTATCTCTTTTAAAGTGTTGATTAGGGTTGTTGTGTCTTCATCTGTGAGCTTGTTGTTCAAATCATCTATTTTACTTTCATATTTTGATCTTTCTTCCGTAAAGATGTTTTCATTGGGGTATTGGCAGTAAATTGCGAATTTTTTAATGGATTCCGGGCTATCAAATTTAAGGGTGACAACATTATCAGGGAGAGGGCCGATATCAAAGCCTGACGTTATCTGGAATTTTAATAGAACGAGCGTGTTTTTAATCTGTTGTTGCGTTTCTTTATCTGGAAAGTTGGTCTCTATGTCGGATTCGACAAAACCTTGCCTTTCAACAGCCATGGAATGAGTACCTTGTTTAATCTGGCTATCACCACGCGAGGTTTGCGCGAGATTGTCTAAAGCTTCTTTGAGATCATGCTCTGTATCTGATCGCTGGCGTGGTGATCGTGACTCATCTGAAATCTTGTTGTGGAAGGAAAAGACTTCTTTTAGTTTCTCTAAATCGGCAACGCCAGCGAGATTGCACTGGCTAAGAGCCAGGGATAGGAATTTTTTCTGATCATCGGTCATTTCCTCAGAATTTTTTGATTCAGTAAGAATATTGAAATGATAAGCAAGAGTTTGAGCCACGAATTTCGATTCGTTTGGCTTCGCTGAAATCAACTGTCTTGCTGTGTCGATTCTACTATTCCATGTTTGCTGAAGCTTCATCAAGTTCGGATCTTTTATAGAGTTATTGTCATTGGGGTTATCTTCTTCTTTAGTAGTCTGCTCACCTTGAATGGGCTGGTTGGTTTTTGAGTGGGGTGAGCCTGAAATACCTGCACCTTGCATAATAAGCACCGTTATTAAAAAATCAGTTGATTTAAATATCCATTCAGGAGTCTCTCGATAACTTCCTGTAAGAAACTAATGTAGTTTAATAATTCGTTTTTTTGAAAGAATTGATTGACTGATCTGTTGATTTTTTGCGGAGGAGTCTCCATCTAATAGCATCATTCAGCGCTCTCAGGCTTTTCTTGTTCTTGTAAAGAGCTGGGGCCGTTGGTGGAGGGTTGGGCTGGTATTTTCTATTTCAGATTAAGCTATGTGAATAAGGGCGACTCTATGTATTGCGTCGCCATACAGTACATTGGGCTACACTGTGCTGGAACTTTCGCGCTGTTTCCCGAATAACAAAAGGTATATCAATCGTTGGTGTCAGTTCCTCGAAGTGGCTGCTTAATATCCGTTGCAGTCCGGTACGGGTGTCTACGGTTTCTCCGTTTTCACGGATGCCTCCCAGCCAGTTTTCCTTCGGTGTGTACTCTTCCAGCCAAGTGTAAGGTGAGGTGATCACTAAAATTCCACCGGGACAGATACGCTCATGGATCATACCTAAAAATTGTGCCGGGTTGTTAAGGCGATCGATCAGGTTGCCAGCAAAAATCAGATCATAATCGGTATAGATAGGTTTGAGGTTGCAGGCATCCCCCTGGGTAAAGCGGATGCGGTTGACATCGATGCCATCCAGCCCCGGCTCAGCCACATCGGCAATACAATAATCACCCAGCTCACCCTCAGAGGGTACGTGGTAGCGGATTATTCCCCGTTCCTGCAGCTCTGCTGCGGCTGAGATAAATCGAGCCGAGAAGTCTATGCCATCTACATGCTGGAACCATCGAGTGAGTTCAAAACTGGTGCGCCCAACGGAGCAGCCCAGATCCAGTGCCCGGGTACGGGGTGTATCACCAGTCACTTCATGGCAGATTCGTGCACAGGCTTCCGGGTAGTTTGGTACGTCAAAAAAGGTGTCCCCAAAATGGAAGGCCAGATATTGTGCAACCAGTGCATCGGTTTCGTAAGGGTTGCCGGATGTATTGGTAGCAGCACTGGATTCCACATAGCGAAAACCAGCGTGTTGGAAGAAGTGCCGTCGAAAGGCGTAACGTGAATCTTTAATGGCGTAGTTGCCGGTGGATATCCAGCTGCCTCCTTTGATGACATTGTGCCGTCCATCAAAGGTTGGGGTTGAGAAGTCGTCATAACAGGGGTGGATGCGGAAACCTTCATAACTATCAATGGGGGTGGAGGTCCACTGCCAGACATTGCCGATGATGTCGCATAATTCTCCAGTGCGGAAGCGATCAACCGGACAGGAGGAAGCCCAATACTCAAGGTTAATATTACCCGGTGCTTTATCCCACCAGGGCTGGTCGGTATTGATGGCTTCGCGCAGGCAATACCACTCGGCTTCGCTGGGTAGCTGGATCTGTTTGCCGGTGACTTCCGATTTCCAGCGGCAGAATGCCTGGGCCTCGTGGCAGTTAACATCCACCGGCCAGTTCCAGGGCATGTCTATTTCTTCCAGTATGGTTCTATAGCGAAAGCGGTCTCCGTTCGGAACCCAGAACGCTGGATGTTGCGCTTTGCTGTGAGCATTGTGAGCGTTGCTGAAGGTTGACCAGGCCCAGCCTTCATCGCTCCACCAATACTCGTTGTCGTAGCCTCCGGCATCCATAAAGGTTTTGAATTCCTGATTGCTTACCAGGTATTCGCTGGCTTTGAAGGGGGAGACTTCAACATCAAGGTGGCCGTATTCGTTATCCCAGCCATAGAGCGTATTGTCATACTCTTTGCCTAACCGAAGTGACCTGCCGGCAATATCAATAAGTTTGTTTTCCGGTGTTGTGTCGGACTCTGTGCACGGTTGCCAGTAACGGTGAGGTTTGACACAGGCGATGGGGAGCTGGCGAATCAGAACCGATGATGTTTCAAGGTGAATGCGTTCATGTTCAATGCCCATCAGGATGATCCAGGCAGGGCTCTCCCAGGTGATTGGGATTTCCAGTGGCATATCTTGAATAAAGTTGGAAACCAGGGTTCGTACCTTGCAACGGTACGCGCGAACCTGTTGTGCGGAGGGCCAGCGATAGTGGTTATCATCCAGATCATCCCAGGACATTTCATCGACGCCAATAGCTACTGTGGATTCGATGTGGGAATCAACCCTTTCTGATATAAGTTTTGCAGTAATCAGTTTGTTAATAAAAAAAGCAGCGGTATGCCCGTAGTAGAAGATCAGAGGGTGACGAAGGGGAATGGCTTTTTCAAACCAGGCTTCGTCACAGGCAAGGGTATCAAACAGCAAGTCATACTGATCAAAGGTTTGCAGGAAATAGTTTAATAACTCCTGACGTTTGCTTTCCGGGTTGCCATCATTAAGAACCAGTGTTCGAGTGACTTTTTTCGGGGGAGCGTCTGGGGTGACGTCTTGGATGACACAGCAGTCTATCTGACTTGCAGTATTCTCAGCCACTTTTCATCTCCTGGGTAGTGAAATCAGTTATCAGTAAGTAGTACTTTCGTATTAATTTCTTGTGGTGTGCTTCATTGAAAAACAGCGTGCCCAGCAGTTATTACTATTAAATGGATGCATGCGGTGCAGATGCGAGAAAGGATTTCAATGGATTAATCAGGCTCTGAGATGGTGAATGCAACAGGGATTCAGTGTAGTTGAACGTAATGTTTGCAGGTGATTTCAGGGGGGGTATTGAGTCGAGTTTTAGTGGCAGGCTGACTTCTGTCAGAAAAATTGAGTGGCGTCTGGTGCATGGTTTCATTGGAATTGATCGGTGGCGGTTGGGTCGAGCGAATGCGAGCCCCAACAAAACTATCTGTATCTTCGGTGAAATTGTTGGGGCTCACTCCGTTCGACCCAATCTACCTGTCAAACGCATTGAAACCATGTACTGGTTGTTTGTCTATTCAAAGATTGGCATGGTTGGCGGTCAGCGCCTTTTGGTATCTCAGGGCTGGAGTAAGTATTTGCGTCGGTGGGGCTATTATGGCAGGTGTAAAGTTTGCTATGATAGTACGTTATTTCGCGGGCGGCTGTTCTACCCGTTATGCCGTAGCCAGTGGTTAACACCGGTTATTGTCATGGCCGGGGTTGCCGAACTCTAATCCTTTGCATGAAGGCGGGGTACTGCATGGCTGTAGTTGCCAAAAAGTCATCCATGATTTTCTTCTCGGATCCAACTGACCATTACTGTCACCGGGTTCGTATTGTTCTGGCAGAAAAGGGCGTTGCTGTCGATGTTCAGAATGTTAATCCGGAAAACCTTCCCAGGGAGCTTTCCGATCTGAACCCTTACAACAATGTGCCTACGCTGGTTGATCGGGAACTGGTTCTGTATGAGCCAAACGTCATGATGGAATATCTGGACGAACGTTTTCCTCATCCACCGTTGTTGCCTGTTTATCCGGTCAGCCGTGCCCAGAGTCGACTGATGATGCATCGCATCCAGAAAGACTGGTGCGCCCTGGTGGATACGATTCTGGATCCCAGAACCAAGGAAACACCGGCTGCCCGGGCTCGTAAAGAGCTGAGGGAAAGCCTGCTGGCTGTTGAGCCTATTTTTTCTGAAATGCCGTTCTTTATGAGTGAAGAGTTTACTCTGGTGGACTGTTGTGTTGCGCCTATCCTCTGGCGTTTGCCTGTTCTGGGTGTTGAATTGCCCAAACAGGGGAAGTCGATTCTGGACTACGCTGAGCGTTTATTTGAGCGTGAGTCGTTCCAGGAGAGTCTTTCTGAGCTTGAAAGGGAAATGCGTGAGTAATCCTGGCTATTGGTGTGAGGTGTTGTGAAGTGCTTGTCCGGAGGTTGTTATGACAATGACCAGTAGCCGTTCGTATATTGCCAGGGCACTGTACGAATGGATTCTTGATAATGATTGCACACCCTATATTCTGGTGGATGCCCATCGCCGTGGCGTAGAGGTTCCGCAGGAGTTCGTGAATGATGGTCAGATTGTTCTGAACATCTCGCCAACGGCTGTGCGGGCTATGAATATTGGTAATGATTACCTCATGTTTGATGGGCGCTTTGGTGGTCGTGCATTGACCATTACGGTTCCCATTCCTGCATTGATGGCTATCTATGCTCAGGAAAATGGTCAGGGGATGGTTTTTGAGGCAGACCCTCTGGAGGATCAGGAAGAGCCTGAAGAGGTTCAAACTGAGGTGGTAGAGGGAGAGCCTCCTCAGCCGCCGAAAAAGCCTGGACGTCCTCATTTGAAAGTGGTTAAGTAATTTTCAATCTGTTTAATAAGAGTCGCATCGCGGCTCTTTTTTTTAGATTTTTTTTGACTTTTAATCCCTCGCACCGTGAGCAGATTGGTCTGAATAGCTGGCGACTTCACCCATTGAAATAACACTGATGCGCAAAAAATTGTCAGTAAATTGAATGTTTCTATAAGGAATTTGTCAGAAGTAAAAGTAACTAATAAAAGAGCAGTTAAATGATTCCCACACAAAACCCCGGTAGAAACTTTCGGGCTGATTTTTTCCAGGGTACTAAAACAGGAGAACAGATGGCAGGTTCTGGCTGTTTTAGTCGAGCCTTGAACCGATTAGTAACTTGTTTTTCTGGAGAGAGAGCTGGTCTGGCTGATCAAGCTCCATGCAGCACAGCTTATGGTCAACCGAGAAAGGTCTCTACTCTGGCAGCTTCAGGTGTTGATGAGGAAGGTACGGGAGGGCTTGAAGCAAAAAATGGATGGGGAAAGACATTAGGGTGTGAAGATATTACCCAAGCCTTATCCATGCTGTTGGGAGTCGAACCGGATGAAGAATCGCTGGCATCGGGCGGTGAAGGTGATGTTTATGTTGGCGTTAATCAAGCTTCAAAACACTATGCCATCAAAGTTATACGCAAACAACGTCAACTTAATCTGAAAGACACTGCAGGAGAGTTTTGCTGCCTGCAACTGGCAAGGCATCCTAATATAGCGACCGTATTAGCGCTGATCCTCCACAACTCTTCAAATAAGACGTATGTTGCTATTAGAAGCCTGAACGATATCCCTCCAAAAATGTATACCCAATACAGGTTAGCAGCTGTTATCAGTGAACTTATAAAAGGCTGTACTTTACATAAGGCCTTGAATTCGACCAAGGGGGTTTTGGGTAGAGAGTGCAGTTTGATTTCCAGGTGGCGTCAGACCTGTAATATGGGTCGCCAACTGGTCAAGGCATTATCAGACTGTCGCGCGCATAATATTATTTACAGGGATCTTAAGCCTGACAATGTTATGATGGTTGATACCGGTAACAATGAGCCAGACAATCCCGATATAAAACTGATTGATTTTGGCCTTGCTAAAAATATTACAAGGCTCGGGCGTACTTATTCTATATGTGGCGCTCCTTTTTACTTTTCTCCAGAAATCGTCCTGGATGCCAGCAGCAGAGACAGGCAGTCACAAAATGGGCATACGTATAGTGTTGACTTATGGGGGCTGGGGGTAATGCTGGCTGTCATGCTGACAGGAAACGATCTCAGGTCATTATGCTGCAAACCAGAAGATGATGAGTTTATAAAACTTAATTCAAATAAAGGATTTTCAACACCTCAGAGCTATATATACACTCTGGGTTTTGCCCGGATGAACGAGACGAAAAAGAAGCAAATACTGCTTGATGCCATGCCTGTAGAAGGAAATAGTCTTCCTCAAATCAACGCTCTTGTTAATTTGATCCTGGGATTAACCAAAGAAACTCCGACAGAGAGAACATCACTGATCGAAGCAGGCCGAATCCTGGATGAGATTATAAACCAGAGACCTTAATCATATCTTGGAGGCTCAGGGCCTGAAACTTTTTACAGATGGGCTGGTCGAAATTATGAAATACCAATGGTCAGCTACTTAATGATTACTCGCAGTAAAATAGGACAGGGTGCAGTATGCAGCCAGAATAATCAGGAGATGCCTGTTAAGAATGCTTTAGAGCCTGGTATTGGGGCAGCTCCGTATCTTATTTCAGGGAAAAGGGTAGAAGCACCAAGTGGTGGCTGTATAAGAAAAAGAAAGGCTGATCGGATTGAAGGTGTTGGCCTTTTTGATACAAAGCTAAAGAAAATGACTAAAAAAGCCCCTGGTGAAAGTATTATCCCAAAAATAGCTCATGTAATCTGGTTAAGTGGGGAAAGCGCTGGCTCTGCTCCCAGTGAACGAATGTTAAATATCATTTCCTTATCTAAACAGTTAAATGCTGAGGGGTGGTACGTTAAGCTCTGGACGAATAAATCAATGGTTATCGAAAGGGCTCTGTCAGGTGTTGGACTTTCCGGTGATAGTCTGTATAGAGGTCTCCAGCTTGAAACGGGTACGGAGTTCAAATGCCGGACGGCCGGTGGAAAAGGGATCGAAATCTGTAGTGATAAAAACCTGTTTGGTGTATTGGAGAGTGTTAATCAGAAAAGCTATAAAAATCTCTGTAATTATGAAGAGTCTCGTAGTTTTAAAGAGGCCTGTCATTATGCAGAGGCCTTTAATAAATATGATTTGCCTTTATTATGGGCGCCGAAACAAGCATTCAATGATCAATCAGAACATAATAAAGAAAGAAGTGTTGTCTTTAATCACTCCTCAGGGAGTCCTGACTCAGGATTTACAGAGGATGAATGTCGCTCATCAGCTAGTGGCCTGGAAAATACGTGCCATTTTTCGAAAGTTTCCACCGGAAATAAATTAACAGGTTCAAACCCATTCAAAAGAAGCCTGCTGGATCACTATTTGTTACATGGTGTTGGGAAATTCAACTATTCAGCAAAGAGCGATTATTTGAGAATGGCGGCGTTATTAAAATATGGGGGTGTTTATATTGACTCTGATACTGAAGCCAGTTCAGTTAAAGATCCGGCATTCAGGAAAAATAAAATTCGTTTTCACACACTATCTGCCAGGCATGGAATCCTCCTTGGTAAAGGTTGGGATACAGACTTTAGTGGGGATTTAATAGCGGCAAAGCCCGATGCCTGGCAAGTCAGGCATATGCTTATGGATCAATTCTACTGGTCAAACCAGCTTGATCAATTACCTTATGTTCTATGGGTGCGCAATCAAAAGGTTGGATGGTGTTTAAGAACGATTCAAATCACGGAAAAAGGCCTGAAAGTCAATCCAAAGGAAAAAGAGGTTGGTCCTTATGTGCCGCCCGGAGTGGGGAGCAAAGAACGGTTAACGCTGCGTGATGCTTCACGCTATAAGAAGTGTTTCTATAAAAGCATTCGTCACTCATCACCAGCTCTGCAAAAAGGTCCGGATTTTGATTGCCCGGTTTTACGAATTTATGAAGAAAAGCATAGCCTTCGTTATCTGTTGACTATTCACAGCCCGGGGCCAATGACTGTGTATAGGATGGTTGATTCTTACTACCGGAATAAGAAATGTCAAATTGCGTTTGATAATATGACGGAATCCCATGCTTTCGGGATAAAAGACTTAAAGGGCAGGACTGTATTAAGTGTTACGAAGTGGGGAGAGTTAAGTCGGGTGGCTACGGTTTCCTGGGATCAGCCTGATGTGCGCCCCGTTAAGAGTTTTGAAGACGGTGAGGTTCTGCATCTCATTTTATCCCTTCCTGATAGAAAATCTTACGGTTTGTAAATCAGGCCTTCTCAGCGCTGGTAAAAACCAAAAAAATAATTCCGGATTGTAAACTCTCTGTTAAAGTTTGGGGTATAGATTTTATGCGGCAGAAAAGGAAAAAGAATGAAGCTTGCAATTATCAGCGGCAGTCATCGTCTTGATTCTCAGAGTGCGCGAATCAGTCGAGCATTGGCCGATCGGGTTAATGAACTCTCATTGTTTGATTCTGTGGAGATACTTTCCCTTGCTGGAAACCCTCTTCCTCTCTGGGATGAGTCCATCTGGTCAGGAGATGCAGAGTGGAAGGCAAGGCTGGCACCCTGGAAGCAGAAGTTGAAGAAAGCGGATGCGTTGATTGTCGTGGCCCCGGAGTGGAATGGTATGGTGCCATCGGGGCTTAAGAACTTTTTCCTGCTGTTTGGTACTGCTGAGCTGGGGCATAAGCCGGCTCTGATTACTGCGATATCTGCCGGCCAGGGCGGTTCATACCCGGTGGTTGAGTTAAGAACAAGTAGCTATAAGAACAGCCGGATCTGTTATTTGCCAGACCATCTGATTGTTCGCCATGTTGGGCAGGTGTTAACTGGAGATGATCCTGAGGGGGATCAGCATCTTTGGGAGAGGGCTGACTATTGTCTCAATCTGCTGAAGGAGTATTCAGCAGGATTAAAGCTGGTCAGAGAGAGTGGGGTTGTAGATCACAAGACATTCCGAAATGGAATGTAAAGATAAGAAATAAAAAAACTCCAGCATTTGCTGGAGTTTTTTTATTGGGGGGTGTTACAGGAAGAGGCTGAAGATCATGGCAACCACAGCACCCGTGGTACCGATGATGGTTTCCATTACGGTCCAGGTTTGCAGGGTCTGCTTCTCGGTCAGGCCGAGGTAGCGATTTGCCAGCCAGAAGCCTGAGTCGTTAACGTGTGACAGTACGATTGAACCACCACCAATAGCGACGGTTACGGCAGCCAGCTGGGCACCGGACAGAGCCAGAGGCTCTAGCATTGGCAGGATAAGGCCACAGGCTGTCAGCATGGCTACGGTGGCAGAACCCTGAATAACACGAACGGCTGCTGCCAGGATAAAGGCCAGGATAACGATCGGCAGGCCAGTACCTGCCAGCATGTTGCCCAGGGCCAGACCAACGCCAGAATCCACCAGGACCTGTTTGAATACACCACCGGCACCGGTTACCAGAATGATAACGCCGGCAGGCTGCAGGGCTGATCCGCAGATATTCATGACTTCATCTTTGGTGTAACCGCGCTTGATGCCCAGCAGGTAGCAGGCAGCAAGACAGGCGACCATGATGGCTGTAAATGGGTGGCCGATAAAGGTCAGCCAGCCATGAATCGTAGAGCCGGTTTCGACAAAGCGTGAGCCGATAGTTTGCAGGCCAATCATTAATAGCGGCAGAATAATCAGGGAAAAAGCCAGGCCGAAAGAAGGTAGAGTGCCGGTGCGATTCTTGAATTCTTCGCTGGCCACTGCGTGAGCGGGCAGTGGCACGTCTACGATTTTACTGATGAACGAGCCAAACATGGGGCCGGCAAGGATCATGGCCGGAATAGAAGCCGTCAGGCCGATCAGAATCATCCAGCCGAAGTCTGCGCCCAGTTGGGAGGCCACCAGAATCGGACCCGGAGCAGGGATCAGGAATGCCTGACAGGTTGCAATGCCCGCCAGCAGGGCAATACCCATCTTAACAACACTTTCCTTACAACACTTTCCTTACAACACTTTCCTTGCTCTTTCTGACGATCGCAAAAACGACACCGATCAACAGTACGACGGCTACGTCAAAGAACAGTGGCAATGCACAGATGAAGCCGGTAATGGTAATTGCCCAGTTTGCTTTCTCATTACCGAATCGAGAAAGCAATGTCTGGGCGATGCGATCCAGGGCGCCTGTGGTTTCCATCACCTTTCCGAACATGGCACCCAGTGCTACTACAACGGCGACAAAGCCCAGTGTCCCCCCCATGCCTTTCTGGATGGTGGCTGCTATATCAGCTGGATTCATGCCGGTGGCGATACCGGCAATCATGGATACCAGGATCAGTGCTACGACAGCGTGCAGTCTGGCCTTCATGACCAGAAAGAGAAGCAGCAGGATGGAGCAGGATGGAGCCGGCTGCGGTGTATATCAGAGAAAGGTCCGACATGATTGATTCGTCTCAAAAGATTTAAAAACTTTTCATAGTTCAATGTTACGGGTAACATGTTACCCGTAACATGCTGTTAGAAGAAGTTTATTCTTTGTATTTTTTCGATAACTATTGATCGAGATCAAAAAAGTGAGTGGCAATACATTTGTAATAATGGGTGTGTCCGGTTCTGGCAAGTCCACTGTAGGTGAGTCAATCAGCCGGGCTATAAGTGCAAAGTTTATTGATGGTGATGATCTTCATCCCAGAGCTAATATAGAAAAGATGGCAGGTGGTCATCCACTGAACGACGATGATCGTCAGCCATGACTGGAAAGAATTCGTGATGTCTGCTTCAGTGTGCAGGCAAAAAATGAAACGGGTGTTGTAGTCTGTTCTGCTCTGAAAAAGAAATACCGGGATATTATCCGTGAGGGTAATGATCAGGTTCATTTTATCTTCCTTGATGGCAGTTATGATCTGATCCTGGAAAGAATGAAGGCCCGGAAGGGGCACTTCATGAAAGAGACTATGCTGCAGAGTCAGTTCAACACGCTTGAAGTACCCGGCGCTGATGAAAGTGGTGTGGCTCGTGTCGATATCTCCAGTGATATTGATGAAGTTGTAGCCATGGCCATCGAAGCTTCTGCCGGTTTTAGCAGAGAGGTTACGGCATGAACCCTATCGTACTTGAGGTTACAAAAAAAATTGCGGAGCGCAGTGCGGCGCTTCGTCAGAACTACCTTGATCGTATGGAGCATCAAGCCAGTACTGGCAAAATTCGCAAGTCCCTGAGCGGTGGTAATCTTGCTCATGCTGTTGCGGCCTGTGGCTCTCAGCAAAAAGATAATATTCTCAATTTTACCCGTGTCAATGTGGCCATCATCTCAGCCTATAACGATATGCTGAGTGCCCATCAGCCGTATCAGGACTACCCGTTTACCATCAAGGAAACGCTGGCTCGACAGGGGCACAGTGCCCAGGTGGCAGGTTGTGTGCCAGCTATGTGCGACGGTGTGACCCAGGGGCAGCCGGGCATGGATATGTCTCTGTACTCCCGGGATATTATTGCCCAGAGCGTAGCGATCAGTCTTAGCCATAACACATTTGATGCAACCCTGTTGCTGGGTGTTTGTGACAAAATCGCACCGGGTCAACTTATTGGTGCGTTGTCGTTTGGTCATCTGCCTACAGCCTTTGTTCCCTCTGGTCCGATGCCAACCGGGATTTCCAATGATGAAAAGGTAAAGGTTCGGCAGCAGCATGTTGCTGGTGAGGTCGGTAAAGATGCACTGCTGGCCATGGAGTGTAATGCTTACCATGCGCCGGGTACCTGCACGTTCTATGGTACGGCCAATACCAATCAGCTGGTATTTGAAGCCATGGGCCTTATGTTGCCTGGCTCTGCGTTTATTCCACCGGGAACTGAATTGCGCGATGCTCTGACGTGTGAAATTGCCGGAGATATCGCCAGTAAGATTCACGGTGCTCCTGCTTACCGTCCGCTTTATAAGGTTCTGGATGAGCGCGCTCTGGTGAATGGTCTGGTGGCCTTGCTGGCCTCTGGTGGCAGTACCAACCACTCTATTCATATGATTGCTATAGCCCGGGCGGCTGGTTTCATTCTGACCTGGGATGACTTTGATGACCTTTCACAGGTTGTGCCGCTATTGACCCGTGTCTATCCAAATGGTCCGGCTGATATCAATCAGTTTCACGCTGCGGGTGGGGTTCCTGCCCTGTTGTCTGCTCTGGCTGAGCGTGGCTTGTTGTATATGGATGCAATGCCTTGCTATGGGACAATGGACGACTACTTGAAGATGCCGGAACTGGAAAATGGGCAGCTGGTTTGGAAGTCAGTCTCCGGAACGCGTAACCCGGAAGTGATTGCTGACTCTGAACAGGTGTTTGCTGTCACTGGTGGTTTGAAAGTCCTGTCCGGTAACCTGGGGCGCGCCGTAATCAAGGTGAGTGCCGTCGCTGAAGAGCATTTTTCGACGACAGCACCTGCTTTGGTCTTCAATTCCCAGTATGAAGTGGAAGCTGCCTATAAGGCTGGCAAATTAAATCAGGACGCTGTGATTGTTGTTCGCTTCAACGGTCCTGCTGCCAATGGTATGCCAGAGCTTCATATGTTGATGCCAATTCTGGGTAATTTGCAGAAAGCGGGCTTTAAAATAGCCTTGTTGACTGATGGTCGTCTCTCGGGTGCATCCGGAAAGGTGCCGGCAGCGATTCATGTCACCCCGGAAGCTCTGATGGGTGGGCCTCTGGCTTATCTGCAGGATGGTGATCAGTTAACGGTTAACGCGATTACTGGTGAAATTGCGGTGCATGCTGATCTTTCTACCCGTGAAGCGCATCGCCCTGATCTGTCGGATCTGCACCATGGATATGGTCGAGAATTATTCAATGGTTGTCGCCAATCGGTTTCCAGCGCGGAAGAAGGTGCATCCATCCTGTTTGGTCGAGGTATTAAATGAGTCAGTGGGCAATTCAACCAGCAGCGGTGTTTGCTGCATCCCCAATCGTTCCTGTTATGGTGATTGACCATATAGAGGATGCTGTACCCATGGCTCAGGCATTGAGTGAGGGTGGTATCAAGGTCTTTGAAATCACCCTGCGTACTAATGCAGCGCTGGATGCGATTCGTCAGATTGCAGAAGCAATGCCTGATGCGATGGTGGGGGCTGGAACGGTCATTAACGCATCCCAGTACGATGCCGCGGTAGCTGCGGGTGCAAAATTTGTGATTTCGCCGGGAATGACGCCCGAGCTTCTGGCTCATGCCAGCCAGTGTTCAGCGCCATTGATTCCTGGTTGTGCAACGCCTTCTGAAGTTATGCAGGCGCTATCCCATGGTTATGATCACCTTAAATTTTTCCCTGCAGAAATAAACGGCGGTGTTAAGGCGCTTAAGGCTATTTCTGCACCACTGCCGCAGATTCGTTTCTGCCCGACCGGTGGGATTGGGCCTGATAATATCAAGGATTATCTGGCGCTGGGTTGCGTGGCAACGATTGGAGGCTCCTGGATGTTGCCTGCGGATGTGGTTGCTGCTCGTAACTGGTTGGAGGTCTCCCGTCTGGCTGCGGAAGCGGTTGTCCTGGTTTCCTGATTTTGCAGAAAAAACAGCACGCATATTCTTTGCAACGTGTGTGCTGTTCTCATTCCGTTGCTATTAAATGCTCTCACCTTCATACAAGGTGAACCCAAGATCGACTACGGATTCTTTGGGTGGTGAACCAGCCAGTTTTTCCAGAAGCATGGTTGCTGCACGACTGCCAATCTCCCATCTGGGGGTTTCGATACTGGCCAGTTTGGGGGTAATGGATTGTCCAATATCCAGCGCATTGAACCCTGCCACGGCCATTTGATTCGGTACAGAAATTCCCCGTCGCTGACATTCCATAATTGCACCAATTGCCAGATCATCATTACAACAAAAAACGCCATCCAGCTCAGGGTGATTATCCAGAGCTTCTGCCATCAA
>NZ_JAVRMB020000359.1:0-11613 GCF_031844845.1 Endozoicomonas sp.
CTTCCAGGGTGTAATACTTGAAGAAATGAAGCGGGTCGAAAGCCTCGGAGTATTCATTTCATCACTGGTTGAAACCGATGCTGTTACTGTCTCTGATATTGCTGAAAGAAGCGGTATCAACAAAATGAACATCAGCCGCTATTCACGGCAAATATCCGCAGCAGAAGACTTCCCGGCACCCGCTTATGGTGAAAAGTGGAGCTGGTCAGAGGTTGCTGTATGGCTAAACGCAAGAGGCAAGCTATCCAGTAAAGACTGTGGAATGGCCAAAGCACTTAAAAACGCAGGGAACGCAATCAGCGTGAGAACCATGATTCGTGATACCGATACTACCCAATACCTAGAAAGAATAACTGAATCCGCACTTAAGAATCGGGCATTCAAGCAGCTTCGAACTCGACTAGAGGAAATGAAAACAAACCACAGGGTTAGCAGTAGAAGGCATTCAGTCAATATAAAAAAAACACTTCCCCAGATCCAAAAACATCAAACCAGACAAAGCTAACCAAAGACGGAAAAACCAAGCGCAACGGATATGGAAGCAGGTTGATGCTTATCACTACCAGACGCTAGTCGCCCAAGTGCAGGCGTAAAATATAAGCGCCTGCACCCAGTTTTATATCCCGCTAGAGGCGCGATAAACCCTGCAATTTACGGGCTAACTATCGGTTTATCGTTATTGTTATTTCTAATTGCAGCAGTGATAGCTGTTCAACTATCCAATGATAACCAGTACCATAAAGGCAGTTTTTGAAAATTCGTGCCAGTTGGCGCGAACAGAATGCGGATAGCAAAAAGCCCCGACATAATGCCGAGGCTTTTTGCTAAACAATCGCTCTATCAGTCTGATCTTTTCGCAGGGAACAACTGACAGAGCTCACCGCTTCCAGCAGAGAGTCTTTTTAAGAACTAGAAGTTATTAAGAAGACTTGTAAGGCAAATATTACAGGTATTTTCAGCATTATGAACCCGCCCTGTAAAAAAAAACTTTGCCTGACATGCTGGATGCTCGAAAGGGATTAGAGCGTGTCAGACTCAACAGATACGATTGTAACAGATTGTAACCAAGAAAACGCAACCGAAAACGCCATAACATCGGCGAAAAAGGCTGTAAAAGCACCAAAAAAGCAGAATGAAAAGACTGTATCCACGAAAGTAAAAAAAACCAACGGTAAGGATAAAGCAGCTACTGATAGGCAAATAACGTCCCAGGCTGTCTATAAGGATAACGTCATCAGACTCGCTTCTGATGGATCTCCAGACTATTCCCATCACATAAGCCAGTGTGTAAAAGAACTAAATCGAAGCTATTACCACGTTATTATCAGCGGCAAGAACCGTATTCTGAGAATGATAAGAGCCGACGTAGGCACCGGACTACAACCGGAATTTTTTACCATTGATGAATTTAAACAAAAATGGCTACATGACTCAAAGATCCTAATCGGATACAAAGGCGAAAATAAAATAATGAAGTCCAAGGGCGAAGTATGGTTAAACAGCCCCGATGCAAACTTCATTGATGGCAGCCTCGACTTCGATCCATCCCGTCCACCACTAACACTAACCCCAAATTGCAGGCTCAATATCTGGCAAGGTTTTGGAGTAAAACCAGCCAAACTTACACTGTCAGAATTAAAAGAAGACCCGCAACTTATTCAATATATGGAGCACGTAAGGGATGTAATTTGTACAGGGGATGAACGAAACTTCAGATACCTTGTAGGGTACATGGCTCACATGGTTAAAAAACCTTGGGACAAACCTTCTGTGGCTGTAGTGCTAAAAGCTGGACAAGGTGTCGGTAAAGGAACATTTTTAAACCCTTTAATAACCATTATTGGGGGGCACGCACTGGCAACAACTAATTCAAAAGACGTCACAGGAACATTTAACGCAGCCCTTGAATCAAAGGTACTGATATTTTTTGACGAAGCCTTTGCAGGCAGCAAGCAAGCTAGCGATATGCTCAAAGGGCTAATTTCAGAAAACTACACTCGCATTGAGCGCAAAGGGATAGATGCCATAAGGGTGCCCAACAAAATGCGCATATTTTTAGCCAGTAACAGTGAAAACATTGTTGTTGTTGAAAATGATGACCGCAGATACTTTTTCCTCAGTGTTTCAGAGCATGTAAAACAGGATAAAGCCTACTTCTCTGAACGGGCTTACATGCAGCAATCCCACCCTGAACATAGGCGGTTTGCTGAAAAACTTCTGCAATACCTAATGGTCGTGGATATATCTGACTTCGACCCACATCACGCACCTGTGACCAGCGAACTAGTTAGACAGAAAATAGATAGCCTGAAACCCGAAGAAAGATGGGTCTATAACATTCTGGCCAACGGTGGAATAGTTCTAGGCGTCTGGCCTGGATCATCACTATCCAATCATGAGTGTTACGACGCATGCCTAGAGTGGATGGAGAGAAGGAAAATGAAACCTATACACGGAGATCCTACACTAGCGATAGGCAGGGCTTTAAATAAAGCCGGTATCGAATCAAAACCTGAGAAAAATACTCTTACAGGTAAATTAGAAAGAGTAAGAGTATTCCCACCTCTAGACCAAGCCAGACACGCATTTGAGAAGTTTTTGAAAGGCTCTATTGACTGGGAGTAAAGCCTGTTACGGGTAAATCAGCCATTTTTTCATTTTTCTAAAAGATAAAAAAAAAGAAAAAACAAAATCGCTACATCCCTTTAATACAAAGGGGTGTAGCGAGTTAAGGTATAGAAAAAAAGATAAAAAAATAACAAAAACATTAAAAAATACAAAAAAAAGACCTTTTTACCCCCCAAAAACGCAAAAAGTCCGATATTTTCGGACTTTTTTTTGCTCAAAAATCACGATTTCATCAAAAAAAAGGCATTTAATTACGGGTAAAGCAAATCTATTACGGGTTGTTACGGGTAGCCACATCCTCTACAGGCCTCGTAATTACAGGAGTTACGGGTAAAACGGGTAAATATTGAAAAACTCACAAGAAAAAGAAAAATAAATCCTGAGGATTTTCAAACCAGCCCGTTTTACCCGTAACACCCGTAACCATGCGGTCTACAGCCAACCTCTAACCCGTAACAAACCCGTAACCTACCCGTAACTAAAGAGAAGTCTTGTAACCATGGTATCTACAGAGCAGTTTTAACGAATTACATCGTCTAAAGTCACCTAAATTAGAAAAAATCCCAGGTTCAAAAGGGGCGCTGCCCCCGCTTCGCTCCCCCGGAAGTTCAGCAGGCAGCCCAGAGCCCTGAAGGGCAGGTGGAAAAGCCTTTCAGTGTTGTTTTTTTTAGCTTTTATGGGTTGTAGGGAAATCCGGTTCAGGCTAGTAGTGGCGTGGGCTGTAGCGGTATTTGTTGCTTGATATTTAATGGTTTGGTGGTAGTATTCATCAGGCACAGCTTGGAAAAGCAATGGCACAGGTGGCTCGTCCCTCGTTGGGCAGGTCCAAGTCGGCGGACTATAAACGCACCCTCTTTTTCTAGTGTTCAGCGTGAGAGCGTTATGAAGCTATCCCCAGCAGTACAAACGGCCTCGATCATCATTGATCGGTACGCAGGCCGCGAAATGACCCTTTCAAAAGCTGAACTGCTTAACCTGGTATCCGACATAAAACCCTCGCTGGTCAGGAAAGCCCGTCAGATCTTCATTGCTTCAGGCATTGGCAAGCTCCATAACATCAAGGTTAAAGGGATCTCATCAAGTATCCGGTATCAATTCCCCGATACCATCACCGATGAGTTACTGGCCAGACTGGAAGAAGCCAGAAGTCAGCATCGGGAAACCTGTTTCAAGCCTGACAATGTGAAGACGGTGAATGCCGAACGGATCTCTGACATAAGCCAGATGCAACCCGGTGTGATTGTTAAGGCCACTGGTGACACTGCCAAGGCAATATTGTCAGGCAGTGACTCTGATCGGATCAACATCAGGATTCAGGGCCACTCAGGAAAACCCAGTCATTACGAAGCAGTCCTGAAACATGGCCAGCATTCAAAACGGATTTCGGGGACACTGGATAATGAGTCTGCAAGTGCCTGCTGTGTTATTGCAGCCATTGAAGCCCTGACACTGGTCAAGAAGCAGATCCCCGTCGTTATCAATGCCCATACCGATTTTTACTCTTTGTACGGCAGAAATAAGAAACTCAATGACGAGCTCCGGGAACTGGTGAGAAGTAAGGATATGGCTGTCTGTATTTGTGTCAGTAATCAGCATTCATACTGAGTATAAAAAGACCTGAAAAAGAGATAAAAAAGACTAGAACAAAATAGACTAAAGCCAGCAGTACCAAGGCCTACAGGTCAATCTTGAACTATAATACATAGGGTAAATTTAATGCTATTTCAGTGAGATTTTATGCCTATGTCCTCCCCAAATCCCGCATGTCAGCCTACTGAATTTTATGAAATCGAAGGTGTTATCCGGGCAATTACCCATGAAGGCATCACCCGTCACGGCGACCCTTTTATTAAAATGAAGTTCAAGACCAATACTGGCGAGATATACACGCTGTCAAAGTTTAAGAGCACTACTGACGATATTGAACGGTTGATCGGTAAGCAGGTACGGATTGATTACCAATGCACCACCGACTCTGAAGACAAGGAATACAAGAATATTGATGGTGACATCGAGATCCTTCCTGACAATGCACCTCAGCCAGTGCAGCAGGCTTACCAGCAGCAGGCACCACAACAGCCTTACCAGCAACAACAACCTCAGACACAAGCCGTTTATCAGCAACAACCCCAACAACAGCCTCAGCAGGCTCATTTCCAGCCTCAGCAGCAAGTTCCACAGCAACCCGTATATCAGCAACCTATTCAGCAACAATCCAGCCAGCAGCCTCAGAATGAGCCACAGCCTCAACCCCTTAATGGTTTTGATGATGACGGTGTTCCTGACATTCCTTTCTGAGAAAAAATCGGTTCCCAGGTAAAGATAAGGCTCCTGATCGGGGCCTTTTATGCCTGACTCATAAAACCTCATCAAGCAGGCTTTATATGACAGACAACACCGACAGTTAAGAAGGAATATCACTGTGACAGAGCTACTAAAAACTCTTTACTTCGAGGGAAAAGAGTACAGGGCCTTTAGCTGTAGTAATCGCGAATCTGCCAGTGGAGAGACATTACTGATAGGTCTTTTTCTCTCGAATAACGAGCCCTCTTTTTTCATAAAGAGTGATGACACGCTGGCAATCATCGAGGGCTTTAAAGACTCGAAATATGCCGACAGTTGCCTTTATATGAGAATGCATCAATCAGACTGGCTCGACCCCGCACCTAATGAGGCATTTTTGCGATCCGACTACAAAATTTATCGGAAAGAAGAATGCTTGCCACTACGACAGGACGGGAAGAAGAGTTTACCAGCAGGCGTATCTGATGAGCCTTACTTAACCCGTACAGGCAGTGACCCTAGTGAACTTTTTGAGAGGCCGTACATGGAAGATTACGAGCCGCCAGTCAGTGAAAATCCTCAAAACAAAACACTGATACATTAACAAATATGCCAAAAGCCCTTTAATCGGGGCTTTTTTTATACCTGCCGATCAGTGGCCAGCTTGCAGGAAACAGTAAAAATCCATTGTCGCCCAGTGGATACCGTCAATACTTGACCGGGTACATTAACTTTGCGGAGTAAAGACAATGGCGAGGATTAAGACTGGTGGTAGACAGAAAGGGACACTAAACAAGATATCATCTGAATCACGGAGCCTGATTTCGGACTTTGTGAACCGTCGTATCGCATCCATTCTCGAAAAAGAAGAAGAGATAGCAGAAATGGATATTGAACTACAGCTAAAACTGATTCAACCGCTACTGCCATACGTTATGGTGAAAGCAACCGAACCGGAAGCTGGCCAGCAGCAGATAATACCTAAAGTGACGTTCACTCAGCATATAGGGCCAGGGGATCCAAAAGTCATCCCCATATATTAACCGCACATTGAACGTTCCAGTTACAGCAATAAATCCTGATCAACAGGTCAATCAGTCCTGAAATTTTGAGGAAAAAAAATTTTGGGGCTCCCTCCTAAATTCCCGTTACATGCAGGACAGATGACCAATATCCCTGATGGTATTTAGTACGACCATACCCAGATGAACGAACGAAAAACGACAATAACCTTATTGTTTATATCATCGCCACCAATTAACAACTTAATACTGTGCACCACATAAGAGTAACATATACGACAGGCTATCAACTGTGCACCATAATAATATACATATTATATAACTGTGTACTACTCTATATAGCAACTGTGCACAACTCTACAACTCCTTGTAACTGTGCACCACTATACCTCCATCATAACTGTGCACCACTATACCAACCCCGATTCATAACTGTGCCACACTCTAATCCCATCTGTGTACGATATCTTATAAGATATCGTACACAGATGGGATTAGAGTGTGGCACAGTTGCGGTAGTGAGGTAGTGCACAGTTGAGAATATTGTAGTAGTGCACAGTTAAATTTTTATCATTGTGCACAGTTAAAGTGTGTACCACTTTAGTTGGTCAGAGTGGTGCACAGTTGTTGACTATTACGTATTAGCGTTTATAATGTGATGCACAGTTAGATAAACACCCAAGAGAGAGATGATGATGGACGTAAAGAACTCACGACTAGAGAAGACTCACGAGCTGGTTCAGTACCTGGTAAACATGGACTCAAAAAACCCGACCAATTCAATAAATAAAAAGGTCGCCAGAGAGCTGAAAAAATTAGGCATTACAATGGTGAGCACTCGCTCAAAATTGGCCAACGGGAATTGGATCACAGACTACGAAAAAACAGACAATGGCGTCAGCATAAACACCGCCAAAGAAGTCATCAGGAACTATAAGAACGCTATTTTGGCACTTGAGTACATAAATCATAATTATGAGAAAAATATGGAGTACCTGAAGGACGAAATACTTGAGGCTTTAGGGGGCTCAGAGGACGTTTTAGCCCTGTTCAATTATGATGATATAGAAGGCATCAGGACAGCATTAAAGAAGCTGTACCGGACTCATAGTAAGAAAGCTAAGAACTCCAAGGTCAAGATCGTTCTCAACAGCATACAGCCAGAGCACCATGCTTATTATAAGTTCAATGGAGCCACCATTATGCTATCCAAAATAATCAATGATGAAGCCCCGGATGTGCTCAGAAAAAAGCACGATAACCGTATCAGAGTAAACCCTGATTTCATCATCGAACTGGCGCACAAAACACTACTCAATAAATCAGCCAGTTGGCAGGCAAAAGCAGCAGCCTTGATAGTTGTCACTGGCCGTAGACCTACAGAGATTTTAAAGACTGGCAGTCTTGATAAGCTAAAAGGCAACAACGCATTATTCGATGGCCAGTTAAAAACCAGAGACAGGGGACTACATGAGGACTTAGGAGCCTACCCTATACCATTGATAGCTTCAGACACTTGTACGGCAAGTCATATAATCAAGACGATGCAGCAAGTTCAGAAGACTGTCTCATCGGTCAATGTAGAGTTCCCGAATATGCTTGGAGTGCCCGTAGTTGCTGCGATAGGCGACCCAGAGCACGGAAAGAATGATATAGCACACAATAGGGGAGTTACACAGTACTCTAACCGGATGATCAATGACGTTTATTCCAGTTGGCTGGATATGAAGGGCGTCACCTGCAAGTCAATGAGAGCCATGTATAGCACTCTCGCATACCAGATAAACAAACCTACACTGCAAAAAGGGATAAGCGAGGATGCTTACACAACATCCATTCTCGGCTACGGAGAGCATGGTTTCGGGGCTTCAAGGAACTATAAGCAAATAGAACTTGATCGCTCTATCGAAAAAGCGCAGGCACCTGAAGCTGACCCGGAAGACATTGATAAGAAGCTGATAAAGCTATTAGAGAAAAAAACAGAGGACGTTCTAGCCAACAAAAGAGCCAAGGCAACTCATATATTGCACAGTACTTTGATAGCAATGGCCAAATCTGGACACCTAAAAACGGCAGAAATGACATCAGGAAGACTCAGCAGAATCCCGGTTAGCGGAAAACGGATAAATATTAATACTGTCCAAGGATACCTTGAACGTATTGGTATCACTGAAGCTGAGAGTGATAGCGAAAAAGAAACCGAGAGTGAAGATTAAATGAATGTTCCACCAGCAAGGATTACGGCCTTGCTGGTGGATGCCCACAAAGCAGTACCAAGAGAGAGACTTACAAAATGAGCAGTAACCAGTATAACCAGATCCTTAATTTGAGACTATCCGAACCAGTACCGATAGAACTTATGCCCCTGATACTGATATTGATCAGACAGAAAGGCTGTTCCCACTGGCTGAGAGTAGGACTCAGCAAACTACTGGAAAACAGCCTGAAAGCGTATAATTAAACCGGAGTACTATAAAACCTATTAAGCCCTGACGAATGTGCGGGGCTTTTTTTTTAACTGGTGACACTGGCAACCTGTTTTGCCTCCCGGATCTGTTCAATAACACGGATAATCCCGCCCCTGTCACCAGCAGGAGGCAATACCTTGATAACACCACCAGTATTGAGAAACTGCCTAACGTCACTGGCTAGTGCTTTACGACGCTCGTCTACTGGTATCTCAGTAGCCCGACAGCTTTCGACGTAACTTTTCCCAAAACAGGCAGGCAGATTGATACTTCTCTCCATAGCTAAATCCTCTACTGATTAGCGCAGGTTATGTCTCGCTATCACTTTCCTCATCATCAGCATCAGCATCATCATCACCATCAAAGCCGAAAGTGTATGGCACGGCCTTTCCATCCTTCATTTCGTCCATAGCTTCCAGCGCATCAGCAATGAATTGCTCAGGCAGATCGGGATTATCCCGCTTACAACGCTCAATCCTTTCTCTTTTTTCTTCTTCAGTCATGTTCCTGGTATCCATCTGTACGGGCCAGAAAAAAAACATACCTGACCATATTCCCAACTTTTAAGGATCGTGATAACTTCAAGACACGCAACGATTTGGTCATTGCTGCGGAGCCTCCGAGGCTTTTGTTTGAGCCGATCGTTAGCCCTGCAAGGCTAGCGGTCAACCTAACACTATTGTTCCCTACGCACGTAGGGATGAACCGGATCGACCCAACTGGCAAGACAGAAGGATCGAGTGTTCCCCACGACAGTGGGGACTAAACCCGCCTACAAACCACACCAACCTTCACGCTTACCGCCAGCATAAGGCCGTGCAGTACCACTGCTTAAATGCAGATCCCTTAGTGACTCACCATCGATGTAAACATCAGCAATGATACGAAAGTATTTCCCACGCCTCACGTTACGCAGTAACACCCGATCAGCACCTTCCAGAGCATTAACCGTGAGATCCCGTGCAATCTGGGCACCTTCACTCTCAGCCTGACACTTACCTCGAATCTCGGGAGCATCAAAACCATCAGCCCTGATAGAGATATTCTTCCCGATCAGGTCAGGCCACCCGGCAATATTGACTCTGAATGTATCTGCATCGTAGATACTCACCACTTCCAGCACTTCAACATCCCCGTAAGACTTCCGATCACTGGCCAGAGCAACAGCAGGGCAAAGCAGCAGGAGAGCAGCACCGATCTTCAGGCTTTTGATTACCGTCATACCACGACCTTTATTGTTTTCAGAGAATCATACGGTAACTGTGACACTCAGAGATAAAGCCAGCAATAGCCGATTATGGCTGAAAGCCAGTGATTATAGGCTCTCAGACGTAAACGAGCGTGAACACGTTAGGAGTTAGACACTGCATTATTGAAACCGTGCAACGTCCGCACGGGATAACCAGTGTTTAGACTGGTATCACGTCATCGATGAGCAATCTAACCAGTGAAATAAGAAATTCCCAGCAGGTAGCAGGGCCAGCAGCAGTAAACCGACCAGCAGCAGACCCTGCCAGCAGGGATTGGGCCCCCCCGACCAGCCAGCAGGGGCGCAGGTGGACAGGTGGGGGAGGGGAGGCACAGCTATATATAGGGTTTCGCACACACAAATTATTTTTTTTTCTACTCTCAGGGACTAGGCTTTGATACTGTAAACGGTATACAGTATACGGTATACAGTAAACAGCAAAAGGACGTGAACCCTTGATAATCCTAGTGGGTAGCAATAAAGGCGGAAGCGGAAAAACCACGCTTTCTTGTAATCTGGCCGTAATTCTCGCCAAAAGTGACAGCAATAATGATGTATGTTTGGTCGATGCCGACAGACAAGGCAGTGCAGCCAGGTGGCATCAGGAGAGGGAATCAGCCGACATTACCCCGGCAATAACCCTTATCCAGAAATACGACAACCTGACCAAGACACTGCAAACCCTTAACGAGAAGTTCACCCACGTCATCGTGGACGTAGCAGGCCGTAACAGCCGTGAAATGATCACAGCCGCCACTGTCGCCGATATGGTCATTGCACCGCACCAATGCAGCCAGTTGGATCTGGACACGCTGGGCGAGCTTCAGGAACAGATTATCCGAGTCATCGACCTGAACCCGGATCTGAAGATATTCATCTACCAGACAATGGCATCCACCAACGTGCAGGTTATCGAAACCGAGCGTAATGACTTCCAATCCTATGTGGCTGAGTTTCCCGAATTTACCCCGCTTAAATCTGCTGGCAGATACCGGAAAATATACCGGGATGTTATGAGCGAAGGATTATCGGTTCTGGAAGGCAGCAATAAGCAGGCTATCGAGGAAATCACCGCACTGCATCAGGAGCTTTTCAGTCATGGTTAAAACACGCAGCCAGCAGGCAGGCAAGAAACAAGATGTAGATCCCAGTAAGGCCGAAGCACTGGCCGATGAAATGGCTGATAAACCCTATGGCAGCAAGAAACCAGTACCGGCAGAAGATGAGCCACTGGAACGGATCACATTCACTATGGCCGTAAGCATGTATGACGAAATGGAAGTGCTGGCCAAAAAGCGGAAACGGGCAAAAGCTGACTGCCGATCAATGGCAGCGATAGCCAGAGAAGCAGTCAGGGAATATTTGGACAGGCATAACCAATAATTGTGAAAAAACACCTCTTGAAGTCAGCGAATACCCAGTGATACTTTCCATCTTTCGAGTGATCCCCCTGCTTATTGACAGGGGTGTTATCTGTCTCTAATGTTACAGGTGTAACACTGAATTATGACTACAAGAAAAAAACACCCCAACAAAGAGATTGAGGAAGCCCTTAGATACGCTGAATCAAAGGAATGGAGAGTAGAAAAGGCGGGAAAAAGTGCCCATGCATGGGGAATAATGTCTTGCTCTTTAGCATCACAGGAAGGATGTAAGCGCAGATCAATCTGGAGCACACCAGGCAACCCAGAAGGGCACGCAAGACAGATAAGAAATTACGTCGATAAATGCTTTCACAAGGGTTAATAAGAGACCATGAGCCAATCACCATTCAACTTTAGCTTTATCCTGCAAGGACGGTTCAGCGATGAGGAACAGATGAACCTGTCCGACAGCCTGATTGAAGCAGGCTGTGACTACCCTGAAGTCTCTGCACACAACGACATCATTACTCTTGAGTTCTTCAATGAAGGCATCAACGATAACTTCCAGGGTGTAATACTTGAAGAAATGAAGCGGGTCG
>NZ_JAVRMB020000360.1:0-22477 GCF_031844845.1 Endozoicomonas sp.
CCGCCAATCCAACGCATCCAACGCATCCAACGCATCCGGTGTAGGCGAGGATGGCTGCCAACCCAACGCATCCGATGACCTCCAATTCCACGCATCCGATGACCGCCAATCCAACGCACCCGATGACCTCCAATTCCACGCATCCGATGCAGTCGAGGATGACCGCCAATCCAACGCATCCGATGACCGCCGATCCAACGCATCCGATGACCGCCGATCCAACGCATCCGATGACCGCCGATCCAACGCATCCGATGACCGCCAATCCAACGCATCCAACGCATCCAACGCATCCGATGTAGTCGAGGAGGACCTCCAATCCGACGCATCCGATGACCGCCGATCCAACGCATCCGATGACCGCCAATCCAACGCATCCAACGCATCCAACACATCCGATGTAGTCGAGGAGGACCTCCAATCCGACGCATCCAACGCATCCAACGCATCCAACACATCCGATGTAGTCGAGGAGGACCTCCAATCCAACGCATCCAACGCATCCGAGGGCTCTCACGTAAGTAGCCGGACTAACTCGCCGCGCCCCAACCAAGAGCAGGACAATGAATCCCTACACTCAAGTGATGGAGAGGAAAGACGAGGTGACCGTCCGTGACAGTCGCCGGAACTCAGTCCGACCTGAAGAAAGGTGGAGCCAGTGATTCCAGAAGGCTGTCCGGGAATCACTACTCGAACCAATTGTCGAAGAGTTCATCAGGGAAAAACAGGAGAAACCTTCTACTGAGTTATAAATGTAACGGCTAAAACTTTAATCTCGATAAAAAGCGGGACTGTTCCGAATAGGCTTTCCTATGGACAGTTTGTATAATGGTGCCTTCCCGTTTTTTACCCGACCGTCAAGATATAATCTAATGAGCCAACGCAAAATACTTGTTACCAGCGCCCTGCCTTATGCCAACGGCCCATTGCATATGGGGCACCTGGTGGAATATATACAGACTGATATCTGGGTTCGTTTCCAGAAGCTGTCTGGGAATCAGTGTACCTACGTCTGCGCTGATGATGCCCACGGCACTGCCATCAGCCTCCATGCCGAAAAACAGGGCATCTCACCGGAAGAGTCAGTTGCCCGGATTAACATTGAGCGGATTCGGGATTTTAGTGAATTCCATGTGGAGTTTGATAACTACTACTCCACCCACTCAGAAGAGAACCGCAAACTTTCTGAAGCCATCTATCTGGCCCTTAAAGAAAAGGGTCATATTGTCAGCCGTAATATCATTCAGGCCTACGACCCGGAAAAGAAACTGTTTCTGGCCGACCGTTACATCAAGGGTGATTGCCCGAAATGTGGTGCCGGAGATCAGTATGGTGATAACTGTGAAGCCTGTGGTGCCACCTACTCACCAGCGGACCTGAAGAATGCCCGATCGGCAATTTCCGGCGCAGCGCCTGTTGAAAAAGAGAGCGAGCACCTCTTCTTTAAACTCTCTGACTTTGATGCCTTCCTGAAGCAATGGACCCGCTCCGGCACCATCTCTGATGAAATTGCCAACAAACTGGCCGAATGGCTGGATGTGGGCCTGCAGGACTGGGATATCTCCCGTGACGCCCCTTACTTCGGCTTTGAAATTCCCGGCGCGCCCGGAAAATATTTCTACGTCTGGCTGGATGCCCCAATCGGCTATATGGCCGCTTTTGAAAACCTCTGCCAGCGCCGTGACGACCTGGACTTTGATGAGTACTGGAATAAAGACAGCCAGTGCGAAGTTCACCACTTTATTGGCAAGGATATCGTCAACTTCCACTGCCTGTTCTGGCCCGCCATGCTGCACGGCGCGAATTATCGCACGCCAACCCGGGTCAATGTTCACGGTTACCTGATGGTGAATGGCGAGAAGATGTCCAAATCCCGGGGTACATTTATCACTGCCCGAACCTATCTGGAACATCTCGACCCTGAATATCTGCGTTATTACTACGCCGCCAAACTGTCCAGCCGTATTGATGACCTGGACCTGAACACCGATGACTTTATCCAGCGGGTCAACTCCGACCTGGTAGGCAAGGTGGTCAACATTGCCAGCCGTAACGCCGGCTTTATCAAGAAACGTTTTGACAGCAAGCTCTCTGGTAATAACATCGCCCCTGAATTAACCGCAAATTTCCAGGCTGCAGCCAACTCTATTGCTGATTACTATGAAGGTCGCGATTTTGGTAAGGCCATGCGTGAAATCATGGCACTGGCCGACAAAGCCAATGCCTGGATTGATGAAGTGAAACCCTGGGTCGTGGCCAAAGAAGAAGGCAGGGATCAGGATTTACACGACATTTGTAGCTCAGGTATCAACCTGTTCCGCCTGCTGATGATCTACCTCAAACCGGTTCTGCCAGCCATGGCCGTTAAAGCAGAAGCATTCCTGAATGTCGCGCCCCTCAATTGGCAGGACAGCCAAACGCTTCTTCTGGATCACAACGTCAATAAGTTTGAACCATTAATGACCCGTATCGAAGCCGATAAAGTCGCGGCTATGATTGAAGCCAGCAAGGAGGTGCTTGCCCAGATGGCATCATCCAACAAGACTGAAACCCCATCCGGAGAGTGGCTGGAGAAAGACCCGGTGGCCGATGAAATCACTTTTGATGATTTTGCCAAAGTGGATCTGCGCATTGCCAGAATCGTCAATGCCGAGTTGGTAGAAGGCGCTGGCAAGTTGTTGCGCCTGACCCTGGACATTGGTGAAGCTGAGCCTCGCAACGTGCTTGCCGGTATCAAATCTGCCTATGCCCCGGAAGCACTGATTGGCAAACATACGGTCATGGTCGCTAATCTGGCACCGCGCAAGATGAAATTCGGCGTCAGTGAAGGCATGGTGCTGGCCGCAGGCCCGGGTGGTAAGGATCTGTGGATTCTGGAACCCCATGAAGGTGCGCAATCTGGAATGAGAGTTATGTAATTCAGTGGGGAATTTTACCCTGTCTGAGTAATCAAACAGGGTAAAACAACAACCTGCAGGATGAGGAATCATGCCCTCGTGTATTACTGAAAGTCAAAAACAGACAGGCCACCGGCCTCCTGAAGTTCAGAGCCAACCTCCTGCCAAAAAAGGCAGATGGGCAAGCCACGATATCAACCATCACCATTCTGACTTTACTTTTACCCCATGCCCTTTGTATGAGGACTGCCCAGCGTCTATTGTATTATCACTGAGACCCATCAAGGATTATGCCGTGGTTACATTGTACAGAGAGAAACCCGGAGATATTCCGAGTTCGTCGGAGCCTGACGAATTCATTCACGCAGACGACGATGAACACGAGCCTGAATTACACCGCAACACACCGCCAGAGGGAGATCATTACCACCTCAAATTCAACGGAGTAAACAGTGAAAAAGTAAATCGATTGGTAGATTATGCCATCAAGAATTATTTACTCGTTGATGAAAAAAAACAAAAACAGACCTATAAAAACTTTCTGGATGCAAGGGATCAATTCAGCCAGGAATTTGACCTTTCTTCCATCCGCTACCCAAACCACGATTTTGCAGAACGAAACAGCACAAATACAGGTTATACCGACAAAACCTCATCCCGGGTCAGATATCGCCACTCACCAGGCCTGAGGGACGAATCCAGGGCAATGACGCCCACCTGCTCCCGATGCAGGCCCACTACTCTGTTACCCAGCGCCGCAAACATACGCTTGACCTGATGGTATTTACCTTCAGTGATGGTCAGCAACACTTCAGAAGGTGTCATCACTTCCAGCAGGGCTGGTCTGGTTAGAGACTTCTCATTTCTCAGCGCAATACCACTGGCAAACTGCTCGATAATGTCCGGAATCTGCGCTTCTGCCAGAGGATCCGCGAGCAGCACACGATAACGTTTACCACAGGCCTTAACCGGTGATGCCTGCCGATGAGACCACTGACCATCATCGGTAATCAACACCAAACCGGTGGTGTCTGCATCCAGGCGACCCGCAATGTGCAATGAGTACGCTTTGGGAATATCCAGCAGAGAAAGCACAGAAGGATAGACCTCATCCACATTGGAGCAGAGGGTCCCTTCTGGCTTATTGAGCATTATATAGCGCAACCCGCGAACCTTAATCGGCTCACCCAGCAAACGGACGTCACAACCTTCCGGCACCTTGAAAGCGCTGTTTTTTACCACAATTCCATCACAGGTGACCTCTCCCCTATGCAAACACTTTTTCCCATTGGCACGGGACAGTTCTGTACTCTCGCTGAGGTATTTATCTAAACGCATGGAGTGATGGCCTGAAAAAATCGGAAGCATAATAGCGTTCGGCTGCCCCCCTGTCATCTTCCCGTAAAAGCGTAAGGTAGAAGACGCATAGAATTTTTTCCCTTTCAGGCATAGAATGCCCCGCTATTTATTGAACTCGCAGCCAATGTTGCCTGTCTCCCACTCCATAACCTTTAATCCCCACGGTTGAGGACTATAACTTTGCTATTTTCTGAACTGGCCCTCCATGAGCGGCTCAACAGAGCCCTGACTGAACTGGGTTTCGAAAAAGCCACGCCAGTTCAGGAGAAAACCCTGCCACTGGCCATGGCCGGTCACGACCTGATGGTCAGTGCCGAAACCGGCAGCGGTAAAACCGCCGCCTTTGTTCTGCCCATGCTCAATCACATGCTCAACCATCCGGCGCCTCAATCAAGCACTCGTGCCTTGATTCTGGTACCAACCCGGGAGCTGGCCCGGCAGGTTTTCCAGGCCTGTGAAACGCTGGCGAAATATACCTACATCAAGGCTGGCCTGATTATGGGCGGGGAAGATTTCCGCCATCAGATCAATACCTTTCGGAAAAATCCGGACATCCTGATCGCCACGCCGGGCCGACTGCTTGAGCACATGGAAAACAACAACCACAACTTCCGCGATCTGGAGTACCTGGTGCTGGACGAAGCAGACCGAATGCTGGACATGGGCTTTGGTGCCGACGTTCTGACCATTACCAATGACTGCCGTAAAGAACGCCAGACGCTGTTATTCTCTGCCACCCTGACCGGTAACCAACTGGGAAAAATGTCGGAAGAAGTGTTGAATGATCCCACCCGGCTGACCCTGAAAACCGCCCGGGATAAACATGAGAATATCCACCAGCAGATGATGCTGGCGGATGATCCGTCTCATAAGGAAAAACTGCTGATCTGGCTTCTGAAAAATGAAACCTACGAGAAGGCACTGATTTTCACCAATACCAAAGTTCAGGCCGATACCTTCATTGGCAAAATTCGGGTCAAAGGACTGAGGGCGGGTGTCTTGCATGGCGACATGGATCAGCGTCAGCGCAAGCATGTAATGCGTTTGCTGGCGGATGGCGCCATCAATATCCTGATTGCCACTGATGTGGCCGCCCGCGGACTCGATCTCAAAGGCGTGCAGCTGGTGATCAATCTGGACATGGCCCGCAACGGCGATGACTATGTGCACCGCATTGGTCGCACCGGACGTGCCGGAGAACAGGGTCTGGCCATTTCCCTGATCGGGCCGGATGAATGGAATCTGATGTCCGGCATCGAACGTTACCTCAAGCTACGGTTTGAAAAACGCACTATCAAAGAACTGATTGGCAGCTACAAAGGCCCTAAAAAGCTGAAAAGCTCTGGCAAAGCCGCCGGTAAGAAAAAATCAGCGGCCAAAAAAAGCGCTGCTAAAAAAGACGCCAATGAAAAGCAGCGTCACCGGGTTAAAAAGAACGTGGGTAAACGCCGTGCATTGACTGACGCCCCCCAGCCTTCGACAACCACCCATGCAACCAAAGCAGCCACTGATTCCGGGTTTGAACCACCCAAGCGCAGGAAGTAACTTTAAATATGAGTAACAACACCCCTTTTTCCGCTCTTGGGCTGGATGAATCCTTGCTTCAGGCTGTCCATGAGGCAGGCTATAAACAGCCAACCCCGATTCAGGCAAAAGCCATCCCTATGGCTATGACCGGTCGGGATATAATGGCATCAGCCCAAACCGGCACCGGAAAAACCGCTGCCTTCACCCTGCCCATTTTGCATCGCCTGTCACAAATGCGTGCCAGTAGCGCCATTCGCGCGCTGGTGCTGGTCCCCACCCGGGAACTGGCCATTCAGGTGCATAAGAGTTTTCTAACTTACGGCGCCCACTCTCCCCTGAAAAGCGTGGTGGTGTTTGGCGGTGTCGATATGGAAGAACAGATAAAGACGCTGAAAGAAGGCGTTGATATTCTGGTGGCCACACCCGGCCGTCTGCTGGATCTGATGGGCAAAAAACATATCGCCCTGGACAGCCTGAGAATTCTGGTGATGGACGAAGCCGATCGTATGCTCGATCTGGGCTTTCAGGAAGATATCGCGCGCATTTTGCAAAAAGCGCCCGTTAAACGACAGAACCTGTTTTTTTCCGCCACCTTCTCCAAAGACGTAAAACAACTGGCCCATGAGTTTCTTCGTCACCCGGTGAAAATCGAGATCGAGAATCCGAACTCGGCGGCCAATACCGTCACTCAATCTTTTTACCCGGTTGACCAGCAGGATAAACCGGAAATTCTCAGCTACCTGATCAATGGTGGTAAGTGGAAGAAAGTGCTGGTGTTTGTCCGCACCAAAAAAGCCGCCAATCGCGTCGCCGAGCTGCTGGAAGAAGATGGCATCGATGCCCAGGCCATTCACAGTGATAAAAGTCAGTATCTGCGTATTCGTACGCTGGAAGACTTTAAGGACAATTACTTTACCGTTCTGGTGGCCACTGATGTCGCTGCCCGTGGCCTGGATATCGAACAGCTGCCATTAGTAGTCAACTATGACCTGCCTAAAATCCCTCAGGATTATATCCACAGAATTGGCCGAACCGGCCGTGCCGGTCAATCTGGCAGAGCCATCTCTCTGGTGAATCCGGAAGAGAAAAAGTTACTGGCCAGCATTGCTCAGCTGATCAACAAACCACTGGAGATTGAACCATTACCTTATATTGAAGAGGGTGAGGTTCGCCCTGCGGATATTACTGAACCGTTCAGCAAAGCGAAAAAGGCCAGGGCAAAACCAGGTTTTAGAAATGGCAAACCTGCAATGAAACCTCATTCCCGTCAGGGGCAAAGCGGCCAGAGACAGGGCAAAGGTGGCCCCGGCAAAAACCACACCGGAAGAACCCGCACCTCTGCCCCCCGTCCAAAAACCACAGGAAGAGGTCGTTAATTATGGAAGATGTAATGGAAGAGCTGCGGGAACGGGCCCTGGATGTCTCTATTCCCCTGGAACTGCCGGATGAAGATCTGCTAGTTGAGGTGGAAGAGCAGATCCTGATTTCCATCCCCTACGAATTCAGGGAGTTTCTGTTGCAGGTCAGTGATGTGATCTACGGCTCCATGGAACCGGTCACGGTGACCGATCCGCACTCCCACACCTACCTGCCCGAAGTTGCGGCTACTGCCTGGGCAGCGGGTTTACCCCGAGAGCTGATTCCCATCTGTGAACATCAGGACAACTACTATGGTGTTTCAGAGGAAGGCGAAGTGGTGCTCTGGGCTGACGGTGAACTGACCGAAGAGAGCTGGCCTTCTGTCTGGCTCTGGGTTCGGGATGTGTGGCTGGAAAGCTGATTGATGGAACCACGAAGATTAGCAAGCACGGCCCCAGTGTACTTTCCTTTTGGCTATGGGCATTTGTGATCTTCGTGGAAATAATAAAAATAGAAACGCTATTCTGTAACTCATTCTAAATCTGAACTTTTACCGGGGCTAGCTGTCCAAAACCAGGTTACCAAGTAACTATTTGCTAAAACCATATAGGTGCTTGATTCCCAAGGGCTACAGAGGAATGGACTTTAGTTCAATATTGCTACAGCCCTTGGTAATAGGGAAAACTGTATGGGATCAGCAAATAGTTACGTTACCAATAATGAACAGTCCTACATTCAAGGGATTATGATTGAGGCCAGTTAAATGCACATCTCCGAATCTTTATATAATCAAGGACTGACGGCTTTTGGGGGTAAATGTGAAGCTCCCTATTCTGGCTCTGGCAATTCAGAAAGTTCTACTAACAAAAGACCAAAGCTTGAAGCTTCTCAGATCCCCTCCACAATCAAGGTAAACACAACCAAAATACAGACTGACAACTCTGGAACTCAGCCAAGTCTCAAAGCTGGCCGTTCTGCTTACAGGAATATTATGGGCATCTTCCCAGAGAAAATATGCAATTATATTCATGTATCAGACGAAAATAAATTACCAGAAGATTCTACTGACAACAAATTTGGTTATGGTTACAGTGCTTTTAATATTAATCGAGATGCCAAGATGCATTCTGGAATTTTATTTAGAGGGGATGGCCGAGCGCCAGAGGATACTGTCATTTCCCGGCTCTCTATATAACAGTGCACCTCAGTTGTTTGTTTTTTGCCGATCAATCTGTCTCTCTGGATAACCGAAAACTGCTTAAGTCCAGGCCATTCATGCTTCGGGTCTATATCATCAATGTACCAAAAATCACGCCATCATTCCCACGGTCCTCCGTGGGAATCAGGTCAAACTATCACAATGAGAATATGCAGAATCACCTCATCAAGTGTCGATTATAAGTGATTTAATATTAAAATAGTTGAGACTGCGGGCACTATGAATACGGAAAACCCATGAAACGAATTCTTATCATCATGGCCATGGAAGCGGAAGCCAGGCCAGTCATTGACCAGCTTGGATTGGCTGCACTTCCGGCCAATCAGCAACTTCAGAGCGGCTTTCCCCGTTTCAGGGGCGAGTTTGAAGGCAAGGAGATCATTATCTCTCTGAATGGAAAATCCAGAGAGTATGGTGTCGACAGGATAGGCACTGAGTATGCGGCACTGAACACTCAGTCCGCTATTATCGAGTTCGCTCCCGATTTAATTATTAATGCGGGAACCTGTGGTGCCTTCTCTGCCGATGCAGAGATTGCCGACATTATCACCACCGACCAGCCCGTGGTTTACCATGACCACAGAGTCCCCCTGAAAGGATTTTCCGAGTTTGCAACCGGCCATCATCCTGCTATTTACCGACCGGAATACTTTCAGGGTGTCGTCCATAAACTGGGGGTTGTGACTACTGGTAACTCGCTGGATATGCCAGTAGTCGATCGACAGGTCATTCAGCAGAACCGGGGAATGGCAAAAGAGATGGAGTGCGCTTCCGTTGCGGCCGTAGCCAGCCTGTATGAAATAGACTTCTTTCCCATCAAATCCGTCACCGACCATATCGACATTGAGCTGAACAATGTCGATCAGTTTCTGGACAATCTCAACCTGGCCAGTATAAAACTCAGTGAAACCCTGATTCAGGTCTTGACCAATATTAAATAATCACCGCATCTTAAAGCCCTTACTCTCCAGAAACGCTCTCATATGAGGGCGTGACTTCTTGCCCAGAAGCGCAGACACTTCCTGAGACCAGACGCGATCCAATTCACCCCCGGTTCTCTCCTGGTAATAGGCCCTCATAGTTTCATCGTATTGCACCATCAACGCTTCGTTTACGGGCTGGTAGTGTTCCTCCATTAATACCGCATCCAACGCCAGCCTTGGCTTACACGCCGGTGCCTGATCCGGATAACCCAGGCAAAGCCCGAAGACCGGATAGACATTCTCCGGCAACGCCAACAACTCACTGACTTGTTGCGGGTCATTCCTCAGGGCTCCGATATAACAGATACCAAGCCCTTCTGACTCAGCCGAAACCACAACATTCTGGGCAAACAGGGCCACATCAACCGTAGAAATAATAAAATGCTCGGTCATCCCGTCAGCCATTGCTTTACCTGAGCGTTCACAACACCAGCCAGAACGATTCAGGTCAGCGCAAAACACCAGAAACTCGGCGGCTTCTTCGATATATTCCTGACCACCTGCCAGTTCGGCCATGGCTCTGCGCGTCTGGGGATTTCGTACCCGAATCACACTGACGCCCTGCAAATTGCTGGAAGTGGCGGCACTCTGCCCGGCTGCTATTAACGCTCTAAGCAGGCTTTCTTCAATAGGCTGTTCAGTAAACTTGCGAATGGAACGGTGTGACTGGAGTTGCTCAATTACGGTTTGGGTCATGATTCAGTTCTTTATCCCCAGGGAATTTTTTTCAATTTTAATGGTCATAGACAACAGGCCAGATGCGATGTTAGTCGGCAGGTTAATCTCATTACCATCCAATATGGGTATATTCAAAGCCTTGGCTTCATACAATGACATCTAAATACCTAACCATATGAAATTATATTTTGATAATTGGAGGTAGCATACTATGTCATTTGGGATACCACCGGGATCGGGTTCATTATTAAATCATGAGACACACCCGATACGGGATCCCCGGCAGGAGGCATCAACTTCTTTCGGGCATACTGTTCAAATTGTTCAAAGGTCAACATCCTGCCCCACTCTTTCTGAGCCGTATAAAGATAATGCTATAGATAATCCAGTCCCTGTACCTAACAGTTATTCCACTGAAAAAATAGCACTATTAAGAGAAAAGTCATCAGAACCTGCTCTCCAATGGTCCCCCCTGTTCAATATGGTAGATATTAAAAGTGCGATGAAAGCAAGACCCACTGAATTAAATTACAATGGTCTTATGATTAGACTTACCAATGTTTATAATGTTGACTTCATCGAACTGAGTGAGCTGCTCCCTCGACACCAATGCCAGAATATCCCCTGCGTTACCGATCCAACAGAACACCGTCTTCTTTCCCGTAAATCTCCTTTTTATCGAGCATATTTTGATAATTATGCCAATTTTCAAAAAGATACCAGTAAATTTTATCTGTTAATAAAAATACTGGAAGCAGAAAGAACTCTGGTAAATCCTGACATCCAGTTACCAGCCTACAGTGGGAGACCGACAGAAAGCCACGCAACAGATCAGGGGTTTTCAAGGGTAAATCCGCTTGTAGCAAAAGCAAAAGCGGTTAGAAGCATCTTTTTTATTGACCTGCTAAACCACTTCGCGACACACAAAAGACGTGATTTCCAGAACTCCCTTTCCCAGTTTATTAACAAGAAAAAAAACAGCGATTTAAAGCAAGATCTTTTAACATTTTTTCCTTTCGTTACTGATCTATGGAAGCTCAGAAAACCCCATAACAAAACCGAAGCTGATCAGTTATTATCAGCAACGATAAATAGACTGCATCTCGCCAAATCCGCCTGATTATGATGAGGCACTGAATAGCCCGACCGATCATGATGATGCACCCTCCCCTGCCTCAGAGAATACCGGAGACCTGGCTTTACTAATAAAAGTCTGGCAAATAACAAAAGAGTTTATTCAAAGTCTGAATAAGCATATGGAGGATTGCCAGAGAAGAGATTTTAAAAAAAAGCTGAATTTGTTTTGCGAGGAAAATGGCTACGCTGGCCTGTCACCTGAGTTTAAAAAAGAGGCCTCTGAGCCGCGTATACCGATCAAGACTGCAGTAAACAGCGGCCTCCCAGCGCCCCGCCAAACAAGACCTTCTGAACCGACGGTACCGAAACAGGCTGTCTCCAAAAAGCCCGATGCACGCAGTTCACCTTATACTCCAGGCAAGCAGACATCATCAATGGTAAAACATTACACGGTTCCGAAAAGAACAAGGCAACACACGCCTGCCTCGCCCACAGGGCAGAATCAGCAAAGTGATCAACCAAAACAGAATGCTCATTCTCGCTGCATCATTGCATAATTTGCACAGCTGCCCACTGCCCAGGAGAAACTGTTTCCGGCCAGAAGAATATCCGGAATAAAAACACGACGGATAGACCTGGATTTTTCATGGGCTCCGGGCTCTGCTAAGCTTCCTCACCTGATCTGGCTCCGGATTTACGCTCCGGCCTGCTGACGAAGGAAAATAAACAGAATGAATGTGACGACTCAAGACGCCCCCATCGTGGTCTGCGCCCTCTATAAATTTGTTACCCTGAAAAACTTCAGGAACCTGCGTGAACCACTACAGAGAACCATGGAAGCCCATCATGTCCGCGGTACTCTGCTGCTCGCTCACGAAGGCATCAACGGAACGGTAGCCGGCACCCGGGAGAGCATTGATGCCCTGCTGGAATGGCTTAATCAGGACACCCGCCTGAGACCCATTGAATATAAAGAATCGTTAAGCGAGTCCATGCCCTTCAAAAGAACCCGGGTAAAACTCAAGAAAGAGATCGTTACCATGGGGATAGAAGGCATTGATCCCAAAAAGGTGGCAGGCACCTACGTGGAACCTGCTGACTGGAATGCCCTGATCAGCGACCCGGACGTTCTGGTGATGGACACCCGTAATGATTATGAAGTTCAGGTTGGCACATTCAAACATGCCATCAACCCGGAAACAGAGTCGTTCCGCCAGTTTCCTGAATACGTCGAAAAAAACCTGAATACGAAGACTCACAAGAAAGTTGCCATGTTTTGCACCGGAGGTATTCGCTGTGAAAAATCCACCGCGTTACTCAGGCAGCAAGGATTTGAAGAGGTATACCATCTGAAAGGCGGTATTCTCAAATATCTGGAAGAAGTCCCTGAGGAGCAGTCACTCTGGGAAGGCGAGTGCTTTGTCTTCGATGATCGGGTTACCGTTAACCACGCTCTTGAACCAGGCTCTTACGATCAATGCAACGCCTGTCGCTTACCAATTACGGCAGCGGACAAGCAAAGTGAAAAGTACCAGCAGGGCGTTAGCTGCCCGCACTGTTTTGATAGACTGACCATCAGACAGAAAGCGCGGTTTAGCGAGCGGGAAAAGCAGATGCAACTGGCAAAAGAGCGAGGCGAAGCTCATATGGGTGCGGAGGTTGCCAGTACGGTAGCCCATCGTCGCCAGACAAAAGAGGAAGAACGTAAAAGGCAGCGACAGGTCAGAGCAGGAAAAGCTAACTGACTGAGCTATGATTCAAGGGTTGATATGAACGGAGAAGTCACCATGGAACTTGAACATCCAGAGTATCTCAACCCTTTTATACTTCTGGGTATTGTTAACGAAAAGCTCAGGCTTACCTGCAATTCGCTGGATCAGCTTTCCGATGAGATGGATATGAGCAAACAGGAGATTGAGCAACAGCTCCATAATATTCGTTTTCATTACCAGCCGGTGAATAACCAGTTTGTTCATGACTGAGTCCTGGAGGCTATCGCAAAGCCATCCGAAAACCTCGTTCACTAGCACCCTGAGGGAATGTTAGCGTAAATCTCTCTTTGCCCGGGTTCCCAAGAATATCATGCTGGTTGCTTCATTTATGGCGGGTTCTGTATGCGTTCCCGCGGGGAACCGTGGGAACGAGTTCAAATACTTATTTTCAGCATCAAGCTAATGACCGGGAGATAGCACACCTAATTTTCTGGGAATTAACAAGTCAAAATGATTCGGTGCCCGGAACATTACGATTGGATTATTTTCCCCAAAACTACCTGATCTTCCATCTTTTGCGCTGCCAATTTCATCAGCGGGAAGATCAAATCTTTGATACATCGTAATTGGAACAAAGTAATCATTGAGAATCCCTATTTCAGCCCTTTGCACATCTACCATGTCTTCTCTTTGAACACGGCAGTAGGCTGCCTTGGTAAGCCCACCTGATTTATTCATTCTTTCCTGCAAATCTGCATTCTTATCAATAATCCCTCCCTCAAACTTTCCGTCAGCTTTAACCCCTATTAATTCATCATCACCCCAAACCTTTCTACAGCACTGATCTTGTTGAGGTATTTTTCCCAGGGGGCGTTTTTCATATTGCAGCAGAGGATCACCACTCTTGCCCACTCCACCGGTATTGGTTAATATTTCCACTGCATTTTCCACCCCAAAGACAGCAAAATCCCTAAAATACATTGCCAGATAATTAGCTTTAGCGTTGTTTGAAAGTATATCCTCAATCGTTTTAAAGTTTGGATCTTCCTTTAACTTTTGCAACACTTCAATTAAATCATTCGTACGATCTACCCCACCCCTTTGTTTAACATCATCCATATACGCATTCTGACTTTTTAAAAAACCAATCGCTTTATCAAACTCCTGACGACGGAGAACATCATGCAACCAACCTGATAAATAGGCCACATAAAAACAGTTTCCTGATCCATACACTCTCTGATAGTAAAAATCCTTATCAAGAGATTCCCCTTGCTGTTTTATGCGTTGAGCATTTTCTGTAGTACCACCTTTAAACTCATTATCCAGAAATTTTTTCACATAAGTAATAGGACTGACTGCTCCATTAATTTCAAAACTTTCTCCTACAGGAACCGGCATATCTTTAAGTTCTTGTTTATTTCCTAACCAGCCTTCTACCTGAACTCTCACTCCAGCAAGATCATTGGGAATCTTTGCAGCTGCATTGCTGAAGCATTCCAGATCAACCTGTGTTTTGTTGAGAAATAATTTAAATGTCTCCAACTGCAAATTGGGCATATCGTTTTTTAGCTGGTCATGTATTTGTTTTATCTGGGTTTCATTTCGAAAATATCCCAGTCCTACTTTTCGACGGGTTCCTGCCGGTACTGGCGCAGGAGTGCCCTGACCACGCCCGGTACCTGTCGATAGCGGCTTGTCTGATAACATCCCGCCCATGACCGGTGCAAAACTTGCCGATCCTGCCTCAGGTCGAGCTTCAGCTGATACAGCAACATCATGACGATGGGCATAAAAATAGCCTGCAGTCGCCAGCCCGCCAACCAGGGCCACGACCCCTGCTGCGATGGCAACCGCATAAAACCCGACAGCAATGGACGCTACCACAGCACCCACGGCCAGCACTCCGATACCCACAGCAATAGCTCTTACCTTGCGTGACCGGGTCCAGTGCACTTTACCGACATGATCAGCATCTGAGCGCTGATGCGCTTTACCAATAGGCTGTCCGTTAGAAATACTGCCAACATATCCGGATATCTGCGCCATGGGTTCAACCTCCCTGATAATATTCATTTAATGCAAGAACAGTGCTTGCTCCATAATTGCGCCTTACTGAACAAATCTGATAATTCCTTTACCAAATCCAATAAAGTGCCTGAGGATACCAGCCTGTTTTTCTTTATTAGAATGATCGTTATCATCACATTATTTACTGGTAAACACTCTAACAAGCCGGTTAGGCATACTTAACATCTACGATGTATCTTTTCTCGCTGGCCACAGGCATTATTTTTTTACTGAAAAATACTGCCTTGTACTGTTTTCGGATTATAAAAGAACAGAAATTCCGGAATACAATATGTTCAGACGATGATAATCAAAATACCGGAGCCATTTTTTCTCCGTGTGCAACAGAAGAATAATATGAATACCAAGAAGCTCTACCTGATATTCAATATCGCAATCTGGACGCCATGGGGATTGGCCTGCACGCTGGCCCCTTTTCTCATCACTGAAATTATTGGCGTCAAAAGTATCAATCCCAGTGGAGAAACCGATATGCGGGCTATGTATGGAGGCTTTCAACTGGCAATGGGGCTGATGGCCATTCATGCTTTTTATAACCCACGCTTTTTTAAATCCTTTGTCTATGCCCTGGGGGTCATTGGCTCATGCCTCGCCCTGAGCCGAACCTATGGCCTGTTTATGGATAGCAGCTTTACCGCGTACACCTTCGGGGTGCTTGGCTATGAAGCGTTTGCAGGAATTTCCGGGCTGTTATGGCTTGGCAAGCTTTCTGATCAGGCTTCTGACCACAATAAAAGTCCTGCATCATGACATTGAATACTGTTTTGACCCTCTGCCTGACACTTCTGGTATTGGGTAGCTCAACCGGAATACAGGCCCGTATCTCTGATCCGGTTGATGGCCCCTTTCAACTCTCCGCCCGGTCGCCAATCGATGAAGCGTTTGAAAGCGTAACCAGTGGAAATAACCGTCAAGACGCTGCTGTCGACTGGCAAAACCAGATGCCTGAAGGGTTTCAGGCAAAACGAAATGCATCTTACCCATGGGCCACCACGACCTTTGATGACCGGGAAGTCTGGGTTGGCACCATATCCCAGGGATGGTGTGTCTGGCCTATCCAGAATCTGGATTACCCTTTTTATCTCAGTACCTACCAGAGCAAATACACCGGCTGCTCGCCACAAAGTGTTCTGACCAGTAATTCCCATATCTACATATACAACTTCGAAACAGGCACTCGTGAGCTGGTTAATGAACAGACATTGACGTCTGGTGGCGAACGGTTCAAAAAGGCCCTTCAGCCCCATGATGAAATGTCATTTTTTTCCATCATGGGTTTGCGTGCTGCCGGAACCTATAAGGATCTGGTGTTCTTCGCAGGACATCACCTGCATAAGGATGGGGAGGGCTGGATCAGGCTACTGGTATTTAATGCCAGAGAACGCTCATTCCTTGGCTACCGGGATATCAGGGGAGATACCACTCGACGATTCAAGGCGCTCAAAGACGCTGAGGGAAACACTGGCTTTTACACCATTATTGGTGCTGAGACCGGTATGACCCAGAATGGTAACGGACCGACCGTGATGCTTCGCTGGGTTGGCACGCCGGAAGCGCCTTTCACGGGAGGTAACTATCGCGAAACTCTGGATGGTGAGGGTGCAGGCTGGGATGTGGTTTCCGTACCCCGGCTGAATCATCGTTTTGGCATGATCGGTGATTTCATCCAGTTTACTCATATTGACGGCAGTGAACGTCTGATTATGTCATCCGCTGCTCACCCCTTGCTGTATGACCCGGAAACAGGAGAGAGGGACAGCAACCGGAACGAATCAGTCATGCTGCTCTCAGACAAAATGCCTGTGGGCGGGTGGACCCCGGACAACCCAATGGGATTTCAAACCATTTTCAGCATGGACCGCTATGACCCGGATGAGAAAGGCCGGTGGGGTGCCAAATGGGGAACCGCCAGCATCCACAATAACGCCCTGTATTTTGGCACATACCATCAGGGCACACAGGCAGGACACAGCCATTTCAAAATAGCGGATAAAAAACGCTATAAACAGCTCACAGAGACCCGTCAAAAAGAGCAACTTTTCTTACAAAACCAGTGGCGTGCAAGCTCTGTCTTTCGTATTCCTCTTAAGCAACTTGAGGAAATGGCCTCAGGTATAACCGAGCCCGAACTGCTTTATGGTTACGAGCGTTTTAAGGTGGCCAATGAAGAAGGCGACTGGGAGAGCAGGCCCAACAAAATGGGTGTGAAGCCTCTCTTTGGCAAAGCCGGAATGGGCAACCCGGGGAATATCTACTCCTGGACTTCACTCAGTAAAGATGGCCGGCTATTCTGGGGGTTTTTTGATGCCTTCTCCGGCGTTCATGACCTGCTTGCTGAAGCAGACTCCAGTCGACTGTTGCTCTATCCGGGCTTTTCTATTCCAGTTCCATTCTGGGAATACTTTCGGGATACCAGCCCGACACACAGCCTCTACAACTGGGTCAAAGCTGAAATGAGTAATGATGGAATGCTCGATGAGTTTGTCGCCGGAGGTGATCTGATATTTTTTGATCGCGACGGTAATCCGAACAGCCTCACCAGCAACGGCTTTGGTAACCCCTGCGTGAACGGTATAAGGAATGCCGAGGAGCTTAATGGCAGGGTTTATTTTGCAACATCAACCTGGTGCAACTTATCGGATAGGGCCGGTCTTGAATTTTATGAATTCAAGCCTGAGTTAATCAGGCCATAATTCTTCTGATGGCAGTATGCCTTATGCAAAATACTGCCAGACCAGCTTCACGGATAAAGTCCCTCCCCGCACCGCATGAACCAGCAAAGTCGAGAACCCCAACGTCATTAAAGGCAGCAGGGGATGCTTTTCTTCCTGCAGGAAATACCAGCCACCGCCAACAATACAAATCGCCACAATCATCTGCCGGGCATCGATAGGCTCACCGGAAACCACTTCCATAAAAATAGCAAGGCAACCAATCACATTGGCAATCAACCAGATGGGTGAAAGCATACCGATACTGCCCAACAAGGGGAACTTGATCAGTGCACCACCAGTCCACGCTTTCGGCTGCAGGTCAGAGGAAAGATGGAAGGCTGTCCCCAACGCCAACCCCCCGGCAATGGGAGCAAAACCTGTGACCCAAAACAGTAATGCGGGTAGACAGGAGTGCGTAACCGCTGAACGATGAGATATACCCGGGGTCAACAAGTCCAGATCAGGCAGTCGGATGCCGGCAATCAATCCGGAAAGAAAAAACAGAATCTCTTCCATGAAGGACATAGCGGGCCAGAATGGGCAAAATTTTCTGGCGGCCAGAACCATACCCGCCAACAGACAGGCCATTAGCGGAGGACCATACAACTTCATAGATCAGAAAATGGCTTAATGACTTTGAGGGACGGACTATAACCGCTTTAGACGGGCAAAGACCAGCCAGAGCTAGAGCCAGCGCCTGACTGAATGCTTATAACTTGTAAAATTCTCACCAAACAGCGCCTCAAGGGCTTTCTCTTCAGGCATTATTTGAAAGCGCGTCATGTAAAGGGCGAAACACGGAACCAGCAACAGTGCCAGGATATTGGTCAGCCACACCCCCCAGCCCAGCAGAAAAATAACAAACCCGAGATACATGGGGTTTCTCGTATATTGATAAATTCCACCAGTCACCAGCGACGAAGCCGCTTCCGGATTGACCGGATTAACCGTGGTTTTCTGTCGTCTGAAGCTGATTACTCCGGCCAGGGCAACCATAAATGCCAGAGATGAACACGCCAGAAACACGGCCATTCTGATGTCCCGGCTCAGATCAAAACCCAATGGCGCAAACTTTCCGGCAAGCCGCATGGCGACACCAAACAGCAATACCTGTAATAGTGGAGGAACTTTTAACTCAAGGCTCTTCACAAAACTTCCTTATTTAGACTTATTTATCCAGCAATTGTACCCAGAATAGCGTCACATCTCTCAGCATTTTATCCCACTATTTGCTTTCAATCCTACGCAGGTAATACACTCCACCCCATTATTTTCTGCATTAGCGTTGACCACTGATGACTTATAAACTCAACGACAAACAGTTCGAGTCAATCCAGAAGCTGCCCGACCATGAACGTTATGACTACTTTCTGAAAAAAGTGGCTGACTGGGAAGAGATCTGGAGCCTTCATAGCCCTGATGGCTGGGTGGAACTGTCATCCAGTGATGGTGAAGAGTGCCTGCCGGTCTGGCCCCACCCGGATTTTGCCAAAGCCTGGGCCGTGGATGACTGGTCTGACTGTCAACCCAAAGTCATTACCCTGGAAGTGTGGCTGGAGCGCTGGACTCCCGGTCTGGAGAGAGATAACACCCTGCTGGCCGTTTTCCCGGTTAATGAGGAAGAAGAAGGCATCGTGGTGACACCCTCTGAGCTTCAGGAATCCCTGCTCGGTGAGTTGGCACGGGGATAAGGGAAGCCGCATTTTAAAAGATACCAGCCCATTTTCGCCACGGAGACACAAAGGCACGGAGAAGAGCTTTTTTAGGGAAGTGGCATTGTAGAAAGTACCAGCCCTCCGTCATTCTCGCGAAGGCGGGAATCTACCACGCAGTGGATCCCCGTCTTCGCGGGGATGACGGTGGTATATTCTTAATTGCGGGTTCCCTAAAAGCTTTTCTTTTCTCTGTGTCTCCGTGCCTCCGTGGCAAAAAAAGGTATATTCTGGTTTCCCACTTCCCTAAGCTGCCAAAACGCCCGGGGTGAAATCAATGGGCCATATTCTGGCCTTTGATTTCATCCATGGCATGAGCAAGCACCGTTTTCTTCTCACCATTGCTGAAGGTGATGGTAACAGGCACCTGACTGTCAGCTGCTATAGGACTTTTAAGCCCCATCAGCATCACATGGTAACTGCCCGGTTTCAGCTCCACCTCATCCCCCGCTTTGATTTGCAGGTTATCCACACGACGCATCTTCATCATGCCATTGTTCATGTCTGTGGTATGGAGTTCGGTTTTCATGGCCAACGGACTTTCCAGTGACTGGATCTGAACTGGCTTATGAGTACCGTTTCGAATCGTCATATAAGCCGCTGATGAAGACATTCCCGGCTTTGTTGCACGGGCACTGGCATTAAGCAGCTGCAACCCTGATTCTGCATTAGATAGAGAATGTGCCTGTTCTTTTTGTGCGGCACTGACCCCATGGGCAGAGAGCATTATCATCACCGCCATTATGCCATGCATCAGCGATCGCCATGTCCCTCTCGTTTTCGTGCTCGCTTTCATGCTCACCACTCTGCTTAACATCATGAACTCCACTAATCACTGGAAGGTTATGAGAGAAAGTTTCTCCAAAATCCATAATAAACGACAGACTACTGCTTATCTGTCTCCAGGGTATCAAGCTCAAAAAGAACCCGGTGAATGGCTTCCCGGGTTTCAATTTTCGCTCTGGCTACCCAGACCATTTTGGTATCTGCAGTACAGAAAGTGATACTGCCGGTGCCAGTATACCTTTCAGGGCCCGAACTCTGTCCTGACTGTTTTTTCAGGCTGAAAGGCATCAGACCCATGGGCATATTCCGCCCAACAAACTCCATGGTGACCTTTTCCGCAATCAACCCGGACAGCTCAACGGTAATATCCAATGGCTGACCTGTCGGCATCGTCGATGGCAGAATATTAAGACTGACCAGGCCCTCTCCAACCCTGGACTGGCACCCTTTTATGATGTTGCAATAACTGGTTGTCTGAAACTCCGGCTTATTGGCCGACCCCGTATCATTATTCAGATAACGTGATGCATAAAAGACCAAGATTAAAGCCAGTAAAAGTAAAGCAGAAAGAAGTAGCTGCGTTGAATACTTTGGTAATTTTTTCATCATTATTATAATCGATATTAACGGTCAGGTCGGTATTATAGGCCTTTTACAGATAGATAACAGAAGCACCTTTTACCATAGTGCCACCTTTGGAGGACAATTAACCTATGGAGCCAGTCAGCACTTATCCAGCCCTGTTTGATAGCCATTGCCATCTTAACTTTCCTGTTTTCGATCAGGACCGGGAGCAGGTATTAGCCAGCGCGGCTGCCTCTGGAGTGACTGCCATCTGTATTCCGGCCACAAAATTTTCTGAATGGCCGTCGCTCATTACTGAATCAGCAAAGCTTGCAAAAGAAAGGCCGCTCAATCTGGTTATTGCCCTGGGTCTACACCCCTGGTTTCTTTCTGAACACACCCATGATCATCTGATTGCATTGGATCAATTGCTGCAACAGCAACCACCTTCTGTGGTCGCCATCGGGGAAACCGGCCTGGATTTTTTTGATCGCACCATTTCTGCTCAACAAAAAACCATACAGATTGAACTATTCACCGGCCATGTGGAACTTGCCTGCCGGCATCAATTACCACTGATTATTCACAGTCGGAAAAGTCACGATGATGTTTTGAAAGTATTGCGAACATTCAAACCTGAACGGGGTGGCATTATTCACGCCTTCTCAGGCAGTGAACAGCAGGCACAGCAATACCTGAACCTTGGTTTTAAGCTGGGGTTTGGTGGCGGCATTACCTACCCAAGAGCCACGAAAACACGACATCTGGCAGCTATTATGCCCATGGACAGTATTGTTCTCGAAACCGACGCTCCGGATATGCCACTGAACGGTTTCCAGGGGGAAAGGAATAAGCCGGGAAGAGTGAAACTCGTTGCAGAGTGTCTGGCAGAACTGAGAGGAGAATCATTGATGGAGGTGGCAGAGTCCACTTCTCAAAATTGCAGAGAACTTTTCAGACTATGAAGGTGTCGCAAAAAGGAGAATTAACACCCAACCGTCATCCCCGCGCAGAAGGCTGTCGCAAAAGGTAGCCTGGAACGATCCCGGCGTAGGTCGGTTCGCTTGCGAGCCGACTCGTGACCCAACCGCCGTACACCACTCAACGCCGGAGTTGTCGATGGTAAAGACCGTCGGCTCCCCTGAACGGGGAACCGACCTACACGGATCCGGAACAAGTTTCTGGGTTTTGCGACACCCTCGCAGGCGGGGATCCGTGGCTCGCGATGGATTCCCACCTGCGCGGGAAGACGGCAGTGGTAGAAACCGGTATTTAAGACCTTTTGCGACACCCTCCTTCACGGGAATGACGGAAGTGCTATAAATCGTCATTTAAGATATTTTGTGACCATCTCCTGTAAAGCTCAGGCTTCAGCTTCCAGAAGCTTGTTCTGGCCGATATTAATTTTTCTCGGCTTCATCGCCTCTGGAATTTCACATTCCAGGTCAATGTGCGGCAGACCATTATCCATGGCCGCTCCGGTTACCCGGACACAATCTGCAAGCCGGAAACGGCGTTCAAAATCAGACTCAACATTACTCTGGCAACCCTGATACATATATTTACGACTATTGTCGTTCTGAATTCTTCCTCTGTTCAATCAAAAAACTTTCACGGGCATCTACTTCCAGCCCATCTTCAGAAAAGCCAGCTACCAACTAAGGAATTGTCCTGAAATAAATTATCCATTTGCCAGTAGATAGAGGCTCTTGGGGAATAGTATTGTAAACAATTCAGGGGGTGCTCTCCGCTGTCATTGTGTACAGGCAACTGCATGAATGCAGGAGGTAGAGTAATGC
>NZ_JAVRMB020000361.1:0-24938 GCF_031844845.1 Endozoicomonas sp.
CATCTCGAGAGTGGGAGTCTATCTCGAGCAGTGGATCCCCGCCTGCGAGGCTGTCGCAAAACCCTCGTTCCCATGCTCTGCGTGGGAATGCATACGGATCTGGCCGCATGTGGAGAAACCTCTCCTTGCCCGAATCTGTGGGGGTTTCAGGCTGGTTATTCACTTGTGGCGAGTACGGTATGCATTCCCACGCAGAGCATGGGAACGAGGGTTTTGCGACAGCCTCGCAGGCGGGGATCCACTGCTTGAGATAGACTCCCATTCTCGAGATGGATTCCCGCCTTCGCGGGAAAGACGGAGGGGGTATAAATTGGCATTTAAACACTTTTGCGACAACCTCCTGCTCCTGCGCGGGAAAGACGGCAGTGGTATAAGTCAGCATTTAAAACCTTTTGCAACAGCCTCCTTCGCGGGAATGACAGCGGTGGTACAAATTGGCTTTTAAGACCTTTTGCAACAATCTCTCAAGGCTGTTTATAAGCTCAAGACTGTTTAATCAGGCGCTTTAACACTTCCTGCTGAACGACGTCGATATGCTCCGCATCAGAAATGTTAAATTCCTGCGTGAGGAGCTGATGGATTCGTTTCTTCAGGAGGTCAATGGAAGCGGACTGGCTGTTTCGGATGACCTGAATACCCTGGATTTTTGCCAGATCATCAGCGCCCGGGGAAAGCAACATGCCCTTTTCCAGAATCAGGCAGCCGTTGCTGACAAACTCCTGAAGGTTATTACGGGTAATCAGGCGACTCATCGGCCTGTCTCCATGTTGTCAATAATGCCGACGATGGCCGCATCAGCCGGGCCTTCCGAAGGAAGTATTGCTTTGCGTGCAGCACCGCCCCTGGCGATGAGAACCACGTCTCCAATGCCTGCACCAACGGTATCCACTGCAACCAGTGATTGCCCCGTCTCCTGCTCAGCGGGGGAGATCAGTTCGACGATCATCAGTTTGAAACCATTGAGACCATCCAGTTTGCGGGTGGCCCAAACATTACCAGTCACCTTGCCAATCAGCACTTGCCATACTCCGGGAAAATGGTATTGGCTCTCTGGGAAGCCACCCCATTTGCGGACAGCATTCTCATTGTCGGATAGCCAGTTAATAGAAAAAAGCGCATTAATTCAGCTTGGAACATTAATGCAGGAGCCGGCATCTTCATTTGACAGAGATCAGTTTTCTACAAATTAGAAAATTAACCTGGATCAATAAAACTGAGTTCAGGGCAGATCATTCCAGTCGCTTGTCTAACGACTGTAATAAGCATGGCAAGATGGTTCTTAAGCTAAATAAGGCACTACCTTGTGGTTGGTCAATTTTTCCGACAGCGGTTTCTATATAATATTTTCCTTCAGCATCCAATAACACCAGCAAGTTCAACCAGAGACTTATCAATGAATATTCTAAAGCTGCTTGAAGGCAGAGTTATCAAAGCACTGATTGCTGCGGGTGCACCGGAAGATACGCCAACAATGGTTCGCCCCAGTGCACGAGCAGGCTTTGGCGATTATCAGTGCAATGCCGTGATGGCGGCAGCCAAAAAAATGGGAATCCCCCCCCGGGAACTGGCTCAGAAGGTTATTGATAATCTGGACCTGGATGGCATAGCTGGCAACGTTGAAATTGCCGGACCGGGCTTTATTAATATCCATCTGGCACCACAATGGCTTGGCAATATGCTCCAGACTGCCATTAAAGATCCTCGTGCCGGGGTTGCTGAAGCGGATAATAAACTGACAGTTGTCGTGGATTACTCCGCTCCCAATGTTGCCAAGGAAATGCACGTTGGTCACTTGCGCTCCACCATCATTGGTGATGCCATTGCCCGTACCCTTGAATTTCTCGGGCATAAGGTCATCCGCCAAAATCATCTGGGCGACTGGGGTACCCAGTTCGGTATGCTGATTACGCATCTGGAACAGTTGCAAAAAGAGAGTCCGGATGCCCTGAGCATGGAGCTTTCTGATCTGGAAACGTTCTATCGGGCATCAAAAAAACACTTTGATGAAAACGCAGACTTTGCCATTCGCGCAAGAAACTACGTGGTGCGTCTGCAGGCCGGCGATGAATACTGTCTGAAACTGTGGAAGAAGCTGGTTGATATCACCCTGTCCCACAATCAGGAAGTATACGACCGACTTAATGTATCTCTTACGCCCTCTGATGTTATGGGCGAGAGCGCCTATAACGACAGTTTGCCAACCATCATTAAGCAGTTGGATGAAAAAGGTCTTCTCAGCGAAGACAATGGTGCAAAAGTTGTTTTCCTGAATGAGTTCAAAAACAAGGATGGTGACCCAATGGGGGTTATTGTCGAGAAGTCCGGAGGCGGCTTCCTCTATACGACAACTGACCTGGCTGCCATAAATCACCGTTGCCATAATCTGAAAGCTGATCGCGTTCTCTATTATGTGGATGCCCGCCAGGGTCAGCATTTTGAGCAGGTATTTACCATTGTCCGGAAGGCAGGCTTTGCCACTGATCATGCCTCCCTGGAACATCATGCTTTTGGCATGATGCTGGGTAAAGATGGCAAGCCTTTTAAAACCCGTGCCGGCACCACCATCAAACTGACAAATCTGCTGGATGAAGCACAAGAGAGAGCATCCGCACTGATTACCAGCAAGTCCGGCAGCCTTTCTGAAGAGCAGAAAGCCAATGTGATCCGCGCAGTGGCCATCGGTTCAGTAAAATATGCCGATCTGTCGAAGCATCGCACCAGCGATTATATTTTTGACTGGGACAATATGCTGGCATTTGAAGGGAATACCGCCCCTTATCTGCTCTACGCTTATACCCGGGTTATGAGTATCTTCCGTAAGGCTGGCATCAGGGAGTCTGACCTCAATGGCGATATCATCATTGAGAATGATGCAGAACGGGAACTGTCCCTGCAGCTTGGCCGCTTCAGCGAAACCATTGAGTACGTGGCCAAAGAAGGCCTGCCACACCAGCTGTGCGCTTATCTGTATGAAATTTCAGGCGCATTTATGAAGTTTTACGAAGCCTGTCCGGTTAACAGGGAAGGGGTGTCTGAAGAGCTTCGCACCAGCCGCCTTCAGATTTGCGCGTTGACAGCCAGAACCCTGAAGCTGGGTCTTGACCTGCTGGGGATTGAAACCGTCGAGCAGATGTAACGGTTTATATACGGCGAAGCATTAGGGCTGCATTTTCTGTGCAGCCTTTTTTACTGTAAAAATGCCACTACTTCTGGTTAGGTGGCTTTTCATTTATTTCTGCTACGCTGCACCCCTTAGCTGATTTATTAAAGGAGTATGGCATGAATATGAAATCTAAAAAGCCAGCAACAGAACCCGACCATATCCGAGACACCCTGACTAACGTGGTTAGTGTTGTCGGAGAGACCCGAAAAGCTGTAAAAACCATCGACCATAAAGTAGATGAAGTCAAATCTGACATTGCTGAGCTCAAAGCGGAAGTTGCAGAAGTTAAATCTGATGTTGCTGAGCTCAAAGTGGACATTGTAGAAATCAAAAACGAGCAAGTAGAAACTCGTAAAGATATTGCTCGACTCGAACTTCTTATCCGTCAACTTATCCCCAACGCCAATAACTAACAGCCGCCTGACAATCCATTTAATGGGATATCCCATTGGTTATGATGATTCAGATCAAGCAAGTTATTAGCGTTATACCAAAGAATGAATACTCCCTACCCAACTTCTTTGGATGCACATCTTGGATATCACAACCCGCCTTGCAAATGTGGACGCTGCTTCGGTATGGCACCACTTTAGAAATATTGCCGGTATTCCTCACCCTTCCGGACATGAAGAAGCACTTTGCCAATACATTATTAATGTCGCGGGCAAAAAACAGCTTAAATGGAAACAGGACAAAGTAGGGAATCTGGTGGTTTATAAGCCCGGCACCGCGGGTTATGAAACCAGTCCTGTTATTATCCTGCAAAGCCATCTGGATATGGTGCCTGAGAAAACCCGTGACAGTCTGCATGATTTTCGTGTTGATGGGATTCAGCTGAAAATTGATGGTGAATGGTTAATCGCTACGGATACGACGCTGGGGGCTGATAATGGTATTGGTGTTGCTGCCATGCTGGCAGTACTGGAAAGTAGCGATGTTTGCCATGGTCCTCTGGAAGCGTTGTTTACGGTGACTGAAGAAACCACCATGGCGGGTGCCCAGGGTCTTGATCCTTCGTTACTGAGTGGCACGGTCTTATTAAATCTTGATACCGAAGAAGATGGTTCTCTTTACATAGGCTGTGCCGGTGGCGTCAATATTGAAGTACGTCATGAGTGTGCAATGGAACCGGCTCCCCATAATGATCACCAATGGTTTGAGCTGCAGGTTTCAGGCTTGCAGGGTGGGCATTCCGGCTGTGATATTCATTTTCAGCGAGCTAATGCCATTCAGGTACTGGCCAGAGTACTTAAAACCCTGCATCCTTTTGAGTTCCGTCTTAGCCATTGTCAGGGTGGTGTTTTGGACAATGCCATCCCCAGAGAAGCATCTGCAGTCATCGGATTGCCTGCTGACCGGATAGAAAAAGCACTGCAGTCTATTGATAACGTTGATCAGTTATTGAAACGGGAGCTGAGTGCCGTTGAACCGGACATATGCCTGACCTTTGAACCTGCGGTAACACCTGCCCATGTCTTTACCGCTTCGGATCAGAAGCAGTGGCTTAATGCGCTGCACAGTTGCCATCATGGTGTAAAACGTTACAGCGATCATTTTGCGGGTGTTGTTGAAACCTCTAACAATCTGGGCGTATTGTCCATGAAAGATGGCCTGATCTCGGTTGATTGTTTTACCCGTAGTCTGGTCGATAGCGCAACCGTCGAGCTGGCCGACAATATCAGTGGTTTGTTCAGCCTGACTGGCGTCGATGTCCGGCAGGTTGGTTTTTTCCCTGGCTGGAAGCCCAACCCGAATTCTGATGTGCTGAAACGGGTTTCAGCGGTATACCAGCAGTTAAATGGTGAAGAACCAGAGATCAAGATTATTCATGCAGCACTGGAGTGCGGGATTTTAAGTGCAGCAAAACCGGGCCTTGATATGATCTCCTTTGGCCCTCAGATTGAAAATGCCCATACACCGAGAGAGCGGGTTCGGATTGACAGTGTTGACCGATTCTGGGCATTGCTGAAGGCAACGCTCACGGGTCTGGTATCTTAGTGCTGCTGAGCGCTGATACCCATACCACCGCCATCCCCGCGCAGTAGGCAAAACCCTCGTTCCCACGCAGAGCATGGGAACGAGGGTTTTGCGACAGCCTCGAAGGCGGGAATCTACCGCGAGCCATGGATCCCCCGCCTTCGCGGGGATGATGATGGTTGGTGGGGGGAATGATGGAGGCTGGTACTTTCTTTCTACAAGGCCACTTCCCTGGGGAGATGGCTCGGGCTTAATAGTAGGAAATGCCGCCCGGTACATCATTGCTGATGACCGTGCCTGAATCGGAAGTCAGAATCTCCGCAGCCTGTTCCAGGGAGCCGATGGCGGCCATCTTGCCACCATTACGAACGAAGCCGATCACCGCTTCTACCTTTGGTCCCATGGACCCGGCAGCAAAGTTCAGTGCTTCCATCGCCTCGGGTGTTGCACGACGAATGTCTTGTGAGTCCGGTTTGCCAAAGTTGGTGGCAACCGCGGCAACATCGGTCAGAATCAGGTAAGCGTCGGCTTCAATACCCTCCGCCAGTAATCGGGAAGCCCGGTCTTTGTCGATGACCGCCTCAACGCCTTCCAGCTGGCCATCACTGTTGCGCATCACCGGAACACCGCCACCGCCACCACAGATCAGGGTGATATCACCGGATTCCACCATTTTCTTCAGGGAGGCGAGTTCAAGGATCTCTTTCGGTTGTGGGGATGGAACGACCCGGCGGAAGTATTCTCCATCCTGACGCATGGTCCATTCCGGATTGGCGGCCAGTACGGCGACAGATTGTTCCTGACTGTAAACCGGGCCAACAAATTTGTCCGGGTTCAGGAAGGCAGGGTCGCTGGTATCTACCACGGTTTGCGTGGCAATGGTGCACACTTCACGGCCCGGCATGCAGTTGCGCAGTTCCTGTTCGAACATAAAGCCGATCATGCCCTGGGTTTGTGCGCCCAGCGCATCCAGAGGGTAAGGCATTACGTCTTTGTAGGACTCACCCATCAGGGCCAGCAGCCCGACCTGGGGGCCGTTACCGTGAGTCAGGATCACCTGATGGTCTTTGGCAATTTTGGCGATGGCTTCAGCGGCCTTACGGATGTTTTCCCGCTGGATATGACATTCCATAGGCTGTCCACGCTGCAGGATCGCGTTTCCCCCAAGAGCAATAACAATTCTCATGGTTATTTTCCGAATTTCCAGGTATTTGATAAACGGGAAAGGGAGGACTCCCTTTCCCGGAATGGCGCTACCGATTAATCGCCCAGGGTGGCAACCATTACTGCCTTGATGGTGTGCATGCGGTTTTCCGCTTCATCAAAGACGATGGAGTGACGGGATTCAAAGACCTCATCCGTGACTTCCAGGCCTTTCATGTTGTACTTCTCGGCTACTTCCTTGCCGATGACGGTGTCATCGTTGTGGAAGGCTGGCAGGCAGTGCATGAATTTCACGTTGCGGTTGCCGGTCTTGCCGATCAGATCCATGTTGACCTGATAAGGTGTCATCAGGGCAACACGCTCATCCCAGGCTTCCTGGCCTTCACCCATGGACACCCATACGTCGGTGTACAGGAAGTCCACGCCCTTCACGCCTTCTTCGGTGTTTTCGGTCAGGGTAATGCGGGCGCCGGTTTCTTCGGCAATCAGGCTGCATTCCTGAACCAGTGACTCATCAGGCCAGAAGGCTTTTGGTGCCACCATACGAATGTCCATGCCCATTTTCGCGGCACCAACCAGCAGGGAATGACCCATGTTGTTACGGGCGTCGCCCAGATAAGCAAATGACATTTCATTCAGCTGGCGACCCTGGCCGTGTTCCAGCATGGTCATGAAGTCTGCCAGGATCTGGGTTGGGTGCCAGGCGTCGGTAAGACCATTCCATACTGGTACGCCAGAATATTTACCCAGATCTTCCACCGCTTCCTGAGAGAAACCACGGAATTCGATACCGTCGTAAAAACGACCCAGTACACGAGCAGTGTCTTTAACTGTTTCTTTCTTGCCCATTTGAGAGCCACCGCCGATGTAGGTGACGTTGGCCCCCTGGTCAAATGCAGCAACTTCAAAAGCACAGCGGGTGCGGGTGGAGTCTTTTTCAAAAATCAGGACAATGTTTTTGTCTTTCAGGCTCTTTTGCTCATAACCGCCGTATTTGGCTTTTTTTAATTCAATACTCAAATTAATCAGGTGTTGAATTTCACGGGAAGAGAAATCAAGCAGTTTCAGAAAATTACGATTGCGAAGATTAAAAGCCATAATGGTATCCGTTCTAAAAAATGATCAGATTTCATGAAGTGGTTTCATGAATTGAAACCACTTCGTTAATTAAGGTGTTAAATATCGTCACGAATGATTGGGCAACTCATGCAACGGGCACCGCCACGTCCTCTGCCTAATTCTTCTCCGGGAATGGTTAATACCTTGATGCCCGCTTCTTCCATATTGCGGATGGTGTTTACGTTACGCTCGTAGGTAACCACAACACCCGGTTCAATGGTCAGCACGTTATTGGCGTCATTCCATTGTTCCCTTTCCGCTTCAAAAACATCGCCACCGGTAGGTATCATGCGTAATTCAGGCACATCCAGCGCTCGGGCAATGGCATTGGTAAAGCCATCCTTAACGCGGCTGGCGTCGATTTCTTCGTTATTGCCGAGGGTTAATTCCCAGCAATCTGTATCGGTGCGCATGATGTCGGGGTAATAGGTAAAGCAGTCGATGTCCATTTGGGTGAACACGGTGTCCAAATGCATGCAGCTTCTGGCTTTGGGCAATTGCAGGGCAATGATCTTTTTCGCCTGGCCGGTTTTCAAAAGCGATCTGGACAGCTGTTCTACGCCCTGTGGAGTGGTGCGTTCTGACATGCCGATCAGGACGTTACCGCGACCCAGTACCAGTACATCGCCGCCTTCTACTGTGGCGTTGTCGTAACTGATGTCTTCATCGCCCATGTAGGTGAAATACTCGGCATTTTTGAACATCGGGTGGAATTTATAAATGGCGCGTAAATGCACGGTTTCACGCTTGCGGGCGTTTTTCGCCATGGGGTTCATGGAGACACCACCATAGATCCAGCAGGAGGTGTCCCGGGTAAACATATGGTTTGGAATCGGTTCAATAATGAAATCCGTTTCCCCCATCATGTCCAGCGTCATGCTGTTACAGGAAGAGCGAAGTTCCGCAGCGGTCAGTCCGCCAGTCAGGTGCCTGGCAAGCGTCAGGTCATCCATGGACATTAAATAAGAGCGCACTTCCCTTGCCAGGGTTTCGCCATAACGGTAATTGTTAATCTGGCGGTCGAGTATCCAGCTTTTGGCATTGGCATAACTCAGGGTTTCTGCCAGCATTTTGGTTAGCAGTAAAACTTCAATGCCGTTATCGGTTAATACTTTCTGGAAAGCGTCGTGTTCTTTTCCCGCCTGTTCAATTCGAAGTACGTCATCAAACAGCAGCGACTCACAATTGCTTGGCGTTAAATGCTTCAAGCTTAATTGTGGTCGGTGCAAAAGAACGGTACGAAGTTTTCCAACTTCAGAGCCAACATAAAAATTGCTCATGATTTCCCCTAACATTAAACCTGTTGTTTTCAGCAAGCAGGCGAATTAAATAATTGAATTTATTGAATCGCCCTTCTGTTTTTTTCAATCGCTTTGTTTCAATGCTGTTTCACTTCAATGTGGCCAGTGTACTTTTCAGCAGCATGGCAACATTGATCTGAATCAAACAAAAAACTGAATTAAATCGGGGGAATATTCACGAAATCGGGTTTTTAAACGGTTATTCAGGTTTTTAATGCAGTTAATTATTCAAAATGCCTGCCATAGCGGATAATTATTCAAAAAAGGGCACCTGCTAATAACATGACCTGTATCAAAAAAACCGGACACCGAATTAAGGAGACTGCACACAACGGAATCCAGACGTTGACCCAACGCTGAAAACAAGATGTGTAAACAGGCGAATAACGGGTCAGCCTACGATTCTTTTTTGTCGTCACTTCGGGGGAGTTAACGTGAAAGCCATTACCGAGATAAAACTACCTTCTGCCTACACCATCCTGTTTCTCATTATCGCCTTTATGGCGGCCATGACCTGGATTGTGCCTGCAGGACAATACGCTACAGAAATGAATGAAACCCTGGGCCGGGAGGTGGCCATTGCCGGGACATACGCGGCTGCACCAGCCAACCCCCAGGGATTGATTGACATTCTTACGGCACCCATCACCGGCATCCAGAAGACCATTGACCTTGGCCTGTTTATTCTGGTTATTGGTGGTTTCCTGATGGTCATTTCTGCTACCGGCGCCATTGACAACGGCATTGCCCGGGCGATGGTTCGCATGAAAGGCAAAGAGCACCTGATGATTCCGGCTCTGATGCTGTGTTTTGCGGCCGGCGGAACCATCTACGGCATGGCAGAGGAAACCATCCCTTTTTATATGTTGCTGATTCCGGTTATCATTGCGGCCGGTTATGATTCAGCGACCGGTGTCGCCATTGTTCTGATCGGTTCCGGTGTCGGCGTTTTGGGTTCGACCATCAATCCTTTCGCGACGGTCATTGCCTCGGATGCATCTGGCATTCCCTTTACCCAGGGCATGGGCTTGCGCCTGATCATTCTTGGCCTGAGTTTCCTGGCGGGCTGTTTCTACGTGATGCGTTATGCCAGACAAGTGCGTGAAAACCCGGCGATGTCCATTGTTGCTGACATGAAAGAGAGCAATGAACAACACTTCCTGAAAAAAACAGGCTCACAGGAAAATAGCGAGTTTACCGGCCGACACAAGCTGATCCTGACCGTCTTCGCCCTCACCTTTGCCGTGATGATCTGGGGTGTGGCCGCTGGTGGTTGGTGGATGACGGAAATGTCGATCCTGTTTTTGGCCTCTGCCATTGCCATTGCCGTCATTGGCCAGCTGAGTGAAGAGGTGTTTGCCGACAAGTTCGTCGAGGGCTGCCGGGACCTGTTGGGCGTGGTATTGGTACTGGGCATTGCCCGGGGTATTGGCCTGGTGATGGATGAAGGCATGATTTCCGGCACCATCCTGAACTGGGGCGAAGCGGCACTGGCGGAAACCTCTTCGATTATCTTTGTTAACCTGATGTACCTGATTCATACCGTACTGTCCATCTTCATCCCTTCCACCTCCGGACTGGCGGTATTCTCTATGCCGATCATTTCACCACTGGCGGATTTTGCCGGTGTGGGTCGTGATTTGGCGGTGACGGCTTACCAGTCTGCCTCTGGCCTGGTGAACCTGGTCACTCCTACCTCAGGCGTGGTAATTGCGGCACTGGCTATTGGCCGGGTGTCTATTGTCAAGTGGTTCAAGTTTATGGCACCACTACTGCTGGCTCTGGCCCTGATCTCTATGGTCTGCCTCAGTATTGCTGCGATTTAATGGAAAAGGCCGGGAGTTACCCGGCCTTTACTCAAAAGGAAAGAACCGATGCGAACCCATGATCTGGAACTGGTGAAAACCTTCAAACTGCTGCTCAGTGAAAAGCATTTCAAAAATCAGCTGGAAATGGTCGATGCCCTGAAAGGCGAAGGTTTTAAGGACGTTAGCCAGTCAAAGATTTCCCGTATCCTGAACAATATGGGTGCCGTGCGTACCCGAAACGCCAAAAGAGAGACCGTGTACTGCCTGCCCGGAGAGATCAGCGTACCTGCCACCAATGCCCCGCTGTCCAGTCTGGTCACGGATATTGATTACAATGACTATCTGGTGGTCATTAAAACCACACCCGGTGGCGCCCAGATCGTCGCCCGGTTACTGGACTCACTGAGCAAATCCGATGGCATACTGGGTTGCGTGGGCGGCGATGACACAATTTTTGTCACCCCCACCCGCAACACCGCCATTAGCAAACTGTATGAAACCATTACCGAAGTACTGGCTGGCTGAGTCAGGCTGGCTCCGGCTGACTGGCCCGCACCGGCACCGAAATCACCATCGGCTTATGGCCGGTCAGGGACAGAAATTTTTTAATGCCAGCCTTGCTGATCACCAGTGTTGCTGTATTCACCAGTGGGTGACACTGTATGGCTGTCTGTGACCAGACATCCTCATCCATCACCAGCGTTACCCGGTTTTCCTTATCATTGCGCAGCCCCAGCAGGGAGACCGCTCCCGGCTCCAGTTTCAGGTGGGTTTTAAGCTGTTCCGCTGACGCCAGTTGTAACCGACTTTCCATCAATTTACCCAGCGCCGACCAGTCGATGGTTTTATAGTCTGCGATAACCAGAAGAAAGTAGCGTTGTTGCTTTTTATCAACAATAAAAAGGTTTTTGGTTCGTGCGCCCGATAAACCCGGTAACAACCGGTTGGCGTCGTCGCAGGTGGCGACCGCCGGGTGAGAGACCCGGGTAAAATTGATGTTTTTCCGAACCAGGAACTGCTCGATGGTCATAAAACGTCCTTGAACTGTTATTTAGTAATTGTCCTGAAATAAATTGCGCATTTAGAACAACAGTCATTATCAATTTACCGGCCAACTCCACTGTCATCCTGTACAGGGATTGTACAGGATCCATCCACAGGGAGGTGGCTGTCGATGGTTGGTTTTTATGCTTTTAGGCCCGGGTCCTGTAGGTAATCCCTGCCAGATGGATTGTGTACAATTTTGAGACAATTCCTTAATGTCTACCGTAAGAGTGTTGGCTAACTCATAATTATTTTTAACGGGACCGCCTGGAAATAGCCCTCGGATTAATCGGGGCCGTTGCAAACTCACACCCGTTTCCAAGCATGCTACGCTGTTTATGATTAGTCAGTCATTGTAGTTAAGTTGTGAATCCGAGGGCAGGACTTTCTTTTTGAATAAATTCAAAATTCCAGACGCGACCCCGGATTTGCGAACCATACATGACCCCGATTTCCTTGTTCCTTGCGGTTTGTAATTACAAATCATCAAGACTAACCTTCGAGATACTCCTCCCTTCCGTACCAAAGCAGCTTAACAGGCTTCTGACCATGAACATCCTTAAACTCAGCATACTTTTCTTCGTACCCCTGACCTTACTTGCTGCCTGGGCCTATCCGGACACCCTGCCAGCGTCAGAGGTCATGAAACTGGAAAAGGCAAGAGTCAGGCATCCGGAGATGGTAATCCTCAGTTACCATAATTCTGCCGATGCAAATACGCCTATTACTCTCCTCTATAACTTACCATCCGATAAAACCACACAAAGTATGACTATCAATAATAAAACCGGAGATATCATCACGGATCGGGCTTACAGTAAACCTGAAAAGGTGAAGGTACTTAAACTGGAAGAACTGGTTGACAAACTATCCGGTCAATACCCGATAAAAACAGTCAAGAACTCCACGTTACACCGGAGCGAGGAACGAATAACCAGAACCATTCACTATGTCGATCCTAAAAAGTACCATCGAACCATAATCGTTGATGCCGTTACAGGACAAGTACTGGAATCAAAAATCATTGAGCACAACCATTAAAAACTACTCAATCACTGCGCCTATACTTAACGCAATAGTGAGAAAAACAGTGATAATAACCAGCAATGGCCAGATAAATTTCAACCAGCGCTCATAAGACACTCGCCCCATAGCAAGAGCCCCCATGACGACCCCGGAAGTAGGCGTCACAAAATTCACAATGCCGTTGGCTGATTGATAAGCGGTCACCACGAGATCCCTGCCCACTCCGGAAAAGTCGGCCAGAGGGGCCATAACCGGCATGGAAAGCACCGCCAGCCCGGAACTGGAAGGTACAAAAAAGGAAAGGACAATCTCAATCCAGTACATCACATTGATAAACATAACAGACGACAGACCACTGACAGCCTGCTCAGCCCAGTAAAGGATCGTATCAGTAATCATCCCGTCATTCATTATGGTGACGATACCGCGAGCGATACCTATCACTAATGCCACCCCCAGCAAATCTCTCGCACCATCCACAAATGTATCGGTAAACTCCTGCTCACTCATCCTGGCGATAAACGCCGTTAAAATTGATACCACCAGAAAGAGTGCAGACATCCGGGCCATCCACCAGCCGGCAACAGATACCCCGTAGATCATCACGCCAAACGCGGCGAGAAACAGCAACAAAATTATTTTTTGCGACCCCGTTAACTCAGAGGAAATACTTTCATCTCGCTGAGACAGGAAATGTTCACGATTAGACTCATGCATTTCTGCAACAACGGAACACGTTGGATCAGCTTTAACCTTTGCGGCGTAACGCATCACATAGGCAATACAAATACCCAGACCAAGAAAGTAGATGACAAAGCGCAACGTCATCCCTGAAGTAAAGCTGACGCCCGCCGCATCAGACGCAATGACCGTAGCGAAAGGATTAACGGTAGAGGCCAGGGTACCCAGACCTGCGCCAACAAGAATCACAGAAACCGCTGTTACCGAATCATAACCGGCGGCAATCATCACCGGTAAAATAAGTGGATAAAACGCAAGGCTTTCTTCAGCCATCCCATAGATAGTCCCGCCCAGAGAGAACAGAAGCATTAATATGGGAATCAATAGTTGTTCTCGCCCCTTCAACGCAGCAGTCACTCTGGCGATGCCTGAATCAATGGCTCCTGTTTTAGTCACCACAGCCAGGAATCCACCAATGATCAAAATAAAAAGGGCAACATCAATACCATTAGCCTTGTAAGTGTCCGGATCGTAAAAGCCCGATATCGGTGCCAGCAGGATTTTTTCAAGCCCCTGGGGGTTGGGATCAACCTCACTATACGTACCAGCAATAGGCACCTCACGCCCTAACGTTTCATTGGTTTCAACCTGATACTTACCTGCCGGAATAATCCACGTCAGAATTGCCATAAACACGATAATCAGGAACAAAATAGTGTATGCAGATGGAAACCTGAACGCTTTCATAATCAAACCACCTAAGAAGAAAAACTAACCAGCAAGAATGAGATATTCCCATTTGTGATAGCTATACCTCACGACAGAAAGCATGAGATCCATCCACAGGAATACCGCAGAATCAGTGAATAAAACAAAACCTTTATATACGGCAATAAACAGACAGTTGTGGTTGTGTGTATAGGAAAAAACATATTTGAAGTCAAAAAAGTATAGATTATTCAAGACAAACAAACCGTCAGTAACAAAAACAGGTAAAACTACCTATAGAAGGTGGGGGCAATCACTATAAGATCTGCCCTCCAGTACTCTTCGCTTTACAACAAAGTTTACCCCCCCCCCTTTTTTCCTGTTACGAGGTGTGAAATGACACAACTCAGTGTAGGCTCAGAAATCGGGCAGCTCAGACGAGTAATGGTTCACCGCCCGGAACTTGCGCTCAGACGACTGACGCCCTCCAACTGTGAGGATCTGCTTTTTGATGATGTTCTTCGCGTAGAAAGCGCAGGTATAGAGCATGATGCATTTCAGCAGGTACTCACAAAAAATGGTGTAGAGGTTCTGCTGCTTCACACATTGCTGGCTGAAACATTGGCCATTCCAGAAGCCAAACAATGGATTATGGAGCGGCAGTTCACCACCTGGCGCTACGGACCACCATTACGAAAGGAGGTACTTTCCTGTCTGAATGATATGAGTTTAGACAATATGGCCTTCCACCTTATCGGTGGTATGACAGTGAGTGAACTCGGGCATCATCCCCATAGTCTGACTATGAACATGATGAAGGAAACCGATTTTGTCATTGACCCCATTCCCAACCATCTGTTTACCAGGGATACTTCTTGCTGGATATACGGCGGTGTATCTCTAAACCCCATGGCAAAAGTTGCAAGACAACGGGAAACAGTGCACCTGAGAGCCATCTACAAATTCCACTCCAAATTTAAAAACGATGACTTTATTACCTATTACGGCGATAAAGACGTCAACTATGATCACGCAACTATCGAAGGAGGTGACGTACTGGTTATTGGCAAAGGTGCTGTTCTTATCGGCCTGTCTGAACGCACCTCTCCTCAGGGGATAGAAAACCTTGCACAAGCTCTGTTTACGACTGGCCAGGCCAAAAAAGTCATCGTAGTACAACTGCCAAAAGATCGCAGCTGCATGCATCTGGACACGGTTTTTACCCACATGACACATGACTGCTTCAGCTGCTATCAGGGCGTAAATCTCGATACCAGTCCCTGCTGGGAAGTCCGTCTTGGCGATAACGAAATGGTGATAGCCGAACGGACCAGGTTTGGATTGTTTGAAACCCTTGCCAACGCCCTTGAGGTTGACAAGCTTCGAATGATTCCTACCGGCGGTGATGTATTTGAAGCTGAGCGGGAACAATGGAACGATGCCAATAATGTTCTGGCCATCAGCCCTGGAAAAGTCATTGGCTACGAACGAAATATCCACACCCTGGAAAACATGGAAAAAGCCGGTATTGAGGTGTTAACCATCCCCGGAGAAGATCTGGGAAGGGGGCGGGGTGGAGCTCGCTGCATGAGCTGTCCCATCCAGAGGGATGGTATCTGAAAGACCCCATGAGACGTTGACAGAAAGCGTCTGGAATTAGTTCATTACTTACCACTCTCACAGGTTACCAGCCAGAGGAATCTACCATGGCTTTCAATCTTCGCAACCGTAACTTCTTGAAACTACTGGATTTCACACCAAAAGAAATACAGTTTATGCTCGACCTCTCACGGGATCTGAAGCGAGCCAAATATGCAGGCGCAGAGCAACAGCACCTTAAAGGAAAAAATGTTGCGCTTATCTTTGAGAAAGCATCCACCAGAACCCGCTGCGCCTTTGAAGTAGCCGCTTTTGATCAGGGTGCAAACGTTACGTTTATCAGTGGCGGCTCCCAGATGGGGCACAAGGAGTCCGTAAAAGATACGGCCCGGGTGCTTGGCAGGATGTATGACGGTATTGAGTTCCGTGGTTTTTCACAAAAAGCGGTAGAGGAGCTTGGCGCATATTCGGGTGTTCCGGTATGGAATGGCCTGACTGACAAGTGGCACCCAACCCAGATACTGGCCGATTTTCTCACGATGATTGAGCACGGTCAGGGTAAAAACCTGAATGAGATGAAGTTATGCTATCTCGGTGACGGTAAAAACAACATGGGCAACTCTCTGCTGGTTGGCAGCGCCCTGATGGGTGTTAACTTCTCCATTGCAGCCCCCAAAGGCTACTACCCGGAACAAGACCTTATTGACCAGTGCGGTAAGATAGCTGAAAAATCCGGGTCAACGCTACAGTTTACCGACAACGTGGCTGATGCCGTCAAAGATGCCGATTTTTTATATGGTGATGTCTGGGTATCCATGGGAGACCCCAAAGAAGCCTGGCAAGAACGCATCAATCTGATGAAACCCTATCAGGTCAATATGGGTGTTATCCAAAAAACCGGTAACCCTGATGTCAAATATCTCCATTGTCTGCCAGCTTTCCACAACGAGGAAACCGTCGTTGGTAAAGAAATAGCCGAAACCTATGGTATGAAAAACGGGTTGGAGGTGACAGAAGATGTTTTCGAATCAGAATGCTGTATAGCTTTTGATGAGGCGGAAAATCGAATGCATACCATCAAGGCCATTATGGTTGCAACACTGGGTGACTGATTTATTCCTCCTGCCGGGTCAGGCATTACCTGCTTTACCCGGCAGTTCTATCCCCCTTTTTTCATTAACAAATAAATTCTGTCAGAGGTTCAATCATGCTTGTTGTTATAGCTCTTGGCGGCAATGCTATTTTGCAGAGAAACCAACCTTTGGAAGCCCATCTGCAAAGAGAGAATATCCGAACGGCTGCGGAATCAATTGCTAACGTTGCCAAGAACCATCAGGTCGTTCTGACCCATGGCAATGGCCCACAGGTTGGGCTGCTGGCGTTAATGAACCAGGCCTACAAAGAGGTAAGCCCCTATCCGCTTGATGCACTGGGGGCACAAACCCAGGGAATGATCGGCTTTATGTTTGAGCAGGAACTCAGGAATTTTATGCCCGGTCGCAAAGTCTGTACTGTATCCACTCAAACCATTGTCAGTACTGATGACCCTGCGTTTGAACATCCCGACAAATTTGTGGGCCCTGTCTATACCCGTGAAGAAGCTGAAATTATCAGTGACGCCAACCCCGACTGGGCCATCAAAGCCGACGGCAACTATTACCGGCGCGTCGTTCCCTCCCCCCAACCAAAAGAGATTCTTGAACTACCTTGCCTAAAGCATATTATTTCTTCCGGGGACATTACCGTTATCTGTGGTGGCGGTGGAGGAATCCCCGTAACTCGTGATGCTGATAACAAATTACTGGGTGTCGAAGCGGTGGTTGATAAAGACAGAGCCTCTGCTCTTTTAGCAGAAGGACTGGGAGCGGATGGCCTGGTCCTTCTTACTGATGTACCCGCCGTAGAAACGGATTATGGGCAACCTGGCTCAAAGAAAATACGCAGCGCTACACCCGATGCGTTCGAAAAATTTCCTTTTGCCGCTGGTAGCATGGGCCCCAAAGTAGAGTCAGTTTGTCGCTTTGTTCGGGCAGGAGGATCATTTGGTGCTATCGGTGCATTGGATCAGGCATCTGAAATAATGACCAGAGATTCTGGGACTTTTGTGGAAATGAGCGAAGCTGGAATCTGCTACTATTGAAAGCCGGGCCTGCACGTTCCCCTGCCAACGCTTACCGTTGCCATTAGAGATAACCGCCCAATGCCCCTGGGTTCCGGCGGTTTGCTGAACCTTACCGGATGAAGGACTTTCACCTTCAATCTCTTGCGGATTTATCTCGGCGCACCGAGTGACCTGTTATTTTGTCTGCTATAACCCCCGATTGCGTATTTCACGTAGGAGAAATACTGATATGAACAGCGATATTTTAAAACTTTCAAGAAACACGGAAAATGCACCAATAAGTTCCGTCTCTACACAAACGGTAGCTTTTTCTCATTACAATAATATTTCAGCTCAAGGACCTGTAGATCCTAAAACGGGTGAAATTGTAGCTGGTGGTGTGAAAGAGCAGGCAAAGCAGTGCCTGGCAAATATTAAAGCAATCGTAGGAAGTATCGACCATGTTATGGACGATGTTGTTAAAATCAATATATTCCTTAAGAATATTTCAGATGTTGACGCTGTAGACGAGGTTTACGCAACATTCTTCCAAAACTATCTTCCTACACGGATGATAGCCGCAGTGGCAGCTTTGCCTGTGGATGATGCTTTGATACAAATTGATGCCGTTATTTCAAACGGTGAAGGTACACCTTCACAAGAGCCTTGCGATCTCATAAAAATTGCAAAAAACACGGGAAATGCGCCAAAAAGTTCTGTATCTACACATACTGTCGCTTTTTCTCATTACAACAATATTTCCGCTCAATTACCTATCGATCCTGAATCTGGCAAATTGGTAGCGGGTGGCGTAAAAGAGCAAACTGGACAGTGCCTGAAAAATATCAAGGCAATTTTAGAAAGTATTGATGTTCCTTTTGATGATATTGTTAAAATAAATATCTTCCTTACAAGCCTCTCGGATATTGAAGCCGTAAACGAAGTTTATACAACATTTTTACCAGCCTCGGCTATTGCCAGGACCGCTGCCTATCTTCCTGCACGAACAACAGTTGCCGTGTCAGCTTTACCTATGGATGCTTTGGTACAAATTGATGCCGTTGTGTCACACGGAGATGGTACACCCCCGCAAGCTGTTGAAGACAGGCACGGACTCGTCATAAGAGCAAACAATACAGAAAATGCACCAAAAAGTTCTCTATATACACAAACTGTCGCTTTTTCTCATTACAACCATATTGCAGCTCAGTTACCTCTAGACCCAAAAACGGGTGGAATGGTAGCTGGAGGTGTAAAAGAGCAGGCTGGACAATGCCTGAAAAATATCAATGCAATTGTGGAAAGTGTCAACCACGTTATGGACGATGTCGTTAAAATAAATATCCAACTTAGAAATATCGCAGATATTGATGCTGTAAACGAAATTTACACAACATTTTTCAAAAACGATCTTCCTGCAAGAACAACAGTCGGCGTTTCAGCTATCCTTATGGATGCTTTGGTACAAATTGATGCCGTTATTTCTAACGGTGAAGGTACACCTCCATAAGGGGAATAGTACACCCACAAACTTGCTTCTCTGAGCAATTAATACGCGATGATCGGGTTATTTTTATTTTTCAAAAAAGTCGAGTATCCCTTTAATGTCAAGTCTTTCAGAAATTTAACTCACATGTATCAAGACCGTTGCTGACACTCCCCGCCCTATCAGGCGAGGGTTCTTGGATCGCTCCAGGAGTTTCCTGTTTCAGCGCGCCTTTCCTAGATAGTGGCATAGCCATTATCCCCGTTCCGGTCGCTCCGCAGGCTTCACATACCGTATGCCCTACGTACGGTAGGTCTTCAAGAGACAGGAAAGAGTGTAGCAGGTAAGGGCAGCACAAGCGGAACGCTCCGCGCGTTCCCGCCTTATATCCCCGCCCGATTGGACCCACAGGGCCTAAAGGCGAGGCTTTACGACGATTCTGGTAAAGAGAACATATCTCCGGGCAGTAATGGGTAAGAAAAACAGACTTCAACCGTTCCTGTATTTCAGGATGCAATGCGATTGATAATATTTCGTTCTGACATGCGTGTAATATGCTGATTTATGTTGTTTTTTAGATTAGTACGCACGATTTATCGAACCTCGCGGAATACTCCGCCCATAACCTGATTGGGAGCAGAGCGACCTTTCAGGTTTGGGTGGAGATGAATAGCGACCAACCCGGCGAGGGTTGGCTTTACTGCTTACAAAAGATAATATAATTTTGTAAGTATGAAATCAAAACGCGCCTATAAATACCGTTTTTACCCGACTGTTGAGCAGGAACAACTACTTGCCCAGACTTTCGGGTGTGTGCGCTTTGCCTATAACCACGTACTCCACTGGCGAACCAACGAATACTACGAGAACAGCGCCAGCATTAACTACAACGCTGCTTCAAAGAAATTAACAGAGCTGAAAAGTAAGCCTGAATTTCAATGGCTGAACGATGTCTCTTCCGTGCCTCTTCAACAGGCAATGCGACACCAGCAAACGGCATTCAAGAACTTTTGGGAAGGTCGGGCTAAATACCCAAAATTCAAGAAAAGGCATTCTAGGCAGAGTGCTACCTTTGCCAATTCAACGTTCAAGTATAATGACGGCCAACTATTCATTGCCAAGAGCAAAGAGCCCCTGAATATCCGATGGAGCCGGGAGCTATCCTCTAATCCTTCCAGTATCACTATCAGCAAGGATCAGGCAGATACTTTGTTTCCATGCTCTGTGAATTTGAAGCTAAACCAATGCCTGTTATTGCCAAGACAGTAGGCATTGATTTAGGTTTAACCGATCTGTTCATCACTTCCGATGGTAAAAAATCCGGCAACCCAAGGCACACCAGACGCTACGAGAAAACTCTCGCCTACCTTCAGGGTAAACTGGCAAAGAAACAAAAAGGCAGCAGGAACCGAAACAAAGCCCGGTTAAAAGTTGCCAGAGTCCACGCCAAAATTGCCGATTGCCGATTGCCGATTGCCGATTGCCGGATGGACGCTACTCATAAAGCGTCCCGTACACTCATTAACGAAAACCAAGTTGTGTGCGTTGAAACCTTGCTGTGAAGAACATGATCAAAAACCCGAAACTGGCTAAACATATCGCCGATGCGAATTGGGGGGAGTTTGTCCGACAACTGAAGTACAAGGCTGATTGGGCAGGAAGAACGATTGCTGAAATAGACCGATTCTTTCCAAGCTCCAAGCGTTGTTCGACAAAAGGTTGCGGGTTTATTAACGAAAGTCTGCCGTTGTCTATTCGTGAGTGGGTTTGCCCTAAATGTGGCACCAGGCACGACCGGGATATTTGTGCAGCACAGAATGTAAAAACCGCTGGACTGGCGGGGTTAGCCTGTGGAGCGACTGGAACGGGGATAGCGGCCTGGCCACTATCCAGGGAAGGCGTGTTGAAACAGGAAACCTGTTGGGTGACTAACGGGAATCCCCCACCATAATCAGCTTCGCTGATTTGGTGGTGGGAGGATGTCAATATCCCAACACAGAAACCGGCCAGGCTATTGCCCGGCCGTAGTCGTATTATGCTTCGATAATTTCAGCAGTTACACGACGGTTCTGTTGACGACCTTCTGTTGTATCATTGCTGGCTGCGGGCGTGTTCTCACCCATACCGGCAGTATCAATCCGCTCAGCATTAATACCGTGCTGTTCAATCAGCATCTGACGGATGGCATCGGCACGACGGGCAGATAGCTGCTCATTATAAGCCGCTTTTCCCTGGTCATCGGTATGACCTTCAATACGGATCTTGACTTCCGTATAGCGCTGCAGGAATTCACCCATTTTGGCAACCTGGTCAATACCTTCCTGATTAATTGATTCAGAGTTCAAATCGAAGTTAACCAGCAGGTCAATGGCCGCCATTGGCTCACAGCCAGTTATGTCGACAGTGATGCCAGCGGCAGTGTTCGGACACAGGTCAGCATTATCCAGAATGCCGTCATTATCTGCATCGAGAACAACAGCGACAACAGGCTCTTCCTGAACAGGAGCGGCGACTACTGGCTCAGCGGCCTTTGCAACACTGCCAAACGTCCAGGTCAGTGCAACATTGACCATGCTTTCTGTCTGAGCGTAATCCAGGCTGCGTACCGCACGCACATCACCACGAATGGCAAGGTTCGGGGTAAATGCTTTTCTTAAGCCAAGACCGGCATTCATGCGGGTGTCATCATCTTCTCCGCCCACTTCGTAATCGGCATCCAGTTCGGCGATACCCGCAACAAAGTAAGGTGTCAGAGAACCATCCCAGGGGGTCAGGTCATAGAAGGCATCCAGACGGAATTCTTTAAGGTCTGTATCTTTACCGAATTTATGGTCGGTGGAGTACTGAGAGTAGATACCTTCAACACTGAAACGGTCATTCAGGCGATAGCCAATGCCAACTTCCGGTGCCAACTTATTATCCAGATCGCGATAGCTGTCCAGATCGTTATAAGCGCTACCGATGGAGAAGGTCAGTCCTTTATCCACGACCTGTGATGCCACTTCACTGGCAATAACAGAACTGCTGATCGTTGCGCTAATCGCGATGGCAATCATTGAGCGTGCGAAACCTTGCACTTTCATAATGTTTTCTCTGTGTGTTTTGTGTTTTGTGTTTTGTGTTCTGTACCTTTGGGAATCCAGTTACCAAAGGGCGAAGCAGGGTACGTGATTTTGACCTGGGAATGAATACAGGATGTTGGTAGTTTGTACTTAGTGCCGTAGGCGGATTCGAGTATACGCCCATGTAAAAAAAAGAACATCAGGTGCCGTATATTTTCTTACTTGAGATTGTAGAGATTCAGGCGTATTTCAGGATTGGAAAATACTTGTTTCGTTCGGTGCATTTTTTCAAACTGACCCATTCCTGATAGGAATGTAGTCAAATCGTCGTAAACCCTCGTCTTTATGTCCTTTAGGGAGCGATAGGTTGGGGCGCAGTTATCAGGAAAGAGTGGGTTTTAGTCAGATTTTTTCAGCGTAATACGGTGAGCATTTAAGAATGTATCCATTGAATCATCCATGGCTTCAATCCATGGGGTGTGATTCAAGGGTGACTGATTCCCGGTTATTACGGATCGGTAACTATGATCACGAAAGCCCATGATGTCTTGATGCTTATGATGTTCCCACTGCATAAATGTCCTGTTAATAGCTTCAGTATTTAATGTCGGGTAATCCGTCTGACTGATCAATTCATTCACGTAGTCTCCCTGAAACCAGATCATATCCTCATTCGTTTTCAGTGTGCTTTCCCGTGCCTGCCACTTTGCACTGTGTTTTTCCATATCAGCAGGGGATGGCAGTTTTATTCGTTGCAGAATGACATCTCTTGCCCACCAGGCCTGAGCATCAAACATAGTAAAGGTGTAGAACTGGTCCTGCATGCCAAGATACATAACACGGGGATTAGCTTCCAGCGCGACTCCCTGGTAAAGGCCCGGAGTCCACAGGCGATTCGTGGTTACGAGGCGAAGGTCATCTTGCATAAACGGAAAATGATGAAGATAACCAGTGCATAAAATAATGGTATCAACGTCTTTAAAGGTTCCATCTTTAAAGTACACGGTTTTACCCTCTGCTTTCGTGAGTAGAGGTCTGGTTTCCCAATGGTCAGGCCAGTTAAAGTTCATTGGGTCTGTGCGATAACAGGCGGTTATTGATTTTGCGCCATACTTCCAGCATTGAGAGCCAATATCTTCGGCAGAGTAGCTGCTGCCAACAATAAGAATTTCTTTGTTTTTAAACTCAAGGACATCGCGAAAATCATGGGCGTGCAGAACACGTCCTGCAAACTTATCGAGACCGTCGAACAGGGGGGCGTTGGGTATAGAGAAATGCCCTGTGGCAATGATGACGTAATCGAACTTCTCGCTTACCTGGCAATTATTTATCAGGTCATGGACGACTACGGTAAAAGCTTCCTGCTCAGGATGATACTCGATCCAGCGGGCAGTTTGACGAAATCGAACCCAGTTGCGTACACCGGATTCTTCAACCCGTCCGCAAATATAGTCCGCCAATATTTCTCGGGGAGGGTAGCTCGGGATTGGTTTTCCAAAATGCTCTTCAAATGAATAGTCAGCGAACTCCAGGCACTCTTTTGGGCCATTGGACCAGAGATGACGATACATTGAACCATGAACCGGCTCTCCATACTCATCAAACCCTGTGCGCCATGTGTAGTTCCAAAGCCCTCCCCATGTGTCCTGTTTTTCAAAACAGACAATTTCAGGAATATCTGAGCCTTTATCTTTTACTGATTTAAATGCACGTAAAACCGAAAGCCCTGATGGGCCTGCACCGATTACAGCGACTCGAGCCATTGGTTATTTCTCCCCGTTGGATAACCAGTTTAGCCTTATCCAGAGGAGGACTGCTTCCTGTTAAGTCCCGGTGTGCATAAGTTCATAAACCTGCACTGCATAAGTGCTAAAAGCTGAGGTAAATTCCCTTATTTAACGGCGGTTATTGGTGCTGTAGTTTCACTGACATCATTCCAATTATTAATCAGAGATAACAACAAAATGACAGGCTACACCGGAATCAAATTGATTGCTGTCGATATGGATGGCACGTTCCTGAAGGATAACAAGACATACAACCGCGAACGTTTTCTGGAACAGTTCCAGAACCTGAAGGCCCGGGGTATTCGATTCGTAGTGGCCAGTGGTAACCAGTATTACAAGTTGCGATCCTATTTTGAGGATATCGATGGTGGCGATATTGCCTACGTTGCTGAAAACGGCGGTTATGTTCACGATGGTCAGCAGGAACTCTTTGTGGCGGATATTGCTACTGAAACCCTGACTCGCACTTATCCGTTTCTGGAAAGCCTGAAAGAGGTTACTGCTATTGTCTGTGGTAGAAACAGTGCTTACGTATTGAATACTGCCGATCCTGCGGAAGTAGAAAATGCCAGAAACCACTACCAGCGACTGGAACTGATTCAGGGTTATCAGGAAATAAACGACACAGTTCTTAAAATCGCCATCAAGATGTCTCCGGCTATCCATGATGCCGTGCTGGAAGCTGCCCGGAAGACGCTGGGTGATGTGCTGGTGTCGGTCACCAGCGGACACGAATGGATTGACTTGATTATTCCCGGTGTTCATAAAGCCCATGGTCTTCATTTGCTGCAAGAGCAGTGGAATATTACCGATGATGAAGTCGCTGCCTTTGGTGACAGTGGCAACGATATGGAAATGCTGCAAAAGGCGGGATTCAGTTTTGCCATGAATAATGCCAATGAAAGCATTCGG